>CAZWVG010000049.1:0-27214 GCA_964637355.1 uncultured Gemmatimonadaceae bacterium
TGTTCGACGCCTTCGGCAACGTGATCGGCATCTACTTCGCCGGCAAGCGCACCGATGCGCAGATCTCCTTCTCGATCCCGATCCGCTACGGGATGGAACTCCTCCGGATCGGCGACCCGACGGCCGCCAAGTAACACCGACAGCTGCAACCGCTCACCAGGTCACTGCCATGTCCGCCGGACTCCCCATGAACGCCTCGATCGGCCCCTACCGGGTGATCGACTATGTGGGAGCCGGCGGCATGGGCACGGTGTACCGGGTGAGCCACCGCGCAACGGGACGCGTCGCCGCCGCCAAGGTCATGAGCGGCGGCGCCGTCGCACCGAGAGCCCTCGAACGCTTTCATAACGAGGCCCGCATCCTCCAGGCGCTGAGCCACCCGTCGATCTCCGAGATGTACGAGCTGCTGCAAGTCGACGGCGCCCCCTGCCTGGTGATGGAGTACGTGGATGGCGAAACGGTCGAGCAGCTTCTGCGAATCCACGGCCCCTTTCCGGTAGCCGATGCGGTCCGGATCCTCGCCTCGCTCGCCGACGCGGTGGGCTACATCCACCAGCGCGGCGTGATCCACCGCGACCTCAAGACCAACAATGTCAAGATCGACTCGCGCGGCGCGGTAAAGCTCCTCGACTTCGGGATCGCCACCGCCGAAGGGGCGCCGCGCCTGACGAGTACCGGGAACGTGGTCGGGACGCTGATGTCGCTCGCTCCCGAGCAGTTGCGCACCGGGCACGCCGAGCCGCGCTCCGACATCTGGGCGTTAGGTGTGCTCTTCTACGAACTGCTTACCGGGCGCGCGCCGTTCGATGGTGGAGCGCCGGGATACGTCGGGGAGAAGATCATGAAGGGGGCGTACACGCCGGCCTCCACCCTCCGCCCCGATCTCCCGCGGGAAATCGATCGCATCCTCTCGCGCTGCCTTCGCGTGCGTCCCGAGGATCGTTATGCAACGGCGGAGGCGCTCCTCACCGACCTGCGCGCGCTCTCGTCCGGGGAGCGTCGCGTGACACCGATCTCCGGCGCCGAGATCCTGCACGGGAGCGGAGAGTTTGCCCGCACCATCGCCCGGGAGTGGCGCGTGGCGCTCTCCGGTGCGCTGGCGACGGCCGCAGCGGTTTTCCTCTTCTGGGCGGTGAGTTCGCCGTCACCGAAGCCGCCGGCCCAGGAGATCATCCCGGTCACGCCGCGCCCCCCGGTCGCCCAAGGGAGCGGGAGCCGGCTCGGCCCGGGTGAGCGACCCGAGGTCGTGACGCCACCGGTGACGCCAGTGCAGCCGACGCCAGAGCCCCTCATCCCGGCGACCACGAGCAGCTCACGCACCGTCGCCGCTGGGGGCGGGAAAAAGGACGGGCGCCCCGTGAGCCTCGGGACGCTGATCATCCGCGTGGTAGAGGGGCCCGCCGATGTCTACATCGACAACGTGCGGGTCGGCACCACCCCCTACACCCTCGAAGCGCCGTTGCGCACCGAGATGCAACTCCTCCTCAAGCGCCCCGGGTGCGACGACCTGCGCCGCACCCTGCGCCTCGAGGAGGGGATGGGCGAAACGTTCGAGAGCCTGCGGAACTGCCGCTCTCGCTGACCGAAGTATCACGAGCACGTTTACGAGCACGTTCACGAGCACTTCCCAAAGCAATTCCACGAGGGCGTGATGTCTTTTCTGGGCAAGTTCTTCTCGCGCAACGCGGCACCGCCGGCTTCCTCGGCGCGCCCCACCGTCGAGCTGTCGCGAGCGGGGGGACCTGGCGGACAGGGGACAGAACTCCGCATCGAGGCTGGGCTCTCCACCGATCCGGGCTGCGTGCGCGAGATCAACGAGGATTTCGCCCGCATCATCCGCCCGACGACAAACGAGGAGTTGCAAAAGCGCGGTTTGCTCGCAGTGGTCTGCGACGGGATGGGGGGACACGAGGCCGGTGAGATCGCCTCGCGCCTCGCCGTCGAGACCATCGTGCGCCGCTTCGAAGGGGGAGAGCTGGACGGCGATCCGGTGGTACAGCTCCCGCGCGCCGTTCAGGCGGCGAATCGCGCGATCTTCGATGTCGCCGAGAAGAACGCCAAGCTCAAGGGGATGGGGACCACCTGCACCGCACTCCTGGTGCGCGGCGGGATGGCGTACGGGGCGCACGTCGGCGACTCGCGCATCTACCTCATCCGCGACGGCGACATCTTCCTCATGACCGAGGATCACTCGGCGGTGATGGAGATGGT
This sequence comes from uncultured Gemmatimonadaceae bacterium, assembly GCA_964637355.1. GTDB lineage: Bacteria > Gemmatimonadota > Gemmatimonadetes > Gemmatimonadales > Gemmatimonadaceae > SCN-70-22. The sequence goes on from CAZWVG010000049.1 coordinate 2,212, forward strand.
GCGGCGCGGAGTGCTCTCGCGCGAGGAAGCGCGGCATCATCCCGATAAGAACGTCATCTCCCGCGCGTTGGGGAGTCATCGCGACGTCGATGCGACCGGGTGGCCGCAGCCATTCGCGCTCCGCCCCGAGGATCGCTTCCTCCTGTGTACGGACGGACTGTACGACCTGCTCGACGAGGCGACGATCCTCGCGACGGCGCGCGACGTGCACCCGCAGGTGGGGTGCGATCGCCTGGTGACGCTCGCACGCAACGCGGGTGGACACGACAACATCTCCGTCGCCATCCTCTCGATGGCCGCTGCCAACCAACCTGCAGCAGCTGGGGCGCGCGAGACGCGCGCGGTGGAGATCCCGCAATGATCGGCACGACGGTCGGCAACTATCGCATCGTCGAGAAGCTGGGCGACGGCGGGATGGGAGCCGTGTACCGCGCGGTCGACGAAATGCTCGATCGCGAAGTCGCGATCAAGGTCCTGCGTCCCGAACTCGCGCGCAACGCGGCGCTCATCGAGCGCTTCCGGCAGGAGGCGATCGCGCTCGCGCGGCTCAACCATCCGCGCATCGCCACGCTGCACGGACTGGAGCGCCACAGCGACTCGCTCCTGATGATCATGGAGTACGTGCGCGGCGACACGCTCGAGGCGATCGTGCAACGGAGCGGGCGGATCGCCTGGGGGCGCGCCGCCGAGCTGGTCGCGGCCACGCTCGACGCGCTCGATCACGCGCACGACAAGGGCGTCGTGCACCGCGACATCAAGCCGGCGAACATCATGCTGTCGTCGAGCGGCGCGGTGAAAGTGATGGACTTCGGCATCGCGCGGTTAGTCGGAAAGAATCGCCAGACGCAAGTCGGGCACGCAGTGGGGACGCCGATGTACATGGCCCCCGAGCAGCTGCGTGGCGAGGAAGTCGACGGGCGCACCGATCTATACGCGGCGGGGGCCGTGCTGTTCGAACTCGTCACCGGGCGCATGGCGTTCGAGGCCGATTCGGACTACGCGCTGATGATGAAGCAGCTCAACGAGCCACCACCGGCCGCGAGCTCTTTCGTGCGTGACGTCCCGACGGTGATCGACGACATCATCTTCCGGGCGATGGCCAAGCATCGCGACGATCGCTTCGTGGATGCGAACGCCTTCCGAGAAGCGCTCGAGGACGCCATGGGTGCGCGCGTCGCCCCCGCGCGGAGGACGCCCGTTCCCGCGGAGACGCGCCTCGCTGCGCCGTCCGCGACGCCGGCGCCGTCGACGCCGTCATTGCCGCCGACGCCGTCAGGCGCAACGGGCGACGACGTGCGCCCGACCACCGAGCATGCGCTCAAGGCGGCCCCCGCCGAGACTCGGCTCGCACCGCCGTCGGACACGCCGTCAGGATCGTCAGGATCTTCGAGCGCGCCAGCCGACGCCGGCGTCGCCGAGACTCGTTATGCGGATCCGGCACACGGCGCCGCCACGCCGGCGACGCGGCTTGCCGGCGAGGCCTACGCAACGCGCGTTGCCGACAGTGCGTCGCACGATCGCGGCGGCGCTTCGGGGGCGAGCTGGCTGCGCGACTGGCGCACCTTCGCCATCGCCGGCGCGCTCTTCGTCACGGTTGGCCTGGCGGTGCGTGCGATGCGCCCCGACGTGCCGAAGGGACCGGAGGTGGCGGAGCGCGCTGACTCGGTCGTCGTCGCCCCGGACACGGCCCGCGCCGTGGCGAGCGCGTCAACCGACAGCCTTCCCGCGAGGGAGCGTGAGACGTCGAGTTCGCTCCTCATCAACGCGCCGTCGAGCCGCGGCGGCACAGCACCGGTAGGGGGTGGCGATGGGGGCTCGAAGGGACGCACGGTTGCGCCGGTCGGAGGGAACGAGAAGACTCCGGTCGAGGAGAAGGCGCCGGTGCAGCGCGAGCGCGTTCCACCGCCATCCGAGCGCACGAGCAAGGAGCCAGTCACTGGTGGAGGAAACGAGCGCAGCGAGCCCGCTCCGCCGCCACCGGCGCCGCCGGCCGAAACGGTGAACGAAGCGGAGAAGGAATCGGTGGCGATTGCCGCCATCCGCGACGCGATCGCCGGCGCCGCCGCCTCGCTCAGCGGGAGCAACAGCGGCGCAACATCCATCCTGGGCGGCGCGGTGCAGGACAAGTGGGCGTCACTCATGAAGGAAGGACGGATCTCGATGAGCCCGAACGGATCGCCGAGCGTGCAGCTGCACGGCTCGCGCGCGACAGCCGAGTTCGAGGCGTCGGTCAACGTCCGATCACCGTTCGGGGCGAACAAGCGGCAGAGTGCGCGCTTCGCGGCGGAGCTGCAGCGGAGCGGCGGGAGCTGGCGGGTGGTGGGACTTCGTCCGCTGGGCGGGCTGGAACTCAAGTAGCGCGTCGAGAGCGCGCTGGGGTTGGCGGGCGCGCGAGTCACGTCGGTGCAGTTGGCCGGCTCCCCGGGCTCGCGTCGTCCGTCACCGCGGGCGTAATTGCGCGGACGCCGGTCACCTAATGCGTGACCGGAGTACAGGAGCTCCACCGACGACGAGGGCACGCGCGCGATGCGACGACCGCACGGTCCCGCGTTGGTGCGATGCCCTCCCCTTCACCCGGAGGCAATCCCATGGCGTCCTCGCCCGAGGAACAGATCGCGACGATGGCCGCATCGCTCGCGGAGAAGACCGGCAAGTCGCTCGACCAGTGGACGAAGCTCGCCGCCAAGAGCGGCAAGGCGAAGCACGGAGAACTCGTCGCCTGGCTCAAGGGAGAGCACGCGATGACGCACGGCTACGCCAACCTCGTCGCGCACATGACGCTCAAGTCCGACGCCGGCTCGCGTGTCGCGGCAGGAGATGACCTGGTCGCCGAGATGTTCGGCGGCGGGAAGGAAGGACTGCGCCCGATCTTCGACAAGCTGCTCGCTGCCGCACTCGCCTGCGGCAAGGACATCGAGCAGTCGCCGAAGAAGGGGTACCTCTCGTTGCGCCGCAAGACGCAGTTTGCCACGCTGCATCCCTCGACCAAGTCGCGTTTCGACCTCGGGCTCAAGCTCAAGGGCGTTCCGGCGAACGGGCGATTGGAGGCTGCGGGGAGTTGGAACGCGATGGTGAGTCATCGGGTGAGACTGGAGAAGGCTTCCGATGTGGATGCCGAAGTGGTGGGGTGGCTAAGGGAAGCGTACGAGGGGGCGGGGTAGGACTTCGGGACGGGAGACGGGGGACGGGGGACGGGAGTGCCGGCGCGCTGAGCGCGCCGGCCGAAGCCAGGCACCCAGTGGGCGATGTGCAGTGGCCCATCGTCGTGGTGCGCGCCTCGCACACGGCGCCCGTGGCGCCGTGTGCACTCCCGTCTCCCGTCCCCCGTCCCCCGTCTGCAGTTTCCCCCCATGCCCCCGCTCTTCCCCGAGACTCGCCTCTCCGTCGTACAGGCGCTCAGCTCCGACGACGAGTCGGTTCGGTCGCGCGCGGCCGACGCGCTCGTACGCGTGTACCGCGCGCCGATCATCGCCGTGTTGCGGCATCGCTGGCAGCTCGAACCCGCGGACGCCGAGGATCTGGCGCACGATTTCCTCGCCCACGCCTTTGCGCGCGACTGGCTGCAGCGCTACGAGCCGTCGAAGGGGCGCTTTCGCACCTTCCTGAGGAGCTGCCTCATGGCCTACGCAAGCACAGCGCACGAGGGGGCGAACCGGCTCAAGCGCGGCGGCGGGGCGGTGCACGTGTCGCTCGACGCGACGGCGCACGGTGTTGCCAGCGACGAGGCGGTCGACGCGCTGTTCGAGCGGGAGTGGGTGCGCAGTGTCTTCGAGCAGTCCCTCGGTGCGTTGCGACGTGAGTGCGAGGAGTCGAAGCGCCAGGTGACGTACGACGTCTTCGTCGCGTACGACATCGAGGGGGCGGAATCGATCGAGCGTCCGAGCTACGGTTCGATCGCCGAGCGATTCGGGATCCCCGCGACACAAGTGACAAACTACCTCAACTGGGCGCGGCGGCGACTCCGCGGGCACGTGCTCGACACGCTCCGTGCGCTGACGACGGACGACGCCGAGTTTCGCGACGAAGCGCGCGCCCTCCTCGGCTTCGAGGTCGCGTGAGCGAGAGCCGGCTGAGCGACGCGGCAATCCGGCAGCTGCAACGCGCGCTCGACGTCCCCGATGCCGGGGCGCGGTACACGGTGCTCGGCGAGATCGGGCGCGGTGGGATGGGGACCGTGTATCGGGCGATGGACGAGTCGCTGGGGCGCGAGGTGGCGCTCAAGGCGCTGGCGTTCGAGGGAGATGGCTCTGGCGTGGCCGAGCGCCTCACGCGAGAGGCGCGGGTGCTCGCACGACTCGAACACCCCGGGATCGTCCCGATCCACGACGTGGGGGTGCTGGCCGACGGACGCCCGTACTACGTGATGCGCCTGGTGCGCGGGGCGACGTTGGCGCAGCACATCGGTGGGCGAGGGCGCGGGGAATTGTTACGGCTCTTCCTGCAGATCTGCGATGCCGTTGCGTTCGCGCATGCGCGCGGGGTGATCCATCGCGACCTGACGCCAGGGAACGTGATGATCGGGGAGTTCGGCGAGGTGCTGCTGGTGGATTGGGGAGTGGCGCGTGTACTTGCAGCTGGCGGCGTTGGGACGGCTGACGCGGGAAGTGCGTTTGCCACAGAGGGCGCAGAGGGGACAGAGGTCCGCCGCGAGGCGGGGCTTTCGGTAGCGCGAGGAGAGGAAGAGCATTTTACCGCGGAGAACGCGGAGAACGCGGAGAACGCGGAGAACGCGGAGGGTGCGGAGCGGGGTGGGGCGGCGAGACCTATCGCGGAGCGAGTTGCGGGCGGAATGGAGGATGAGGATGACGAGGAGGATCATGGAGCCCGTCGTGCGCCGCCAGCTGCACGCTCAGGGATGCACTCCCATCCGCTCACGACCGAGGGGATGGTGGTGGGCACGCCGGGGTTCATGTCGCCCGAGCAGGCGCGCGGAGCGGCGCGCGATGCGGACCAGCGCGCCGACGTGTACGGGCTGGGCGCGATCCTCCGCGAACTCCTTCGCGAAGGAGACACACCGGTTCCCGCTCCCCTCGCCGCCATCGTCACGCGCGCGACCGCCCCCTCCCCCACCGATCGCTATTCCTCTGCGCTCGCCCTGGCCGCCGATGTTCGCCGCTGGTTGGACGACGAGCCCGTCGAAGCGTATCGTGAGAATGCCCTCGAACGCTTCGCCCGCTTTTTCTCCCGCAACCGCCCCCTGATTCTCCTGCTGGTCGGCTACGCCATAGTCCGCCTGGTGATCTTCTTCTGGCGCGGCGTTTAGCAGTTGTAGAGATCGAAGAGATTGGTGAGATGAGATAATGGACTCGCCATCGCTCACCTAACTCCCCCCAAGCAGCCCTCGTCTTCTCGTCTTCTCGTCTTCTCGTCTTCTCGTCTTCTCAAGACCATGAACAAACCCCTTCTCGGACTCGTCGCCGGCGGCGCGCTCGGCGTACTCGACGGACTCACCGCCCTCCTCTCCGCCCCCGAGACCGCCCCGCAGATCGCCGGGATCGTCATCGGCTCGATGGGCAAGGGGCTCGTCGCCGGTGTGCTGATCGGCTGGTTCTCGCGCAAGTTCAACAACCTGAAGCTCGGCATCGTCTTCGGTTTGGCGATCGGCGCGCTCTTTGCCCTCCCCTTCGCGCTCGCCGTGGACCCTAATACTGGGAAGCAATACTTCTGGGAGATCCTGATCCCCGGATCGCTGGTCGGGTTGATCGTGGGATATCTGACGCAGCGCTACGGACGACGCGGCGCGAGCGCGGCGTAGTTTTCAGAAGACGAGAAGACGAGAAGACGAGGGGCACCGACGCAGGGGTCAGGTGCCGTTGTCGGTGCAGCGGATCATCGCGATGTTGTGGGCGCTCACGATCTCGGCGGCGTGGGACTCGTTCACGCGGTCGAGCCGGGTGAGACGCTGCTTGACCTCCGACGGCGAAATGTCGGCGAGCGCGGCTCGTGCCACTTCGGTCACTGTCCAGCGACGCACCGAAAAGATCAGGAGTCGGCGCTGGGTCCACTCCTCGACGACGCCGCGCTCGTGGAGTCCCCTCATGAGCGAATTGTAGAAGACCAGGTGCGGCGTGCCGCTCACGCAGGCTATGCACGACTCGATGGTCGACGCGAGATCGGCGCCGTCGTCACCACCTTGCGTCGCCGCCAAGAGCAGTTGCGCCTCGAGCGAGCCGGCCGGCCATTCCGAGGTCGCGGACGACGCGTGAAGGCGCACCGATGTCTCGCGAATCCCCAGCACGCGTGAGGTTGTCTCGTCGCTTGAGAGCGTCAGGTCGCCGCGCGACACGAGTGCGGCGAGCGTGTACTGCACCAGTCGCGGAGTAAGGTTCACCGCGTCCACGTGGCGCCCCGAGACAGGCGCCGAGCATGAGCCGACGAAGGCGTCCGGGAACGAGAGCGAGATGGCGTCCGGAAAGAGGAGCACGACCTCGGATGGCGTGTACTCGGCGAGCGGCGAAGCAGCGGTGGCAACAGTCGGCATATCGGTCGTCAGTGCGAGGGCCTCTGCTGAGCACGCGCAGCGACGCCGCGTCGAGGATCAAAGCTCAGAACTCAGAAGACGAGTAGACGAGAAGGCGAGGGGCGCGCTTCCGCTCCGCCGGATTGCGTCACACGTTACGAACCTTCTCGTCCCTTATTTCCGCGGAGCACTCGTGAATCGTCGACTTTCGCCTGGGTCCGCGGCCGCCGCGGCCCTGCTCGCCCTCGGTCTCCCGCTCTCGACGCCTCTTCGGGCGCAAGCCAAGCCACCCACCGACCCGCTCGCGCGCGAGATCGAGACGCGCATGGTCGAGGTCATGCCCAAGGTCATCGCCTGGCGGCGCGACATCCATCAGCATCCCGAGCTCTCCTTCGAGGAGAAGAGGACGTCGGCCCTCGTGGAGAAGCACCTGCGCTCACTCGGGCTCGAGGTGCAAGCTCCGGTTGGACGCACGGGGGTCGTAGGAATTCTGCGCGGCGGGAAGCCGGGGCCGGTCGTCGCGCTGCGCGCCGACATGGATGCGCTCCCGGTCACCGAGCAGGTGGACCTCCCGTTCAAGAGCACGGTGCGCGCGATGTACAACGGCGCCGAGGTCGGCGTGATGCACGCGTGCGGGCACGACAACCACGTGGCGATCCTGATGGGGGTGGCCGAGGTGCTGAGCGGGATGAAGGCGCGGATCCCGGGAACGGTGAAGTTCATCTTCCAGCCGGCAGAGGAAGGTTTGGGTGGTGCCAAGGCGATGGTGAGCGATGGCGCGCTGGAGAATCCGCGTCCGTCGGCGATCTTCGGCCTGCACGTCTTTCCCGGCCCGCTCGGCTCGATCAGCACGCGCCCGGGCGGGCTCCTCGCAGCTGCCGACGGTTTGTCGATCATCGTCAAGGGGCGCCAGACCCACGGCTCCGCCCCATGGTCCGGTGTCGACCCGATCGTCGTCTCGGCACAGATCGTCCTCGGGCTCCAGACCATCGCCAGTCGGCAGATCGACGTGACGACAGCACCCGGCGTGATCACCGTCGGGATGATCCAGGGCGGGAACCGCGGCAACATCATCCCCGACAGCGTGGTGATGGTCGGGACGATTCGTACCTTCGACCCAGCGATGCGCACCGAGATTCACGAGCGCATCAAGCGCACCGCCGAAGACATCGCCCACTCCGCCGGCGCGACCGCACAGGTCAGCATCTCCACCGGCGGCTTGATCACCCAGAACAACGCGTCACTCCTCGAGCAGATGACCCCCACGCTGCAGCGCACCGCTGGAGAAGGGGGCTTTCGCATCGTGAACCCGATCACCGGCTCCGAAGACTTCCCCGAATTCACCCGCGACATCCCCGGCGTCTTCTTCATGCTCGGCGTCTCGCCCAAAGGCTCGGACCCGAAGACGCAGCCGGCGAATCATTCGCCGCTCTTTTACGCCGATGAAGGCGCGCTCCCAACTGGTGTTCGCGCGCTCTCGAACGTGGCGGTGGATTATCTGCGGCAGGCGAGCGTTACGCAGTAGGGCGAACGGACGGGAGACGGGGGACGGGGGACGGGAGTGCAAACGGCGCCGCGGTGCGGCGCCGTTTGCGCGGTCGACGTGCGATAGAGCATGCCAGTGCACATCGCTGAGCTGGTTCGAGCGTTGGCCGGCGCGCAAAGCGCGCCGGCACCCCCGTCTCCCGTCCCCCGTCCCCCGTCCCCTATGAGATGACTTTCGGCTTATCCTTCTTGATCTCCTCCGTCGACGGCTTGAGCTCCTGCAGCCCAGCGGCCTTCAGGATCGCGTTGAGCTTGGGGAGGTTCTCGTCCATCGAGGTCTTGATCGCTTCGAGCTGCTTGGCCAGTTCGACCTTGAGCTCTTCGAAGACCTCGTACGCCTGCTTGGTCGGGCGGTACTCCCCCTGCCCCACGAAGCTCGCCACGCCGGCAATCTCGTTGTTGAGCTTGATGGGGAAGTTGAGCGGGTCCTGGTTGCTCTCGTTCTTCGTCTGGTAGACCTCCTGCTCGGCGCTCGTCAGCTCGGTCATCATCCCCTTGGCGATCGACTTGAACTCGTTCGCCGGCTGGCCGGTGAGCTTGCCTTCGCGGTCGTCGACGTTCCAGCGCATGTTGCGCACCATGCGCACGGCGTTGTTGGCCTCCGTCGTCTTGTCGCGGATGGCGATGAGGAGGTTGAACTGGGCGAGGAGGTCGGCGTCGGTTGCCGTCCCGCGCGGATCCTTCTTGACGAGGAAGCGCTGCGTCTGGCTGTCGCCGCCAGCGGTCATCTTCACCGCATACGTTCCGGGAGGGGCGACGGGGCCGGTGGTGCTCCCCGCCCACATGATCAGGTTGTCGAAGGAGACCGCGTCGGGATAGCGCAGGTTCCAGGCGAACGTATTGAGCCCTGCCTTGTTAGGCACACGTGGACGGCGCGCGCCGCCGCCAGCGCCACCGCCGCCGCCACGCGCTCCTTCGGCGCGCGCGAGGCGCGTGGCGCTGTCGCGGGCGATCCCCTTGTTCACGAGCGAGTCGATGCGCGCCGCACGCTCTTGCTCCTGACGGACCGAATCGGCCGCGGCCTCGGGATCCATCTCGCTGGTGAACGACTGGATCACCGTTCCCTTGGCGTCCATGAAGTCTAGCGTGACCTTCTGGTTGGGCGTCTTGAGGTTGTAGTAGACCACCGCGCCCGACGCCGGGTTCGCCCCGACCTGCGAGCCACCGCGTCCGCCGCCCCCACCGAATCCGCCCCCCCACTGGGTGCGATACGCATCGACCGGCTTGAACAGGTGCGCCGGCTTCTCGGCGATCGCCGGCGTGTACTGCCGGAGCGCCGAGATGTCGTCCATCACCCAGAACGAGCGCCCGTGCGTGGCGAGGATCACGTCGTTGTCGCGGATCGTGATGTCGTGCACAGGGACGCGCGGGAGGTTCTTCTGCAGCCACTGCCAATCCTGCCCGTCATCGAACGAGACGTAGACGCCCCGCTCGGTGCCGGCGAAGAGGAGGCCGCGGCGCACCGGGTCCTCGCGGATCGTGCGGGCGAAGTGCTGGGGGGCAATCCCCTTGATGATCTTCGTCCAGGTCTTGCCGTAGTCCGTCGTCTTGTAGAACAGCGGCACATAGTCGCCTAACGCATACCGATTGGCCGCGACGTACGCAGTCCCGGCGGCGTAGCGCGACGGCTCGATGATCGAGATGCGCGTGAAATCGCCGATGTCGGGGGGCGTCACGTTCTGCCAGGTGGCCGCGTTGTTGCGCGAGATCCAGATCAACCCGTCGTCCGTCCCCGCCCAGAGGAGCCCAGGCGTCACCGGCGACTCGTCGAAGGCGAAGACGACGCCGTAGGTCTCGACCCCGGTCTGGTCCTTCGTGATCGGCCCGCCCGAGGGCCCCATCGTCTTGGGGTCGCGTCGCGCCAGTTCCGGCGAGACCGCCGTCCAACTCTCTCCTTCGTTAGTCGAGCGGAAGAGCTGCGAGCCGCCGACGTAGAGCACGTTGGGGTTGTGGCGCGAGAAGACGATCGGGAAGGTCCAGTTGAAGCGGACCTTGATGTCTTCCGACGAGTGTCCCATGGGATTGCGCGGGTACACCGTCACGTCACGCGTGAAGCCGGTCTCGCGGTCGCGCCGGTCGAGGTTTCCGCCGTAGCAACCGGCGAAGGTCACGTTAGGCTTGAGCGGGTGCGCGGCGATGTACCCCGATTCGCAGCCGCCGGCCTGGTACCAGTCGGAGATGTCGATCGACCCAGGGGCGCGCGACGGGCCGCAGAGCGTGCTGTTGTCCTGCTGCGCCCCGCAGATGCGATACGGCCACTCGGCGGTCGTGGTCACGTGGTAGAACTGCGCCGTGGGGAACTCCTGCGCCGTCCAGGCGCGCCCCGCCGTGAAGCTCACGTTCGCCCCGCCGTCGTTCCCTTCGATCATGCGCTGGTTGTCGTTCGGCGCGATCCAGAGGTCGTGGTTGTCGCCGTGCGGCGGGTTGATCGACGCGGGGAACGTCTTCCCCCCGTCGTTGGAGCGGAAGAAGCCGACGTTGAGTCCGTAGACGATGTTCGTGTCGGCCGGGTCGGCGTAGATCTGCGAGTAGTACCAGGCGCGCTGCCGCAGCTTGCGCTCCTTGTTGATGAGCGTCCACGTGGCGCCGGCGTCATTCGACTTGTAGACCCCGCCCGAATCGTGCTCGATCAGCGCCCACACGAGCGACGGCTTCACCGGCGACACGGTGAGACCGATCTTCCCGATGTAGCCCTGCGGAAGCCCCTTCGCCGTCTTGTGCAGGTTGGCCCACGTCTTTCCGCCGTCGGTCGTCTTGTAGATGCCGGAGTTGACGCCGCCGGACGACATCCCCCAGGGCGAGCGCCACGCCTGCCACGCCGCCGCGTACAGCACATCGGGGTTTGTCACATCCATCGCGATGTCTACGACGCCGGTCGAGTCGTTGACATAGAGCACCTTGGTGAACGTCTTTCCGCCGTCGGTGGTCTTGTAGACGCCACGCGCCTCCGTCGGCTTGAACACGTCACCCATGATCCCGAACCAGGCGACGTCGGGATTGGTCGGGTGAATGCGGATGGTCGAGAAGTACTCGTCCTTGAAGCCGAGGAGCTTCCACGTCTTTCCGCCGTCGGTCGTCTTCCAGAGACCGTCGCCGCTCGAGACGTTGCCGCGGATGTCGGTCTCGCCACCGCCGACCCAGACGACGTCTGGATTGAGCGGGTCGACGGCGATCGCGCCGATGGTCCCGCCGAAGAAGCGATCGGTCATCGGCTGCCAGCTCATCCCCCCGTCGGTCGTCTTGTAGACGCCACCCCCCGTCGTCCCCATCCAGTACTCGAGCGGGCGCTGCGCCGAACCGGCGACGGCGACCGAGCGACCACCGCGCGCCGGGCCGATCTCGCGCCACTTGAGCGCACCAAAGAGCGAGGAGTCGACGACCATCGGCGCGAGCGGCGCCGGCGCTGCCGTCGCGCGAACGCCAGCCGGTCGCGTTCCCTGCGCGGCCACGGCGCCGAGCGGGGCGAGCGAGAGAAGAAGCGCCGCCGCCGGAAGACGTCGGGCGTGGCGCAGAAGCGGGGACGACATGCGAACAGACCTGTTCATCGGATCCTTGGGCCGGAGAGAAGGGGCGAGGGGGCTATCGAATAAACGCAATGGTCGGGCACGAGTGTTGCTTTGGAGCGCGTCGCTTCCGGCGACGAGTTCGCCACGATTAGCATCTCGGTGATTGCCCTCGCGGCTGCTTTGCGCAAAGGGAAGTGCACGCACTCTCACACACACTGTACCTCAATCTGGAGCTGTCATGAACCGCCTCGTCCGTCGCGCGACGCTTTTCGTCGCCATCGCCGCGTTCGTCCCCGCTCTTGCCGCGCAGGCGCAGGGGGGAGCCACGACGTCGATTTTCAAGCAGGGCTATATGGACATCGGCCCGACGATCGGTCTCGGTGGGATCGGCGACGCCGGGATTGCCTTCGGCGGACGCTTCGAGCGCGGCATCAAGTCGCTCCCCGACCTGGGCAACGGCGTCCTCGGCATCGAGGCGAGCGTGGACATCTGGCGCTACAACGTTCCGTACACCGGTGGCCAGTACGACTGGCGTTATACCAACATCGGCGTCACCGCCAACTACCACTTCCAGGTCAAGAGCAACCCCAAGGTCGATCCGTTCCTCGGGCTCGGGCTGGGGAACAGCAGCGTGAGCACGGACTTCGTCGGTGGATACTCGAGCGGCATCTACTTCATCGGGCGCGCCGGCATCCGCTACTTCATGAAGCCGCGCCTTGCGCTCTATGCCGACGCCGGGGCTGGCGCCTCGACGCTCAACGTCGGCGTCACGTTCGGAATCGGAAAGTAACACGACGTACGGGCCCGGCGCGGCGACGCGCCGGGTCACCTGAGCACGATGCGCCAGGCCACATCGCTGGTGGCCCGGCGCGACAGGAATCACGGCGCAGGTTTGGGCAAGTACCGCTCGCGCTCGTCGCGATAGCGCTGCGCCTTGACCGGGTCACCTAACGAGTCGAAGGCGATCGACAAGTCGAGCCGTGCCGCCTGCAGGAAGCTCACATTCGGCTCGGCGACCTTCGCCACGATCGCGTACCCCCGCTCGGTCTCGGGGACCGCTTCGCGAAATCGACCGCTCCGCAGCAGGCATCGCCCAAGCTTGATGTAGCCGATGCCCGTGTTCAGGTGTTCGGGGCCCTGCGTGGCGATGTAGGTCGCCAGCGCATCGCGATAGAGCGGCTCGGCGCGACGATAGTCCTTCCGGTAGAGATACGAATCCGCGAGGTTGCCGCTCGCCACGCCGGTGCGATAGTTCCGCCCGGGGTACGCCTTCGTGTAGATGTCGAGCACGCGGTGGAAAGCCACTTCTGCGTCCTCGTAGCGATTCTCGCGAAGGGCGAGGCTCCCCAGCTCGTTGAGCGTATTGGCCACGTTGGGGTGCATCGGCCCGAAGACGCGCTCGCGAATCGCGAGGGAACGCTCGAACGCCTCCTTCGCCTCGGGATAGCGATTCTGGAGAAGCAATGCACGCCCGAGGTAGACCAGGTTCCCGGCCGTGCGATAGTGATTCTCGCCGTAGAAGGTGACGGTGCGGGCGAGCGCATCGCGAAAGTAGCCTTCTGCCTCCTTGTAGTTGCCGCGCTCCTGTTCGGTGGCGCCGAGGTTCATGAGATCCTCGGCGACGCGTGGGTGCTTGTCGCCAAAGAGGCGGCGCGTCATCGCCAGGACCTGGCGGTTGAGCGAATCCGCCGTGTCGTAGTTGCCGGCGTAGAAGTGCGCGCTCGCCAGCTCTCCCATCGCGTCGAGCAACTCGGTGGTCTCGTCGGGGCGCGCGCGGAGCGTCGTGACGACCGTGTCGAGTTCGGCGATGGCGCGCGCGTGCTCACCTCGCTCGGTGAGCGACCGTCCGAGGGCGACGCGCGCATCGGCGAGCGCCAGCGCCTGGTCGCCCGAGCCGGAGAGCGCGGTGATGCCGGCGCGCAGGAGCGTCTCGGCGTCGTCGTAGCGCGCCTGGTCGGTGCGGAGGTCGCCGAGTGCGACGGAGGCGCGCCCTTCCTCGACGCTCCCGGGGCCGGCGATGCGCGTCCACTGGGCGAGTCCCATCCCGAGGAGCGAGTCGGCGCGGGCGAAATCCCCTAACTGCCGATAGATTCCGCCCAGCGTCCCGTACAGGTCGGCCTGCACCGCGGGTTCGAGGTCGAGGGTGCGCGCCTCGGCGGCGCCGGCGGCGAGAAGCGACACCACGCGAAGCGACTCGGCCGGCCCGGCTCCCTCCTCTCCGCCCTCGAACAGTCGCGTGGTGAAGCGCTGGATCCGCTGGGCGCGCACCGTCTCGCGCAGCGCGCGGTCGCGGGCCTGCGCGAGTCGCACCGTGTAGAACGTGACCAGGAGGAGTGCAGCGACCAGCACCGCACTCCCCGCCGTGACCGCGCGCGCGTTGCGCCTGACGAAGGTGGCGGCACGATAGGCGAGCGTGTCGGGGCGGGCGTCGAGCGGCTCGCGGGCGAGGAAGTGGTCGAGGTCTCGCATGAGCGCATCGACCGAGCGATAGCGGCGCGCGACGTCGGCGTGCATCGCCGTCAGGCACAACACGTCGAGGTCGTCCCACTCGGCGCGCGAGAGCGACGCGTAGGCGCGTCCCGCGCGCGTCGACGGACGCGGCGCATCGCCGGCGACGATCATGGCCTCGGCTTCGCCCGGCGTGCGGTCGGCAAGTTCGAACGGAAGCACGCCGGCTACCAACTCGTAGAGCATCACGCCGAGCGAGTAGACGTCGGTCTGGATCCCGACGGGAGTGCCGCGCACCTGTTCGGGGGCGGCGTAGGCCGGCGTCATGAGGCGCAAGCCGGTGCGCGTGGCGTCGGCTGGCCCATCGAGACGATCGAGCTGCTTGGCGATGCCGAAGTCGAGGAGCTTGACGCTCCCGTCGTCCCGCACGAGGACGTTCGACGGCTTGAGGTCGCGATGCACGACGAGGTGCTGGTGCGCGTGCAGCACCGCCTCGCACACCGCGCGCATCAGCTGCAATCGCTGCCGAACGGTGAGCGCCTTTCGGCGGCAGTAGTCGCCGAGCGTTGCTCCCTCGACGTACTCCATCGCGATCCACGGCGTCCCATCCTCCAACGTTCCGGCGTCGTAGAGCCGCGCGATCGACGGATGATTGAGCTGCGCCAGGGTGCGCTGCTCGAAGAGGAAGCGCTCGCGGCGCGCGGGCGAGAGCCAGGCGTCGCGCAGGATCTTGATCGCGGCGACACTCGCGAGGTCCTCTCGCTCGGCGAGGTAGACGACGCCCATTCCCCCTTCGCCGATGACTCTCGTCAGGCGGTACGGCCCGAAAGTCCCCTCGGGAATGGGAATCGTGCGCGCATCCGGGAGGAGTGCCTGTGCAACGCGCGCCATGCTCCCGTCGAGGAGTGGGGTTCCTGCCGCGTCGCCAGCGAGCAGCGACTCGACATCTGCACGCAGTTCGGCATCGTCTCTGCACTCGGCATCGAGGAACGCGCGCTGCGCATCGGGGGCGAGATCAGCCGCCCGATGGAAGAGGTCCTGCACGCGCGCCCAGCGCGCTTCGCGATCGCTCATGAGGCGGCGTGCCTAACGGGGGGTACGCAGCTCCGACGCCAGCCAGGCGCGCGCGAGCCGCCAGTCACGCACGATCGTCGCCTCGGAGACGCCGAGGAGCTCGGCGGTCTCCTGCAAGTCGAGCCCACCGAAGAAGCGCGCCTCGACCATCATCGCCTGGCGCGGACTCAGGCGCGCGAGTTCCTTGAGCGCTTCGTCGAGGGCGAGCAGTTCGTCCGCCGCCGTCCCCGTCTCGGCCATCGAATCGTCGAAGGTGACGAACGGGGTGCCGCCGCCGCGCTTGTCGGCCTGACGGCGCCGAGCCGCCTCGATGAGTACCTGGCGCATCGCGCGCGCGGCGATCCGCTTGAAGTGGAGACGGGACGTCTGCGCGACGTGCGGGGAGTCGCTCAGCTTGATCCACGCCTCGTTGACCAGAGCGGTCGGCGAGAGCGTGGCGCTCGGATCCCCCTTTCGGACGGTCGCGGCCAGGCGTCGAAGCTCCTCGTACGCGTCGCTGAACAGCGCGTCGAGTGCGCGGCGATCTGCCGACCAATCGGACGGATCGCCCGGGGGAGTTGCGGGAGAGTGTTCGGGGTCGATCGCGGATTCGCTCATGACGGCGGCGGCCGGCGCGGTGAGGCGTGAGGCAGAGCGACCAAGCGGGGACTATCCTCGGCGCGTGTGGTGGGGAGGGGATCGCGCCGGGACCAACTGCTCAGGCAAGCTCGCGCCCGCTTTGGCGAGGCGCCAGTACCACTCGCAGCGATGATGGGAGGGGTAAGGTCGCCACTCCCCTCCATCCGGCGAGCTCGACGCGACCCGCGCCACATCCCCGAACGCGAGTGTCGCCGTGTGCGCGCCGCGCGCCGGGAAAGTTCGGCGAATCCCGTACAGCGATTTCCCTCGTCCCGGACACGTTGCAGCATGGTGGTGCAACATCGTTTCACCATGACTACCACTCTTGAAAGCGATGGGATTTCGGCTGACGGAAGCGGCGGAATCGATACGGCCGGCGAGCCGACACCATCGGAAGCGCGCAGCGACATCATCGCCACCCTGGCCGGCGTTGGGTGGTTCGAAGTTGACGAAGACCGCCAGCTGACGTCGGTGAGTCCCGAGCTGGAGCGAATCACCGGCTTCAGTGCCAGAGAGGTCATCGGCAAGCCGTGCATCTCCCTCATCCGTTGTCCACAGTGTCTCAAGGGGTGTGGCGTTTTCCGGAACGGGCACATTCAGGACACGCCGCTCCGGCTCTTCCACAAGAACGGCCATGAGATCGATGTCGTTCGGTCGGGGCAGGCGATGTTCGACGGCGACGGGCGTATCACCGGGGCGATCGAGACGGTGCGCCTGGCCGACCGCCCCTCGTCGGAGCCTTCGGAGCAGATCGAGACGCTCCTCGGATCCCTCGGCCGCAACTTCGTCATCGCCGACGGCGAGCTCCGCACCATTTCGGCGTCGACCGAACTCGCCAGCACGCTCGGCATCGACCGCCACTCGCTGACCGGGTTCCCGCTGGCTCGCATCTTCGGCGAGGCGGCGCTGGGCGAAGGCGGTGCGCTCCGCGAGGCAATTACGTCGCGCGACCGACGCGAGGGGCTGCGCGCCGAGTTGCATCCGGTGGACGGGCGCCGACTCCCGGTCTCGGTGTCCGTCGGACCGATCGATGAGGGGACGCATTGCGGGATGGCCGGGGCGCGCGTGGCGATCATGATTCGTGAGTCCGACGAAGGGGCGCACGAGAGCGACGCCGCATCGTTCGAGGGGATCGTGGGGCGCTCGCCTGCGATGCAGCGGATCTTTCGTCTGATCGAGCTGCTTCACGACAACGACGCCACTGTCCTCGTGACTGGCGAGAGTGGAACGGGAAAGGAGATGGTCGCGCGGGCGCTGCACGCACGTTCGGGGCGGCGCGGGCCGTTTGTCGCGGTGAACTGTGCGGCACTTCCTGCGGAGTTGCTGGAGAGCGAGTTGTTCGGACATGTGCGCGGGGCCTTCACGGGCGCGGTGCGCGATCGTCCCGGGCGATTCGAGGTCGCCGAAGGGGGGACCATTTTCCTCGACGAGATCGGCGACATGCCGGCGGCGCTCCAGGCCAAGTTGCTTCGGGTGCTGCAGGATCATGCCTTCGAGCGCGTTGGCGAATCCGTCACCCGACACGTCGACGTGCGGGTCATCGCCGCGACGCACATCGACCTGGCGCGGGCGGTCGCCGAGCATCGCTTTCGCGAGGACCTGTTCTATCGACTGCGCGTCGTCCCGATCCATGTCCCGGCGCTGCGCGAGCGCCGGGACGACCTGACGTTCCTCATACCGCACCTGCTGCAGCGTATTGGCGCTCGGCGCGGGCGCGCGTTGCAGCTGTCACCGGCGGCGTTGCAGGCACTGGTGTCGGCACCGTGGCCCGGGAACATTCGGGAGCTGGAGAATGCGCTCGAGTATGCGACGGCGCTGTGCGGTGGTCAGACGATTCATCCGGAACACCTTCCTCCCGATCTGGGGGCGCTGGTATTCGACGCCCCGAAGGAGAAGGCGGGCGTCCCGGAGCGGATCGCTCCCGCGATGACGCTCTCGCGCGACGAGCAGGACGAACGGGCGCGGTTGCGCGAGGTGCTCGAGCGCACGCGATACCGTCGCGACGAGGCCGCCGAGGCGTTGGGGATGAGCCGCACGACGCTCTGGCGCAAGATGAAGCAGTACCAGCTCTAACTCTCATCTGCCGGTACGGTCGACGCCGTGGAACCCCGCGTTCCACGGCGTTTCGCATGTTGCAACGCGAGGTTTCACCGACAGGCGCAACGGGCCGGGCAAGAATCGCCTAACTAGTTGCACGGCAACACCTTCGCCGTGCACGCGCTGGTGGCGCGCGTCGTGCCTTTCTGGTGAGACGGAACTGACCGACTCCCATGAATGGAAGGCCCACGATGAGACGAATCCTGATTCTCGGCGGCGGTACGGCCGGCACCATGATGGCGGCCAAGCTGGTCCGCACCCTCCCCATGGATGACTGGGACATCACGGTGGTCGACCAGGATGACCGCCACGTCTACCAGCCCGGCCTCCTCTTCGTCCCGTTCGGGATGTATTCCGCACGCGACCTCTTCAAGCCGCGCTCGCGCGTCCTCCCTCCGGCGGCACACCTCGTGTTGGGGGAGATCGACCGCATAGCGCCTGACGAGAACCGCGTGACGCTGACCTCGGGTCAGTCACTGCCCTATGACTTCCTGATCATCGCCACCGGGAGCCGCATCAGCCCGAGCGACACCGAAGGGCTGGTTGGCGAAGGGTGGCGCGAGTCGATCTTCGACTTCTACACCCCCGACGGCGCGCTCGCGCTCGCCGAGAAGCTGCGCGGATGGACGGGGGGACGCCTGGTGCTGAACGTGGTCGAGAACCCGATCAAGTGCCCCGTCGCCCCGCTCGAGTTCCTCTTCCTCGCCGATTCCTGGCTCACCAGCCAGGGACTGCGCAGCAAGACCGAACTGGTGTACGCCACCCCGCTCGACGGCGCCTTCACCAAGAAGCGCACGTCGGAGGTGTTAGGCGCCCTGCTCTCGCAGCGCAACATCAGGGTCGAGCCGCTCTTCAACGCCGGTGAGGTCGATGGTGCCAATCGCGTGCTCAAGAGCTGGGACGGGCGCGAGATCCCGTACGACCTGCTGGTCACGATCCCCACGCATCGCGGCAGCGCGTCGATCGCCCGGTCGGGAATGGGGAACGAACTCGATTTCGTGGAGACCGATCGATACACGCTGCAGGCGAAGCAGTGGCCTAACGTCTTCGTGCTGGGCGATGCGACCGATCTCCCCTCGTCCAAGGCCGGCTCGGTCGCCCATTTCCAGGCCGAAGTACTGGTGGAGAACATCCATCGCGCGATCGGTGGGCGGACGCTGGAGCCGGGATTCGACGGTCACGCCAATTGCTTCATCGAGACCGGCTACGGCAAGGCGACGTTGATCGACTTTAACTACGACACCGATCCGCTGCCTGGGAAGTTCCCGATCCCCGGTGTCGGCCCCTTCTCGCTGCTCGAGGAGACGGAAGCCAACCACTGGGGGAAGCTCGCCTTCAAGTGGATCTACTGGAACGTGCTCCTCAAGGGAGCCGACCTGAACGCCATCGGCCCGCGCATGAGCATGGCGGGCAAGAGGAGCTGATCATGACCGCCACGCTTGAACACCCGGCCGGCGTGCAGCTGCAACCCGCGGTCGAGGAGACGCTGGCAGAGTTGCGCGCCACGCTCGCCGCGCAGCAGGCGACGCTGGAGGAGCAGCACCGGATGCTCGCCCTGCTCGACGCACGGCGCGAGCAGCTCGACGAACTGATCGACGACATGATGCCGGTCGCCAACGCGGCAATGCTGATGGCAACACGTCGCCTCGATCTCCTGACCGCGCCCGAGTCGCGCGCGCGCTTCGACGCCGTCCGCGCGGAAATGGAACGCTTCCGCCACGAGCCGCCACCGGGGCTCTTCGCCCTCGCACGTCGGCTCCGCGACCCCGACGTCCGCAGGGCGCTCGCGCTCACCGTGGCCGCACTCGGCGTCGCCGGGCGTGCCGCAGGGTCGTAGGCGCCGAGAGCGGGGCCCTCCACATTCGACGCAGGCTTCCCCTAACGACTTACAGACGGCACCCCGTGCCGAGGAGGATACGATGACCACCGCCATGCTCGCAGGACACGAGATCACGCTCAACGACGACGGCTTCATGACCGACCCGCAGCAGTGGACACCGGAGATCGCCGAAGAGCTCGCCCAGCGCGCCGGAATCGCGCTGACCGACCGTCACTGGACCGTCATCGAGTTCGTGCGTCGTGACGCTGCCGAGAAGGGGACGGCGCCCGGGCTGCGCCGGATCACCGCCGAGACGGGCGTTCCGACCAAGGAGCTCTATCAGCTCTTCCCGAAGGGGCCCGGCATCCCCGCCGCCAGGATCTCCGGCTGGCCAAAGCCCAAGAGCTGCGTCTGACGCGCCGACCACGCTGCCGAACTCACACTGGAGACTCACATGCAAACCATGATCGATAGCACGATCCCCGCCGCGGCGAATGGCGTCGCGCTGGGCGCCCCGCAGGAGACGGCACGCAAGGTCGCGATCATCTGCTCCAAGGGGAGCCTGGACATGGCCTACCCCGGGCTGATCCTCGCCAACGCCGCCCGCATGATGGGGATCGACGCCGTCCTGTTCTTCACCTTTTGGGGGATGGACATCATCCGCGAATCCACGGTCGACAAGCTCCACGCGGGCGTCGTCGGCAATCCGGGGACGCACATGCCGGCGATGATCGCGGGGCTCCCGGGGATGGAAGGGCTGGCCACGCGCATGATGAAGAAGAAGATCGAGGAGATCGATGTCCCCACCGTGCGCGAGCTGATCGAGACGCTCAGCGACTCGGGCGCCGAGATCTACGCCTGCCAGATGGCGATGGAGATGATGGACATCAAGCGCGAGGAGCTGCTCCCGCAGGTGCAGGAAGTGATCACCGCGATGGACTTCTTCGAGAAGTCGGCTGGCGCACAGGTGATCTTCATCTGAACTGGTGACGCAATCATGAGAAAGCTGCGCATCGTGTCTGCGGCCCTGGCGTTCGGCGGGATGCTCGTTCCCGCCGGCGCCAGCGCGCAGACCAACGGATTCGTCATGCACTGCCTGTCGGCCCGCGCGGCCGGCCAGGGGTGCGTGACCCGGGCGCGCGACGACGTGCCGACCGATCTCTTTCGCGATCCGGCGGCCCTCGCCTGGTACCAGCGCCCGACGCTCGAGGCCAACCTCGGCGCCATGCTACCGACGCTGACCTTTCGCAACAGCGCGAATGCCGGCACCGCCGACGGCGCACGGCACGCGTACCCGCTCGGCTCGGTCGCGTACGTGCGGCCGCGGCTGACCCCGCGCCTGTCGTGGGGTGTGGGGATGGAGCCGATCGGCGGCTTCGGGTCCGACTTCTCCCTGCGCCATGACCTCCTCGGCAACAGCCAGAACTACGAGAGCTTCTTTGCCGCGGTGAAGGTCGGGCCGGCACTGGCGTTGCAGCTGGCGCCGGGGGTGAGCGTGGGGGTGAGTGGCTACGCGACGTACGCGCAGATCCGCGACTTCCGCATGCCGTTCACCATGCCGCCGCAGGCCGCGGCGGGGATGGGAGCGCTCATGCAGATGGACCCGCACTACCCTGCCATGTTCTCCGGCATCACGGAGCTCACCGCCTACGGCGATTCGTACGACTTCGCCGGCTGGGGATGGGGTGGGAGTGTGGGCGCCGCGTGGAAGATCCACGATCGCGTGCGGGCGAGTGCGTCGTGGAGCCCGCGCACGAAGATCCGCCTCGACGGCGCATCGGCGACGATCGACATGAACCGGCAGTTCGAGGTGATGTACGGTGCGATGGTGCAGGAGCGCATGCAGATGCACGGGATGCAGGGCAGCGACGCGCAGGCCTCGGTGGCGCAGCTGTTGGGCCAGGCGGGGATGAACCTCTCGCTCGGCGCCAGCGCGACGTACAAGGCGGCCACCGAGCTCTCGGACCCCCAAACTGCGGGTGCAGCACTTGCCATCGATATCGGCCGTCGATGGAACGTTGCCGTCGAAGGCGTATGGATGGACTGGTCGTCGGCCGAATCGGTCATGCCGTTCATCCTCACCGACGGGAGCAACCCGAACGTGAACATCCTGGTGAACGGGAATCCGGCCAACGGGAGCTTCACGTATCCGTTCCCGCTCCATTGGCGCGACAGCTGGACCGGCAAGGGCGGAGTTGCCTTCAAGGCCAGCGACGCCACGACGCTTCGCGTCGGCTACCTGCAGGGGAGCAACCCGGTCCCCCGCAACACGGTGTTCATCGCCTTCCCGGCGATCAGCTCGCAGGCGATCACCGCGGGCGCCGGGTTCCGCCTGCTCGGCGTGCCGTTCGAGACGTCGCTCGTCCACGCGTTGACCGCAACGCAGCGCGGCGTGAATGCCGGGCACTTGTTAGGCGCGGAGTACCAGGCGAGCCGTACCACGATGCGGCAGACGGTCTTCACGCTGGGGGCGGTGTGGAAGTACTAGCGCGCTGCTGCGCGTTGCATCCGGCGGGCGGATCGGAGACGATCCGCCCGCGTTGCGTCACTCACATGCACGCGCGTAATGGCGCGGAAGTTCTCCCTCGATATCGTGTCGCTTCGTCGCGTCACTTCGGTCGAACACCGTACAGCACGACCGTACTCGCCAGACGTTGAAGCGGCGAGCGTACGCGCAGCATCGCCCTGTCGATTCGCGCGATCCCTTCGACCATGCTCCGCTCGACCGGGTGCATCTCCTCCAGCACACGTCCCCGTGCCAACAGGCGGTTGAGCCGCCCGAGCATCTGGAAGTAGCGTACGCCCAGCCACGGATAGTTCTCGAGGATGCGCTGCAGCTCTCCAACGTCCAGCGGGCGTTCGTCAGGGGTTCCCGCGACAGGGATGAACGTGTGCAGGAGCCGCAACCGTCGCAGCCACTGCGCGAGGTTCACCGGCTCGGCCGCCACAAGGATCCCGCCCGGGCGTACCCACGCGACGAGGCGCGCGAGCGTCTCGTCAAGCACCGGAATGACGTGATGCAGGAAGGCGTCGCACCACACCACGTCGAAGCTCGCGCCACGAGAATCGAAGAGCTCCAGCGGAGCACAGCAGAAGTCGATAGACGTGCCGACGCCGTTGATCGAGGCTCGTTCCCTGGCGAGCTCGATGGCGCCTTCGGAGATGTCGACGCCGGTCACCCGCGCCCCGAGGCGCGCCATGATCACCGCATTCGTGCCGTCGCCACACCCCACGTCGAGCACTCGCTTTCCACGCAGCTCACCCAGCACACGAAAGCGGAACTCCTTGCTGTGATGCGCACGACGCCAGGTGGCGTAGCGCACCATGACGTCTTCGGAAAATGGCGCAAGCGACTCGCGCTTGCGTTCCGCCTGGTCGTCGAAGTACGCACGCTCTGCCGCCCAGCGGTCCCGTCCACCTTCGTCCACTTCGGTCGAGCTCATGGCGTGCTTCCCTCGTGTGCACGCAATGCCTTCCCGAACGCAGCCACATTCTCGCGAAGGTGTGCGGTCGACGCGGTTCCCGTGAGGACAACGCCCGAGAATCGCTGCGACAGGATGGCGCGAAACGCGTCCACTGCGCTCTCCGCTCGCTCGCTGACGACCAGCGCCCCCATCCCGAATGGACGGTTGACCATCACGCGGCAGCGATGCGACGCCGCCACGGCGAAGGCATCTGCCATGTAGGTATTGCCTGCGTGATACGGAAGCTGCAACCAATGAACGCCGGTTACTTCCAGCGCGACCTGCGCATCCTCCATCCGGCTCACGCTCGCACCGATTGCTCCGACCCCCGCCGCAAGCGCCGCGTCACACGCGCGTCGAACGTCGGAAGAGGCGAGCGACTGCGCCGTCGCGCGGTGCAACTGGAGCAGGTCGATCGTGCCGAGCCGTCGCAAGCTGCGCTCCATGCTACGCGCCAGTGCGTCGAACGAGTGATCGACGACGATCGCTCCCGTCGCAGCGTCCCACGACTCGCCGAACTTCGTGGCGATGAACAGCTCGTTGCGGTCCTCGGCTGGCAGGTCGCGGAGGAACCGTCCCAACCGCTCTTCGCTCGAGCCGTACGATGGCGCGGTGTCGAAGACGCGCACGCCAAGCGAGCGTGCGGAACGGAGATACGCGTGGGCCTCCTCGTCGGATGGCACGGGTGCAGCGTGAACTCCCCACGGTCGTCCGAGCCTCGTCAGTCCTGCCCCGAGCACCACGTCGGAGCGCGGCGACTGCGACTCGAGCGGCGTGCGGAGCGCGGCGCGCACTCCCACGGTCATGACACGCGGTGCATCGCGATCGCATCGCGGTACAGACGCTCGTGCTGCGCCGCCACCACGTCGACGCCGTACTCGGCAACGGCGAGCGCGCGCGCCATGTCGCCCATGCGGCGACGGCGTACGTCGCTCGACGACAACGACTCGAGCGCCAGCTGCAACTCCGTCGGATTGTCGACCGCAACCCGCAGTCCATGCACGTCGTGCTCTACGAGCTGCGCGAGCGACGGGATGTCGTGGACAATGCTCGGCAGCCCGACAGCCATCGCCTCGATCAGTGCGCACGGAATCCCTTCGCTGTGCGACAACATCGCGAAGACATCACTCGCACGCAGCACGTCCGCGACGTCCTGGCCCTGGCGCGCGCCGAGGAAGCGCACGGTGCCCGCCGGGGCCTCTCCCGCGATCGCCTCGAGTGCGGGACGCTCGGGACCATCTCCCACAAGACACACGACGATCGGCCGCCCAGCGCGCGCGTATCGTGCGACGCCGTGCAGCAGCGCAGGGAGATTCTTGGCGGGCACCAGCCGCCCCACGAACGCGACGACGAACGCGTCGTCCGGAAGGTGCAGTCGCTCGCGCACGGCTCGCCGAGCCGACGCGTCAGGCGGCGAGAAGCTCGAGGTGTCGACGCTGCACGGCAACCAGGTCGTTCGCTCTCCCGGAACACCCGTGGCGATCACGTCGCGACGCATCTCCTCGTTGAGAACGACGACCCGATCCGCCCACTGCCGCAAGGCAGCGAGCTGCCACCGCCCGCGGCGCAAGGTTCTGAGGCGCGGTACCTCGTGGTTACCGCCGAACATCACGGCACTTCCGGTCCCGCGCCATCTCGCCGCCATCAGTCCGGCGGGGAGATGCAGCCCCGGGAGGAACAGTTCGACCATGTCGTATCGCGGAATTGCCAGCGCGATGCGCTTCGCCACTTCGAACACGAACGCACGCGGGCGCAACGCCACCGGAAGCGAGTGGGCGACCGAGGTGACAGCAATCCCGTTGGGGTCGCGCCACCGGCGAGTGCGCTGCATGGGCAGAGCGTACGTGGTGATCACGTGCACCTGGTGCCCACGACGTGCGAGCGCTGCGGCAAGACGCGACACGTGCATCTCCGCTCCGCCGACTACAGGTGGATAGAAGGGAATGGCGAGAAGGATCCGGAGCGGAGATGC
>CAZWVG010000050.1:0-27155 GCA_964637355.1 uncultured Gemmatimonadaceae bacterium
ACTGCGTGGACACACTACTCGGCAACATGGAATCGAGGGGGTGGGGGGTGGGGGTGCGGGTGGGGTTAGCGTGCGTGCAGGCGCACGCTGCTGGTGCTGTGGTGCGACGTGATATGTGAAACAGCTCGCGCCGAGCTGCGCGCGAAATCCAGCGGTCCCGACTGCCACGGGTGTCGTTTCGTTTGCGCTGAGACTTGGCGTACTCGCGCTCGCTACCGACTGTCCGCGGAAAATCCGAGATAGCTGGACAGCCAAACATCTCCTCGCACACGTTTCGCCGTCAACATTGAGTCACGTTCGAACACATCGGGGAATCGGCCATTGACAAGCGGATCGATCTCGTCCCGTCACGACCACGCGCTGTCGACATGCCTCGCACTCCCCTCCTGATCGTCGTCGTGGCCGCAAGCGCCGCACTTGCCTCCTCACCCCTCACGCCGGCGAGTCTCGCAGCGCAACCGCGCGCGCCATGGATGATCGGCCCCTTCACCAAACCAGCCGAACCCAATCCGATCCTCACCCCGAACGGCGCGGCGACCTTCCGGTCACCGCTCAGCGACTCGCTCGTGCGCTGGGAAGAGTTTGCGACGTTCAATCCGGCTGCGGTGGTGCGCGACGGAAGGGTCCATGTCCTGTATCGCGCCGAGGATGCGACCGGAGCATCGATCATCGGCGGGCACACCTCGCGCATCGGGCTCGCCGAGAGTGCCGACGGGCTGCACTTCACGCGTCGACGCGAGCCTGTGCTCTTTCCGACCAACGATGCGCAGAAGGGGAATGAGTGGCCGGGGGGCGTCGAGGATCCGCGTATTGTCGAGGCTGAGGATGGGCGCTACATCCTGACCTACACCCAGTGGAACCGCGACGTCCCGCGCCTCGCGGTCGCGACGTCGCGCGACCTCGTGCACTGGGAGAAGCACGGCCCCGCCTTCGCTGCGGCCAGCGGCGGAAAGTATCTCCGGAGCGAGTCCAAGTCCGGCGCGATCCTCTCGCGCCTCGTTGGCGACCGCATCGTGGCCACGAAGGTGAACGGGAAATACTGGATGTACTACAACGTCCCGCACGTCCTCATCGCCACGTCCGACGATCTCGTGCACTGGACGCCGGTGGAGGACGCGAACGGGCGCGCGCTCGCCGTGCTCTCGCCGCGCCCGGGGTACTTCGATTCTTGGCTCGTGGAGGCGGGACCGCCGCCACTCCTTACCGAGCGCGGGATCGTCGTGCTCTACAACGCGGGGAACAGCAAGGCGTATGGCGAAGCGTCGCTCCCCGAGCGGCAGTACACCGCGGGGCAGGCGCTCTTCGATGCGCACAACCCGTTGAAGCTGCTCGAGCGCACAAGCGAACCGTTCATCCGCCCCACCGAAGCGTATGAGAAGTCGGGGCAATACGTCGAGGGGACGACGTTCGTGGAAGGGCTGGTGCGCTTCAAGGGGCGCTGGTTGCTGTACTACGGGACGGCGGATTCGCGGGTGGGGGTGGCGGTGAGTGGAGCGGTGCGCGCTCGCTGAGCAGCGCGCGGTGACTGTTCGGCGTCGTCCCGCTCGGATCGTCGTAGCGCACAAACGCTCTCCCCCCTCCCAATGTCGAATCGAGGTCCCTCGGATTCCTCCCCCTCCCCGCCGAGACTTCGATGCTCGAGACCGTCGCCCGCGATGTCCGCTTCGCGATCCGCGCGCTGAGGCGCGATCCCGCTTCCTCGGTCTTCGCCGTGCTGATCGCCGGGCTGGGGATCGGCGCCTGCACCGTGGTCTTCTCGCTCGTGCAGGCGCTGCTCCTGCGCCCGCTCCCGTTCGAGCATCCCGACCGACTCGCCTGGGTGGCCAATGGCACCTCGGAGAATCTCTCGGCGCAGACCATCCAGGTTGCAAACCTGCAGGAGCTGCGCGACGGAGCGTCGTCGTTCGAGGGGCTCGGTGCCTTCTTCGCCTTTTACGGTCCGGGCGATGTGCGCTTGACCGACCGGGGCGAGGCCGAGCGCCTAACGGGAGTCCCGGTCACGCAGAACTTGTTTCCCCTGCTTGGCGTGAAGCCGCTCTACGGGCGCTCGTTCGACGATGCGGAGTCGCAGGACGGCGCCCCCGCCGCGGTCATGCTCGACCACGCCTTCTGGGAGCGGCGATTCGCCGCCGACCCGCGCATCGTCGGCCAAAGCATCACGCTCGACGGCGCGCCGGCCCGCGTCATCGGCATCCTCCCGGCCAGCTTCGACTTCGAGGCCACGTTCACCCCGGGAAAGCGCGTCGACTTCTTTCGCCCCTTCCCGTTGAGCGAGCGGACCAACCGACAGGGGAACACGCTCGCCGTCGTTGGTCGTTTGCGTCCCGGCGCTACCCTCAGCGCGGCCCAGGCCGAAGCCAAGGCGATCGGTGATCGCATCGCCGCCGCGTCGGCGCTCTCCGATTCACGTCGCAACAGCGTCGACCCGAGGCTCTCCCCGCTCCGCGATCACGTCAGCGGGCGCTTCACACCGACGCTGCTCGCCCTCGCCGGTGCGGTCGCGTTCCTCATGCTCCTCGTCTGCGCCAACCTCGCCAATCTCCTCCTCGTGCGCGCCACGTTGCGCCAGCGCGAGATGGCCGTGCGCGCGGCGCTCGGCGCGGCGCGGCGTCGCCTGATGATGCAGCTCCTCGTCGAAAGCCTTGTCCTCTCGCTGTCGGGCGCAGTCCTCGGCCTCGTGCTGGCGTGGGGCGGGACGACGCTCGTCTCCCGCATCCAGGGGACGGTGATCCCGCTCCTCTCCGACGTGCGCGTCGACGGATTCGTGCTGACCTTCACGATCGCGGTGTCTGTCCTGACGGGGCTCGCGTTCGGTCTCCTCCCCGCTCTCCAGCAGTCCGGCGCTGCGCCTGCTGCCGTGTTGAGCGACGGGAGCCGCGGCACCTCGCGTCGCGCGGGGTGGATGCGGCAGGCGATCGTCGTCGCCGAAGTGGCCATGGTTTGCGTCCTCCTCACGGTATCGGGGCTCCTCACGCGGAGCCTCGGGCGCGTGCTGGCCGTCGACCCCGGCTTCGCCACGACCGACGTGATCGCCATGCGCGTCGATGCCCCGCGCGCAGGGACGACCGGCGACGAGCGCCGCGCGTACCTCGACGAGATCGTGCGCGCCACATCGTCGGTCGCCGGTGTTCGGTCCGTGGGGCTCACCGATGCACTCCCGTTAGGCGACAACTTCGGCTGGCGGCGGTGGAGCCTCGATGTGCCGGGGCGCGATACGCCCGACGACGAGCGACTGGATCCCCTCGTGCGCATGGTGGATCCGGGCTACTTCACGACTATGGGTGTGCGCCTGCGCGCCGGCCGGCTCTTCGGCAACGCCGACGCTGCAGGGAGCGAACCGGTGATCATCCTCAACGAGACGCTCGCCAAGCGTCTCTGGCCCGGCGGCGATGCACTGGGCCAGGTGGTGAAGACGAGCGGCGTCGAGCGGCGCGTCGTCGGCATCGTGCGCGGGGCGCGCTACTTCGCACTCGACCGCGACGCCGACATCGAGATGTACATGCCGATGGCGCAAACGTACGACTACGCAGTGATCGACCTCGTCGTGCGTGGCGCGCTCCCCCCTGCAACGCTCGCAGCCGGCGTGCGCGAGGCCCTGCATCGCGTCGCGCCCGGGCTCCCGGTCAAGGAGTTTCGTACCATGGAGCAGCTGGTTGACCGCTCCACCTTCGCCCGCCGCTTCCTCGTGCTCCTCGTCGCCGGCTTTGCGCTGTTTGGCGTCGCACTCGCCGGGCTCGGGCTTTACGCCGTCATCTCCTGCTCCGTCGATCAGCGCACACAGGAGATCGGGATTCGCATGGCGCTCGGCGCGACCGCCGAACGCGTGCGTCGCGGTGTGCTCGCGCAGACTGGCGTACTCATCGCCTTGGGGGTCGTCGCCGGCGCTCCGCTCGCCGTTGGGGGAGCAAGCGCCATCCGCGGACTCCTCTTCGGCGTCGACACCAACGACGGCGTGACGATCGTGATGGTGCTCGCGGCGCTGTCGCTGGTCGCCGGATTCGCCGGCTGGCTTCCGGCGCGACGTGCCACGCGCATCGATCCGGGGGTGGCGCTGCGCCGCCACTAATCGCGCGTGGCAGGCGCCGCGAGGGCTTCACTGCAGTAGCGCCACCGTCGTCCGCGCGACAGCTTTCGTCCGAGCCGCGCGGCCATCGTGTAACCGTCGCGCCCGCATCTGCCCCCCGTCACTCGGATGTTCGCGATGGAGCTCGAGAAATCACGCCGCGACGCCCGCGCAAGGACCGCGCGCCGCCTCGGGCGCAACCTGCGCGAGATGGCCGAGGAGTCGCAGCAGGGTGAACGCGAGGCAGTAGGAAAGGTTCTATACCACTTCGCGGTGCCGCTCCTCACCGGAGGATTCGCGGGCGCAGTGATCTCGTCACGCTGGCATGTGTCGAGTGGATCGCTCTCTGTCGTGATTCTGCTCGTCGTCCTTGGCGTTGGCGCCGTTCAGCGATATCGACGGATGGGCGAGGACTAGGCAACCCCAACGATATCGTACGTCGAATGGTCTGACCGAGTACACGCATCCTCATTCGGTCCGACGCCATGTCACCTCGCCTTCTGCCGTACGCTCTCCTCTCGCTCATCGCACTCGCGCCGAGAAACGAGCCGAGCAACTCCCCTCCGTTTGTCTTCGACCACGCCTGGTTCGCCGTTGCACCTGGCGCAACACTCGAACGCGCCGCCCTGGAACGCGCCGGTCTGCGCTTCGCATCCGGTGTGAATCGCCACCAGGGACAGGGCACGGCGTCGATCACCGTCGAATTTCGAAACGCCTACCTGGAACTGGTGTGGATCGATAGCACCGTCTCCATTCCCGCCGAACGACGTGGCTACATCGAACGCCAACAGCGACGCGTGAATTGGCGCACGACCGGCACGGCGCCGATGGGCATCGAGCTGCATCGCGCACCCGGCACGCCCGATTCCCTCCCCTTCCCCACCTGGTCGACGCGCGCGCCGTGGATGCCACCAGGTGCCGCATTCGAGATCATCACCCCGCGCACCGACTCGGTCTCACCGTCTTTCACCATCCTGCCTCGGATGATGGCGCTCGAGGAAGTCTCCCCCGGGCATCCGGACGAGGCGCCAGGAAGCTCGGCGCTGCAACAGCCGCTTGGGCTCCAGCGCGTGACAAACGTTCGTCTCACGGTCCCGCGCGCAGCGAGCAACTCCGACGCGCTACACGTTTTTCAGTCGACTGGCGCGGCGCAGGTGGTAGCGGGCGATACGTGGTGTCTCGCGCTGACCTTCGATGACGGCGTGCAGCACAAGACGCTCGACCTCCGCGCCACCCTCCCCCTCATCCTCCACTACTGAATGCGCCCTCTCTCCTTGACGGGATAGGAGAAGGCGATCATCCTTCTCCTATACGACTTAGGAGAAGCAATGCCCGCCCACGCCGAACTCCTCCCCGGCAACCTCGAACTCGTCGCGCTCAAGGCCATCTCGCTGGGCGAGGTGCACGGATACGGCGTCCTGCTCCGCATCGAACGCATCTCCAACGGGGCAATCCTCGTGCAACAGGGCGCGCTCTATCCCGCGCTGTACCGGCTCGAGCATCAGGGGTTGATCGAGAGCCAGTGGGGAACGTCGGAGAACAATCGTCGCGCCAAATACTATCGCCTCACCGCGCTCGGTCGCCGCCGCTTCGCCGAGGAGAAGGCGAACTGGAGTCGGCTGGCCGAGGCGATCGCCTGTGCGCTGACGGCGACGCCGCAGGAGGCCTAGCGGCATGCCCTTGATCCCCGAGTCGCTTTCCCTCGCTGGAGTGCTCGCACGCCTGCGATCGTTCGTGCGCGCGGCGCGCAACGGCGGCGCGCTCGACGCCGACATGCGCGAGGAATTCCGCGTACACGTCGAGATGCGGAGCGAGGATCTGCAGCGTCGCGGCCACTCGCCCGACGAGGCGTACCGCATGGCACGCGCCGAATTCGGGCACCTGGAGTCGCATCGGAGAGAGGGACGACTCGCCCGCGGACTTCGCGTCCTCGACGAAGCACGCTTCTCCTGGTTGGACGTCAAGCTCGGGATGCGCATGCTCCTGAAGCACCCCGTACTCAGCGTCGCGGCAGTCTTCGCGCTCGCGGTCGGAATTCCCGTGGGCCTGGCGCCGGCGCACGTCGCGCGCGCACTCGCCGCCCCCCTTCCCGGCGACACCGAGAATCGCGTCCGCGCCATCCGGTTGTGGGATCCGTTCTCGTCCAGCGTTGCCGCGACGACGGCTGCCGACTACGAAGAGTGGTCGCGCTCCCTCGACAGCTTCACGCAACTCGCCGCCTTTCGCTCGGCGACCTACAACGTCGCAGCGGCTGGTGGCCAGGCGGCGCCGGTGGCTGGCGCCGAGCTATCGGCGTCGACATTCGCGATCCTGCGCGCCGCACCGATGCTCGGGCGTGCATTCGTCTCCGCCGACGGAGAAGCCGGTGCGCCGGCGGTCGTCGTCATCGGCCACTCGCTGTGGACGGCGCGCTTCGGATCGGATCGATCGATCATCAGCCGGACGATACGGATCGGGAGCGTGTTGCACACCGTGGTTGGCGTCATGCCGGAAGGATTTCGCTTTCCATCGAACGAGCAGCTCTGGCTTCCGATGCCGAGCGCGCCCGGTGCCGGCGAAGGCGCGCGTCGCAGCGTACGGATCGTCGGCCGACTCGCCGACAACGTCACACCCAACCAGGCGCAGGCCGAGCTCGACGCGACCACGCGCCTCGGTCGGGTCGAGCAGGAGCCGAGCCGCGCGCGACTCGTCCCAGAGGTTGTCCCCTTCGGCTTCCAGTACATGGGACTTCCGCGCGGCGGTCTCGACGCGCTGCCGGAGTATCGCTTCGTTCAGATGCTGATGCTCGCGCTCCTCCTCGTGGCGTGCGGCAACGTCGCCATGCTCGTCTACGCGCGCACGGCGACTCGCGCCCGCGAGATGGCGATGCGCACCGCTCTCGGCGCGAGCCGAGCGCGCATCGTGACCCAGATCTTCGTCGAGACGATCGTGCTCTCCACCGTTGCAGCCGCGAGTGGTGTCGTGGCCATCGACTGGCTCCTTCGCCACGTGAACCTCGCGGTTCTCGCCGGAGAGAGCGCCCTTCCGTACTGGCTCTCGCTCGGCGTCACCAGCACCACGATGATGCAGGCGATCGCGCTTGCGGTGGTAAGCGCGACGCTCGCCGGCGTCGCGCCAGCGGTTCGTATCACGGGGCGCTGGGTGCAGCAAACGCTGCGCAACGGGGCACGTACGCGTTTCGGCGGGTGGGTGGGTGCACTCGTGGTCGCCGACATCGCGGTGGCCGTCGCCGCTGTTGGCCTCGCGCTCTCGATCGGCCGTCACGCGAATGCGATGCTGGCGAACGACCGGAGCGCTGGCGTTGCAGCTGGAGAGTATCTCGCCGTCGAGTTTCGTCTTCCCGATGCGCCCAACCCGTCGGGCGACGACGCAGTCGACGCGCGTCTTGCCAACCGACGCGCCTCGGCACAGCATGCGCTCGTCGAGGCTCTCGAGCGCGAACCCGGCGTCCGAGGCGTGGCGGTGGGCGACGTGCTCCCGCGCATGGAGCATCGATCGACCCCGATCGAGATCGAAGGGGTCGAGCGCCCGGCCGACGCCCCCGCGCGCTGGGTACGCACCGCGCGAGTCGATCCGCGATTCGTCGAAGGTCTCGGGCAGCAGGTCGTCGCCGGTCGCGACTTCACGACCACCGATGCACAGGAAGGACGCGCAGTCGCACTCGTGAATGAAGCGTTCGCCGAGCGCCTCCTCGAGGGCGGCGATCCGATCGGTCGCCGAATTCGCTTTGCCACATCGTCGACCCCGTCGGACACGGCGTGGCGCGAGATCGTGGGTGTGGTCGCGCACCTCGGCGTGAACATGATGAACCCCGAGCACGGAGAGGCGGTCTACCTCCCCGCTGCGCCCGGAACCCTGACGACGCTACAGGTCGCGATTCGCACGGCCGGCACGCCCGCGCAGTTCGCTCCTCGCGTGAGGGAAGTCGCCGCAGGCGTGGATCCGGAGCTCGTCATGGGGAGGGCGATCCCGCTCGCCGACGTGCGACAGGGCGACTGGTACCTCATGATCGCCATCGCCGGCGGCTTGGCGCTCCTCGTCGGTATCCTCGTCGCACTCGCGGCGACGGGTCTCTACGCGATGCTATCGCTTTCGGTCACCGAGCGCACGCGTGAAATCGGGATCCGTGCGGCGCTCGGCGGACGGCGCTGGACGCTCGTCCTGACCATCCTGCGCCGCTCGCTCCTGCAGATCGGAGTTGGCGCGCTCGTGGGGACCCCCTTTGCGTTCCGGTTTGCCTACGAGCTCGCCGGCGACGGTGACGCGGATGCGTCGGCCTCAGGGGCGATCGCCCTTACGCTGGCGATCGCCGCGGGAATCGTCGTGGCGATTGCGACGTGCGCGTGCCTGGTCCCGACGCGGCGGGTGCTCGCGATCGATGCGACGGAGGCGATGAAGGGGCAAGCGTAACGGGCGTCGCGTCGATGCGGATTGTTCATCCCCGCCGCGCCCAGGCAACGACGGTGGCGAGTACGCAATAGGGCTGCGCGCGCCATGCAGAAACGAAGCGGCGCGGGAACCGGCGCCCCGTCGCCGATTCCCGCGCCGTCTCGGTACTGCTGTCTAGTGATAGAAAGTGAAGACGACTCCGTAGTCGCTCGTCATCTTGTCGGTGATCTTCCTGACGACTACGTCGACGGTTGCCGTCGGGGCCGCGATCGGAAGGTTGCTCCCGTATGACGCCGTGATCGACGACACCTTGTGCTTGGCTCCCGGATCTTCACGCACGGTCGCCGTATAGTTGCCACGCGGCGAGGTCGGAACCGAGGCGAGCATGAGGCAGGTACCGGAGGTGACGTTCGCCGTCACGCCGCTCTGCACGATGGCGTTTGTCTTGTTGTCGACGATCGACCAGCGATAGAGAAAGCCGCTCGTCGCCTTCTTCGTGTCGGGGCAGACCCAGAGCTGGCCCGCGAAGTTCTTGAAATCGGTGAGGTCCGGCCCGCCAACGTGCGAAGCGAGTGGCTCGGCGACGAGCGGCGCAGTGCTCGGCGCCGTGGAATCGGCGCATGCCGACACGAGCGCCATGGAGCAGAACGCGAGCGGCAACAGCGATCCCTTGAGCTTGTGCATGATGTCTCTCTCCCAGTCCGTCGGATGCGTGGTACAGCGGTCGCCGGCCCAGCGCCGTGCGTCGCCCCCGGTCGGTGCGTCTCCCGACGCAGCGATTTGTGACGCACGTCACGCAAATGCGATGCCGAGTCGTGACTCGGGTGCATGACTTCACGAAGAGCACGCATTCCGGGTCAGATGCACCTAACGACTCGTGCCTTACGGGCGAAGCTGCGGAGGCGATGCGACAACTCGTTCCGGTGGTCGCATATGCAATTGTTTTCGTGCTTCGCTCGTGTGGCAAAGACGCGACGTGGTGACGCTGCACAGAACAGTTGGGGCTTTTCACAATTGGACATCCAATCGCACGTCGCGGCGGCGAGCGGTCCATCGCCGTCGGTCGCGATCGTTGCAGCTGAACTCGGGGTTCCGCGATCGCGGAATGAATAATTCGGGCGCGCGACGCCCCCGCCTCGACCGGTATGAGTCGAGCCCGGTCCGTGAACACGAGCCGAAATGCTCTGCCCCGCCCGCCTTCCACGAAGCTCCCGATACCGAGCATCCCCGTCGGCACGCTGCGTCAGGGTGAATCGGGCGCGGGGTGCCAGATTCCTGTCGGGTCTATCGTCTTACGCCGGGGCGCGCTCCGTACTCCGGGCGCCAACAGTCGTACCGGCATCGAGATGGGAGAGCACTCGCGCGCCTTTCGCGGGTATCTCGACCTCGTCTAGGGGTCACGCGCGCCTTAGCTTCCACGCTGAGGTCGCCGCTCGGGGCACCCGGTCAGCGCCCCGTTCATGAGCTTTCCAGGAGGTTGGCGTGAAGTCAGCGTTGTTGGCCGTGGGTCTATCCGTGGCAGCTGCCGGCTGCTACCGCAACATCCCTACGCAGTACCAGTCGGTCGCGACCGGGAACGACGTCGTCGTGACGCTCACGTCGCAGGGGAC
Source organism: uncultured Gemmatimonadaceae bacterium (assembly GCA_964637355.1). Taxonomy (GTDB): domain Bacteria; phylum Gemmatimonadota; class Gemmatimonadetes; order Gemmatimonadales; family Gemmatimonadaceae; genus SCN-70-22. The sequence goes on from CAZWVG010000050.1 coordinate 10,063, forward strand.
TTCGCGACTTGCCCCGTCCATCGGCGATTTTGCCACGAAGATCGAGGGAGGCGTGATGTCCGCGGACGGCGGAACGATGACGCTGGCGCTCCACTCGGTGACTCGCCGGGGTGAATTGAATCCGACGAAGTTCCAGGGCGAAACCGTGTCGCTGAGTCAGGGCGACGTGAGCGAGCTGTTCACGAAACAGATCTCACGCGGGCGCACGACGACGGCCTTCGTGGTACTCGGCGCCGCCAGCGTGGCGGTGGTGATCGCGCTCGCCAAGGCCGTCGGCATTCTCGAGTCGAGCGGAACCGGGCAGCCGATTCCAGAAGTGCCGTGAGACGGGGTCGAATTTTCAATGGGACTCTTGCGGTATCCGCTGAGCCTCCTTGTAAATAGACCAAGAAGTGCGGCCGTCGAATGTCAGAGAGTGAAGTGGTCTCGGTTTCTGAATACGGTGGTTTGCGTGGACGGTGGGCTCCCCCGGCGACATGTTTACCATCAGGTGAGGAGTCCCTGACTTCGAAACGTCCCCGTCGCAACCATGCCCCGGCCTTCAAGGCGAAGGTCGCCTTGGCCGCAGTGCGCCAGAAGGCACGCTCGCTGAACTGGCCAAACGCTTTCATGTGCAACCCGCGCAGATCATGGCTTGGAAGGACCAACTGTTCGCTGGTGCGGCCGGCATCTTTGGCGGCAGCGTACCGGTCGAGCCGGTGGTCGACGTGAAAGCGCTCCACGCCTAGACCGGCGAGCTCGCGCTCGAGAGTGATTTCTGAGAACGCGCGCTCGGCAAGGCCGGCGTGCTGAGCGCCAAGCGATGATCGACCAGACCCACCCGCTCTCCGTGACGCGCCAAGCGGCGGCGCTGGGAATGAGTCGCTGCATGGTACACTGCACGCCCCACGCGACCTCTGGTTGATGCGGACGATCGATGGGTTGCACATAGACTTTCCCTTCGCCGGCGCTCGGATGCTGCGCGGCCCCGCTGCGCGCCAACCTCCCCGGCGTGGGGCGCCGACGGATTGGGAGCTTGATGCGCCACATGGGGGTTGCCGCCGTGTGTCCCGAACCCGGCGGCAGCCGTCGGCATCGGGGGCATCCCGTCTGTCCCTACGTCCTCCGCCACCGCACCATCACGCGGCCGAGGTAGATCTGGGCCATGGACATTACGTACATCTCGATGGCGCACGGCTTCGTGTATCTCGCGGCGGTGCTGGATTGGGCCAGTCGGCGCGTGCTGAGCTGGCGGGTCTCCGTCACCCTGGACAGTACTTTCTGCATCGCCGCCGTGGAGAAAGCGGTGGCGCGCTACCGCACGCCGGACATCCTCTACTCCGATCGAGGCGCGCAAGGTGGATTCAACCGGTCGTCGCAACACCGCGTTCTGCGACGGATCGTAGATGTTCGTCTAGCGCCTCTGCCGGCGTCTTCCATCCTAACGTCTTGCGCGGCCTGTTGTTGAAAGCCAGCGCTACCGCTTGCAGCTCGTGCTCACTCCATCGAGACAGGTCCTTGCCCTTGGGGAAGTACTGGCGCAAGAGCCCGTTTGTGTTCTCGTTGGTGCCGCGTTGCCACGGACTATGCGGGTCTGCAAAGAAGACCTGCACCCCGGACTCGATCGTGAAGCGCGCATGAGCGGACAGCTCCTTGCCACGATCCCAAGTCAGGGACTGCCACAAATGGGTCGGCAGATTCGTCACGGCTCGCGTGAGCGCGTTGGCCATGGTGATGGCTCCGTACCCCGCCAGTGCCGGACCATTCTTCGTGCGGGGCGTCAGTCCGTAGCCGTCCTCGCGCGGCAGGTGCACGAGCATGGTGAAGCGGCTGGACCGTTCGACCAACGTCCCAATCGCCGACCGGTGGAGACCGATGATCAAGTCTCCCTCCCAGTGTCCCGGTACCGCGCGATCTTCTGCCTCGGCAGGGCGGCTGGCGATCATCACCGCGTCACTCACATGTGCCCAAGCTTTGGCCTGGGACCTGGCGCGTGGTGTGCGCAATGCGCGCCCGGTGCGCAGGTAACTCACCAGCTCTCGCTTGAGGGCGCCCCGCCCCTGGATGTAGAGCGCTTGGTAGATGGCTTCATGAGAAATGCGCATGGACGGATCATCCGGGAAGTCCACCCGCAGGCGGTGGGCAATCTGCTCCGGTGACCAGCCATGGACCCATCGGCGGTCACCGCGATGTGGCTTGTTCCGACCGATGAACGCCGCTTGTCGCGGGCCGGCGACCACGCGCCCACGTGCATCGTGGATCGTCCCCTCCAAGTGCTGCTGGACATACTCGCGCAGACGTGGGTTCGTCACCAGTTTGGCTGGTTTCGGCCGTTTGGCTACGAGCTCGGACTCCAGTGCGCGACGGAGGCGCGATACTCAGGCCTGCCGCCGCGCGTGGCCGCGTTGCGCTTCAACTCCCGCGAGACCGTTGAGGGGCTTCGCCCAATACGCCGAGCGATGGCCCGCACCCCGACCGCTTGGGCGCGCAGCAGCCCGATCTCTTCTCGCTCCGAGAACGACAGATACCGACCGCAAACCGGTTGCGCCAGGATCAAGGGCATACCTCCCCGATGCCGGAACCAGCGCGTGCCGACCGCCGGCGCCACGCCAACGGCTTCGGCCGCCTTCTCGCTGGTGATTCCCGTGGCAATTTGTGCCCAGAACTGACGCTCGACTTCTCGCCGGTGCGAGGGAGCCCCAGGAGAGCGCATCGCATCCCGCCCGGTCAGTTGCTTCATCCATCCTGCAGGTCGCCCCATGCGCACCTCTTGGTTGAAGGTGTTGCGACGACCGGTTGAATCCACCCAATTCACGAGCGCCGTCTTTACGGGGCTGCTCCAGAACAACGGCATGCAGACCAGCATGGACGGCAAGGGCTGCTGGAGCAACAACATCTTCGTCGACCAGCTCTTGCCCTCGCTCAAGCAAGAAGAGGTCTACCTCTACGCCTTTCCCTCCGTGTCCGCCGCGACCGCCGGCATCGCCCGCTACTACACCCTCTACGACAGCCGCCGGCCCCATTCGATCCTCACCGACCGCGCCCCGGACGACGCGTACTCTTGCCCGCTGCCACTCCAGGGTGCCTGATCCCCAGCCCGCGATTCAGTCAGCCAGCCCCGTTAGGCTGTACGCAGAAGCGACCCAATTCACTCACCTCGCGAAACACACACGGGGGACAGGTGGTGGGGGCAGCGATGAGAACAGCGGTCGCGTGTTGTTTCGCGGTCGGCGTCACAACTGTCGCAACAAGGCGTCGTTGCTGCACGGATTCTCGAGCGCGACATCCGCACACATCCAATCACGCTCTGCGTTCTCTAGCCCCGGCCCCGTGATGCGGGTCACGTCCTTTGCACTTCCCCATTCTACCTGAAATTCCAGACGAGACTGATGGCGTACTTGTGCAGAATCTCGCCAAACGACAGCCCCGCTTCGACTTCCATCAGCACAGAGACAATCGCGGACTCGGTCCGACGCGACTGGTTCCTCGCAAGAGCCTCCGCGTCGGGCGCTCGTAGCGTCTCGCTCCGTTCGGTAGCCCTGTCAGAAAAGTTTGCCGATTCGCTCAATTGTCGCATTCCTCGCGTAGATGGCGTCGCCAACACGTGGTGCGCGCGAGCCATTGAGAAGGCATTCGCTCGCGAGCACCCCTCAAACTCAATGATACAGTGCACAGTTTGGTGCGACGCCGGCGCCCAAATGCATGTCTGGTCGCCTGCGCATTGTTTCGGCGGATTCAACCGTTTCGGTGCCCTCGCGCGATGGCGCTTGCCTCGCATTCTTCCAGCGATCGCGACCGTACGTGCGGCCGCTTCCCGCCGAAGATCGTCGCCGTCCGCGTCGATCCTCCTCGATGAGAGCAGCGCTGAGTTTGGTACGTGCCGCGCTTGCGAATTCGCATGCCTTCCCTCACGTTTGCGCGCGAGGTTAGCCGACTCGCACACCGCTGGTCGGAGAGTCACCATTGGGGAGGTGGGGTATGCGAAAGAAGCTCGCAAGATGTCTTCTGCTTTCCGTTGTTTGCATTTCGGTGCCAAGCTGTAGGCCTGATACCGCTACGGATGCGAGTCGCCCCGCGTCGGCAGCACAACCTTCAGGAGCGTTGAGCGCAAGAGTGCAGCCGCCTCCCACTTTACGTAGTGTTCGGCCGGAGGAGCGAGAGTTCTTCGAACTCGCACAATTTGCGCCGAGCTCTGCGGGCTATTTCATCGACTCTGTGGGCAACGTTGTCGTCATGGTACGAGACGGAAGAGACGATGCAGCCGCGATTCGTGGTGCAACCGCGCTGCATAGCGCGGGCGGCATCCGCCTGTCACGCCAGGGCGCTGCGAAAATCCGGAGCCGGCGTGCAGATTTTTCCTTCGCTCAACTGGCTAGCGCGCGCGATGCCGTCTTCGATAGCATCTTCACGCAGCTTGGTGGGCTGTCTTCCCTTGATCTTGATGAGAGATCCAATCGAGTCACCATTGGATTGGATCCTCGATTCGCGGACGAAGAGCGAAGAATGGTGCTGCGCAGGGCTGGGCAAATTGGAGTAGATACTGCACTTCTCGCGTTTCGTGTTCACGCGCCGCTGAAGACGACATCCGGCAGCGCTCTACTTCGCGCACCTGCCTTCCTCAGCGGGACCCAGCTCTCTAGTACCTATGACACGCTAATCGGAGGAATCGCGATTCGGACAGATCACGCCGCAGGCGCGGGAGGCGGACCAGGCGACTGCACACTCGGCTTCACTGCTTACTACAACGGATACCGCGCGCTGGTCACCGCGACACACTGCACTACAGTTTGGGGCGCTCCAGACAACACGGTCGTATCGCAAGCAACCACGCGGCGCGTCGGCGTCGAGGCCGTCGATCCGAACAAATACCATTGCGGACTTAACTGGTGTCGTGCGAGCGACGCGTCACTGTTTAGAATCGACGACAGCATCCCTTCGATTCGTGGACTCATCGCTCGCACGACGTATCGCAATTCAGGAGGACCGAACGGAGGCAACGGATCAACCACGATTGATGGGAGTAGTCCATTCTTCACGGTGACCGGTGCCGGCACAACACTGACCACGGGCATGGAAGTTCAGAGAATCGGTCGAACGAGCGGGTGGGTTTATGGCACGATCTCGAACACTTGTGTCGATCACCACTACGATGGCTCCGAAACTGGGCCGTTTTCCGTCTACACGATGGTTTGCGGGTACGAAGCCGCCATGGAGAATTTGGGGGGTGACAGCGGTGGTCCGCTGTTCCGATGGACGGGCGGCGACAGCGTCACGCTCGAAGGTACAGTTGTAGGTCAGCTAACGACTCAGGACGAAGTATTTAGCAAGTTCACGCGCATTGCCTCCGATTTCGGAGGTTCGATGGTAGTCACGAGAACGGGCGCGATTCCATCACTCTCGGTGTCGATAGTAGGTCCGTCGCTTGTTCGTACGAATCAGACAACCTGCACGTGGACTGCTCAGGTGAGTGGCGGCGTGCTGGCTTACACGTACGCTTGGAAAAAGAATGGCGTGGCGATCGGATCGAATAGTCCGTATCTGCAGCTAGCCAGTACTGGCACCAGCTCGTTCACACTTAGCGTCGATGTCACCGACGCCGAAAGCACCCTTCGATCGAAGAGCCTTGCCGTTACTGTAAGCGGCTCAGCCGCCGCTTGCGAGCTCTAGTTGGCAAGGCTCAGGAGTGACCCGATGCCAGCGTCTAGTACAAGCGCCATACAGAGAAGCGGTTCGAAGAAGCGATTTCGCCGTTCGAAGGATTGACGACTTCGTCGAAGACCAACGGAAGAGACGTTTGCATTCCCCGCGCTGTGATTAGGAAATCGGCGTTGGTGCGAATCAGCTGGTCATAGTGAAAGGGTGGCCCTCTACCGAGGGCCACCCTTTTTGACGCACACGCCGAGCGAAAAGATTCGGGAGCCTACTGACAGACCGGAGTACCCGTGACCTCTTGATTTGCCTCTCGCTCGATGAGCGGAATTGGCAGTTCACATCCAGGCTTTCTAACAACCACAGAGGTAGCGATCCAGCGCGGGTCCTTCACGCCGAAACGATACATGTCGTTCAGTCGCCGTCCCTGGAAAACCAGGTTCACTCGTCGAGACCATTGAAGGAGTTGCAACCGTGTAGGGCCAACGCCTGAATACGCAGGCATTCCGTCCAGCGCGCGAAGCAAGTTGATGTTCGAGTCGAACGCCGTGGTGTTGTTCGCCGCGAGCGCCGCCTCCGCCAGAATCAAGTACATCTCCCTCTTTGATGTTACGGTCAGCGGAGGATGGTTGATGTCATCCGTGTAGATGAAGCGGCCGATAATCTTCACCGCGGCAGCGTCGAGCGCACCAGTGACGGGGTCCTTGGCGATAATCGCGGTCGGCTTTTTGTTCGTCAGGTCGATCTTAACGAACGCCGCTGTATCCGGTGTGTGTTCGACTCGAGAGTTCATCTCGAATCCGACGCCACCGCTCGCGTCGTCACCCGAGTTCTGCGAATCGTTCAGCAGTTCGTACCGGTAGTCTCCGTTCATCGCGGCGAGCGCGCTTGTGGCGTCCGCGACGGCACCCGCGTCATTGACAAGTGGGGCGGTAGGGACAGTGCCCGGCGGATTCAGTTTCAGCCAGACCGCCCGATCGAACTTCACGCGCGCACGCATCGCGAGGATGTTCGTTTTGTTGTCGCCCGTCGCGAGTTTCTCGCCGAGATCGAGCCACTTTAGGGCAGAATCGTACATCTGTACCATGCCCATCTCACCCAAGTTCTGGCCGGCAGTGCGTCGATCTGAAATGACCGCGTCGTCGAACATGTTCGCGATGTTGTCGTATGACACGGCTCCGATCAGGTACGCCTTCGCAAGCAACTGAGCACTGATGCGAGGATCTTCCTCTCGGAACGCGGTCACTTGCTTGATTGCCTGCTCAGCCATCCATCGCGCCTGCATCGCCTTCAAATACGAGGCTTGCAAATACTCGTTGGTGTTGATGTCGATGCCACCGGTGTCAAGCAACCTATAGTCGTCACGTGACCCGGTCTGAAACGTCTCATCGGAGATGATGGTGTAGGCGTTTAGGAGCGAAGATAGAGCGTTCGCTCCAGTATTAATCGCGCCGGTAACAATGGCGTCGGCCGCAGAAGGATCCTGCAGCGCACCGTCGGGGACGTTATTTGGATTGTCGACTTCCAGGAGGCTCGAGCAGCTTGACAAGGCGACAGACACAACCCCGACGACGAATGCCCGCGAAATCGAGCGCACCGGTCCGCGCCCCCTTCTTTCCATATGTTGCTTCATAGTGTTGTGCTCTCCTTAGAAGCCGAGGCGGACAGAGAGGCCGATACGACGCGGGAGCGGGAAACCGAATGCGTCGATGGATTCCACGAAGTTGGCATCGGTGCCGCTCGATCCTCCGTTGCCGACGTAGGAGACCTCCGGATCGACGCCCTGGTACTTGGTCCACAGGTACAGGTTGCGTCCGGTGAGCGAGATGGACATGTCGCGACCACCGAAGCGCTGCGTCATGCTACGCGGCACGGAGTACGTGAGGCTCAGTTCGCGGAAACGAACGAAGTCACCATCCGACACCTCATTGAGGCCCTGATACGGTGTCAGCGATGCCAGCTTGCTCGCCCAAGTCATCGCCGCATCGAGTCGCTGCTGGGCCGTGCTGGCCGGATTCAAAAGGGTCGCGTTGGTCTGCGCAAACAGCTTGGAGTTCGTGCCCACCGGCGACGCATTGCGGAAGCCGCAGATGAGGCACCAGTAGGTGTAGTTGCCACCCTTGAACTCGAAGAGGGTGCCGATGCGCCAGTTGCGGGCGAGCGTCATCGTGGCACCAAACGATCCGGTGTAGTCCGGGGTCGGCTTGCCAAGGTCGGTGTTGATGCCGTCCTCGGTCATGATGACGGAGCCGTTGTACAGCGCCGTGTACGAGCGCGGCACGGAGAGGTACGCGAGCATCTGGGCCTCGGTGTCCGGCACGCCGTCCTTGTTGATGTCGTACGGGACGGAACCGGCCGGGACCGACTTGAGCTTCGCACCGAAGAACTCGCCCGGTGCGTAACCCGGCTTGATGTAGCCGCGGATGCGCGAGTACGAACCACCGGTCTTGAGCTCGGGGGCGCCGCCGAGCGACACGACTTCCTGCTTGATGAAGGCGATGTTGCCGAAGACGTCGAGCGAAAGCCCCGGGCGCTGCACGAGGAAGCCCTTGAGGCCAATCTCGGTACCGTGGGCGTCCATGATACCGACGTTCGTGAGCTGCGCGTTGGTGAAGCCGCCCGACGGCGGGAACTGCACGTTGAAGAGCAGATCATTCACGCGGCGCGTCCAGTACGTCGCCTCGATACCAAAGCGGTCCTGCATGATACCGGCCTCGAGGCCGCCTTCTATCTCGGTGGCGACTTCAGGCTTGAGGTCCGGGTTACCGAGGTTGTCCGGCGCGAGCCCGGCGCCCTCCGGGCCGCCCTGGGCTGCAAAGGTTGTGAACTTCGCGAAGGCCGACGGCTGACGCCCGGACTGCCCCCACGCCGCGCGGAGGCGCAGCGAGGAGAACGGACCGATCGCGCCGCCCTTGAGGTCAGTCGGGACGAACGATACCGACAGTTTCGGATAGAGAACGCCGGCCGCCGTCTTGCCGAAGGCGCTGGAGTAGTCGTACCGGGCGCCGCCGGTGATGAACAACCAGTTCTTGTAGCCGAGCTGCTCCTGGGCGAAGTAGCCGCCATTCACCGTCTGGAGAATGCCGTCAGATGCGGTTTGGTTGGCCGTGGCATCGGTGCGTGCGATTCCGGGACCGGGAAAGTCATATCCGAAGCTCCCGGGTTGCTTCTGCTTTGTAAGAAAGCCCTGCAGTCCGGCCACGAACGAAGAATTGAAGGACGCGCCGAGGTCGCGAGTGTAGTTGGCCTTCACATCGAGCGTGAGCTGCCGGTTGTTCGTATCGTAGATCCCTTTGTCGCCTTTTGTATCGTCACCAATCACGCCGTCGACGTTGTAGCCGAAGGGCTGATACTGCGTGATGGTCTGACTCTGGAAATCCACGCCGAGGATACCGGTGAAGTTGAGCGACGGCATCGGCGTATACGCCATATCGACCGACGAAATAAATCGGTCCTGCCCGATCTCGCTCAGCTTCTTGGCGGTTTCACGCGGCGTGCCGAACGCGTTCGGCGAGCCGGTCGGGTTGCCGCCAAACTTGCACGTGCCGGGAGCCGTCCCGGTGCCCAACTGAGGATCAGTGCCGTCCGGGTCTGAATTGAGGCACTGTCCGAGATCGGGCTTCGAGAATTCAAGGAGCGTGATCGGCGAGTAGATATTGTTGCCGTACTGCGGGCGGTTGGCGTAGGTGTTGGTGTACTGCGCCTGCGCGCCCACGCGGAGCTTCGACGTCGGGAAGAAGTTGATCGTGGAGCGACCGCCGCGGCGCTCGACGAGGTCGCGCGCCAGTCCGCCGAGCTTCTGCCCGGCAAACGGCCCGTCGTCCTTGTTGAAGTTCCCCGAGACCAAGTAGTTGAGGTTCTGCGTGCCACCGGTGACGGAGATGTTGACGATCTGCGCCGAGCCGGTCTCGAAGTACTTGCGCTGCAGCGGCTCGCTGAACGGGGTGAAGAGCGAGAGGTCGCTCCGCTTCCACAGGATCTTGAGCGAGTCGAGCTGCCCCTGACGGACCGGGACGCCCCAGTTGTCGTCGAGGCGATTGGTCGGGTAGTTCGAGAAGTCCTGCGTGATGCCGACCTCCCACTTCGGGTCGCCAGCGCTCCCCTTCTTGGTGAAGATCTGGATCACGCCGTTGGACGCTTCGGTGCCGTACAAGGTGGCGGCCGCGGCGCCCTTGAGGATCTCCACGCGCTCGATGGTCGACGGATCGATCGCGTCGAGGTTGGAGAGCGTGGCGTTCGCCGAGCTGGTACCGCCGGAGTTGATGCGGATACCGTCGACGAAAACGATCGGCTCGTTGGACTGCGTGAGCGACGCGTTGCCGCGGATGCGGATCTTCATCGCTTCGCCGGCGAGACCCGAGGACGACAGACCGACGACGCCGGGTTCACGTCCCTGCAGAAGCTCCGACGCGGTCTTGATCGGCGCGAACTTCGGCGGATCGATCGTGGCAACCGAGTTGCCCAGGCGCTTCACTTCCGTTGCACCTGCCGTACCGGTCGTCACGACCGCTTGCAGCTGCACGGCGGACTGCTGGATCACGAAGTCTGCCGTGACCGTTTGTCCCGCCGCGACAGTCACCGTCTTGGTGGCTGGCGCGTAGCCGACGAGGCGCACGCGCAGCGTGATGGAGCCCGCGGGGACGTTGGTGATGCGGTAGTGTCCCTGCGAGTTGGTCACCGTGCCGATGCCGGCTGCGGTTGCCCCGACCTGCGCCGCTTCGAGCGGACGCCCGGTCCCTCCTTCGGTGATCGTCCCTTCGATTGTCCCCACGCCTGCCGCCTGGGCGTGCAGCGCCGTGGTCGAGCCGCTGATTGTCGCCACCAGCACGGCGACCAGCGTTCCTCCCCAGCGAACGAATCTTTTCATGCGTCCTCCCGCATGAGGTGGGTGAGAGGCCATCGAGAACCGACGGCCGCGCAACACGCGTGGATGAGTCGCACGCATTCAGGGGGCGCGAGGATGAATCCCCGCGTCGAATGCGGCTGGCGAACTCAGAGGCACGTTGCAGTGCCTGTTCATACGGCTGTTTGGTCGCGCTGTCAATAAAAGAACGCGATTCTTCGCTCACGCGCAGCTGACGGACGGTTCGTCACGGGCTCATGCGGCGATTGAGGCGTGGCAAAGCGAGCGAGAGCGGCGTCGGCGGATGATGGGATGAACGGTTTGCCGCTTACGATTTGTACGTTTCGGGCGTTTGTGATTTTCTCGCGCGCCATGCTCTCGGGCTATCATGATCGAGTGGCATCGAACCCGTCGTGTCGCGCATGGCGTTGCCCCCGCGGCGGCACTCGCGCTCGAATCGGATGCTCTTCGGCATCACGCCGGGGGCACTCTTCTTCATTGAGGAGCGCACGACCTCGGCGCGTTTTCGCTTGGCGTGCGAGTACGGCTGACGAAGGGTTCGGAGGCGGAGTGCGCGGAGGTCTCCCCACCCGCGGTGTCTTGCGGCGAGAATGTGGCGCGGAGTGCCCAGAGGGCGCGGACGACGCTGGACCTCACTCTCGCCTTATACGAACCGCCGTTCTGTCAATTTTTGTTGTCGTTGAAAGAGTACGTTCTATTGGACAGACGGCGAGCCCGCGCGTACAATAATGCCAACGCCAGAGGCCTCGCAGGGGACTGGACGTCCCGATGGCAGTGTGGCACGATGCGCAAACGACGCGCGAATCGCGCGCGATGTAGGTGCGAGCCATACGCGAGCCACTCACGCTACTCGGAGCCTCGCGCGGACAACCTGTCGGAACTCCTGGGCTCGTCGCACGTTCTCTTGTCGTACCCGTCGTCGCCCCGTACCCGGTCGCTGATGTCCGTCGCTGACGCCCGCTGCTGCGAAAGGATCCTCCGTTCTCACTCGCGTACGTTTTATCTCGCGAGCCTTTTCCTTCCGCCCGAAAAGCGGCGTGGCGCCCTCGCGCTGTATTCGTTCTGCCGCCTCGCCGACGACATCGTCGATGACGCAACGATTCGCGGGACGTCGCCGCAGGAAGTGCGCGACCGGCTCGCCCAGCACCTGCGCGGCCTCAACCGCGCATTCCACGGTCGTCCCGATTCTCCGGTCTTTCGCGAGGTCGGGTGGACGGTGCAGCGCTTCGGCGTTCCACGCGCCCCGCTGGACGAACTCCTCGACGGCGTGGCGCTCGACCTCGACGGGTGCCGCTACCGGAGTTGGGGGGATCTGGAGCGGTACTGCGAAGGGGTCGCGTCCTCGGTCGGCGAGATGTGCACCTACGTCTGGGGAGTCCGCGCCGACGCGTCGCTCCGCGCCGCCGTCGGCTACGCACGCACGCTTGGCACCGCGATGCAGCTGACGAACATCCTTCGCGACGTGGGCGAAGACGCGCACCGTCAACGGTGCTATCTCCCCGAAGACGAACTCGCCGCATTCGGGTTCTCTCCCGAAGACGTGCTCGCCGGGCGCGTGCTCCAGCGCCGCGACGCCTGGATCGCCTTCACCCGCTCGCAGATCGATCGCGCCTTCTCGCTGTACGCCGCGGCATCGCCGGGCGTCGCGCTCCTCTCGCCCGACGCGCAGCGCTGCGCCAACGCCTGCGCGGTGGGGTACGCCTCGATTCTCGACGCGATCGCGCGGCACGACTACGATAACGTGACGCGCCGAGCGAGCGTCGGATGGCTCGGGCGGGCGGGGGTGCTTGCCCGTGCCTGGCTCGGGCCGCTCGCGCCGTTCCCAACGACCGGGAGCGGACGGGCGACCGCCGCGTCCGTGGCCTAACGCCGATCCGCGTTCCGATGTCCGATATCACCGAGACCGGCTGGGCGCGCCGAGCGGCGCCCGGCTTCCTATTGGCCCACTGCGGCCTCATCGCCTTTTCGACGATCGCGCTCACGACATTCCTCGCCGGCCCCGCTCCCGTCTGGCTGGCGCAGGAACCGAACGCGACGATCATGCGGCTGGGGTGGAAGTTCTCCGGCCCGACCTACGTCGTGCTGGGGGCGATCGCCGCGCTGCTTCACCTGGGCGCGCGCATCGGCTGGCGGCGCGCCCTCCCGCTCTTCGTCGTCTCGTCGGGGGTCGCCCTCTCGTCGGAACTGATCGGCACCTCCACGCAACTCCCCTTTGGCGAGTACGCCTACACCACGATACTCGGCTATCGCATTCTCGATTTAGTCCCATTCCCGATCCCGATCTCCTGGTTCTACATGATCGTGGGATCGCTGGCGATCGCCGGGCGCGTGCTCACGGCGCGCGACGACAATGCGACCAAGTGGAAGTGGTCGCTGGTCGGTGGACTGATCCTCGTGGCGTGGGACGTGTCGATGGACCCCGCGATGGTGAAGACGAGCCACTGGATCTGGGGCGACGGGGACCTGTTCACTCGGCTCGCGCTCCCTGCACCGATCATCGCCTTCTTCACGAAGGACATCTTCTACGGGATGCCGCTCTCGAACTGGTTCGGGTGGTACCTCACCGGGACGATCATCGCCCGCCTCGTGCTGGCCTTCGCCCCGCCCACGCTGTTCGCCACCCGCATCTCCAACACCGCGCTGCCGATCGCGTTGTATGCCGTGAACGGCATCATGCCGATCGCCCTGTGCATCCGCGACGAAATGATGTGGGCCGCCGTGCTGGGAACCCTGGCGATGGTAATCCCGATCGCCCTGGCCATCCGCGGGCGCCCGCGGGTTTGGGGAGAGACGACACAGCGGACAGAAAACCTGTCGCGAGCCGTCCCCCGCCCCGCCTGACGAGACTTCTCGTCTTCTCGTCTTCTCGTCTTCTGAAATCTTGAAGATTCTCGTCATCGGATCCGGCTTCGGCGGTTTAGCCGCCGCGATCCGCCTGCGCGCGCAGGGACACGAGGTCACGATCGTCGAGAAGCGCGACAAGCCCGGCGGACGCGCGTATGTGTTCGAGCAGGACGGCTTCACCTTCGACGCCGGGCCGACGATCATCACCGCCCCGTGGCTGATCGACGACCTGTTCGCGCTCTGTGGCCGACGCACCGCGGACTACGTGACGCTCGTCCCGCTCGACCCGTACTACAACGTGCGCTTCGAGGATGGGTCGGTGTTCCGCTACAACGGGAACATGGATGCGCTGGTCGATCAGGTGCGCGCCTTCAATCCCGGCGACGTGGAGGGGTTCCGCCGCTTCAGCGCCTCGACCGAGCGGATCTTCGACAAGGGCTTCGAGCTGATCGACCGGCCGTTCCTGCGGGTGAGCGACATGCTGCGCGTAGCCCCCGATCTCGTCAGGCTGCAGGCGCACAAGTCGGTCGCCAGCTATGTGAACCAGTTCATCCGCGATGAGCGGCTTCGCCAGGTCTTCTCGTTTCACCCACTCCTGATCGGCGGCAATCCATTCCAGAGCACGTCGATCTACGCGCTCATCCACCACTTGGAGAAGAAGTGGGGGGTCTGGTTCGCGATGGGGGGGACGGGGGCGCTCGTGAAGGCGCTCGCCACACTCTTCGTGGAGATCGGGGGCGAGCTGCGCCTGGAGAGCGAAGTCCAGGAGATCGTCATCGACGACGCCACCCGTCGCGCCCGCGGATTGCAGCTCACGGACGGCGAGTTCATCCCCGCCGACGCGGTCGTGAGCAATGGCGACCTGGCCAACACGTACCGCCAGCTCGTCGCCCCGCAGTACCGACGCACCAACTCCGACGCGCGACTCGCGCGCAAGTCGTACTCGATGTCGCTCTTCGTGAGCTATTTCGGGACGGATCGCCAGTATCCCGATCTCGCGCATCACGAGATCCTGATGGGGCCGCGCTATCGCGGGCTCCTGCACGACATCTTTGATCGCAAGGTGCTGAGCGACGACTTCTCGCTCTACCTCCACCGCCCCACGGCCACCGATCCCTCGCTCGCCCCGCCCGGTTGCGACTGCTGGTACGTCCTCTCCCCTGTCCCGCACCTCGGCGGGACAACCGATTGGCAGAAGACGGCGGCACGTTATCGCGACCGGATCTTCGAGTACCTCGAGGCGCGCTACCTCCCCGGGTTGCGCCAGCACATCGTCACCGAGCGGCACATCGACCCGCTCTACTTCCGCGACTCGCTGAACTCGTACCTGGGGAACGCCTTCTCGGTGCAACCCACGTTGCTGCAGTCGGCCTGGATGCGCCCGCACAACGTGAGCGAGGATATCCCCAACCTCTATCTTGCAGGCGCCGGCACGCATCCCGGTGCGGGGCTCCCGGGTGTTATCTCGTCAGGCAAGATCGTGGCGGACCTGATCGGAAGCGCCGACGACGCTCCGCGGCCCGCGCCGGCGCTTCGGCGTTGATGGGGCCGGATGCCGGGCGCGTCGCGTGACCCACCCGGCCCGTGGCATCAGAACGTAACGCCGACCTGAAATCGGACGGTGGGGTAGGCGAAGTTCGCCTCGCTGAATCCTTTGTCGTCGCCAAAGACGCGCTTGGCGCCGACGCCGGTTCCCACCAGCACGCGCTTCGTCTTCCCGATCAGCCAGTTGTAGTCGGCGAGCACGGCGATGGTCGGGTTGGTCGCCGAGCGATGCTCGCGACCGTTCACGTTGCTCACATCCTCGGCGAGGCGCGCAATACCCGCGGCGACACCGATCGAGAAGCCCTGGAACGCTTCCTCGTTGGGGTACAGCCGGAGCTTTCCTTCCACGGAGGTATAGCTCACATCGCTGATGTCGACGTACGAGAAGGACGGTCCGATGGTGGCGAAGGTGTTGATCTTCTGCTCCAACTCTCCGGAGACGTACTTGAACGGCAGGCCAAGTGGATTGATGGAGATCATGGTGCGCGGACCTGTGGCCTGCGCGCGCAGCTGTGAGGGAGCGGCGGCAATCAGCACGAGTGCAGCGGCCAGGAGCGCACGAGTCGCCATACGGGACGCGCGGCTGTCTACGCGACGAAGAACGGTCATCAGAAGGAGATCGGCGTTGGAAAGCACCCGGCGAGTCGCCTTTGACCCGTCCCGGGCGGGGGTTATCTTCAGGTTTCGAACTTCACTTGTACTCCGCGGCCGGACGACCGATCCCGACTGGTCGTGCCGGCCGCTACGCACTCCACGATGAACATCGCCATCGAAAACAAGAAGTCCGAGGGAGCCGAACGCCTCTTGCAGGTGACGATCCCCCTGGACGACGTCAACGCCGCAAAGACGAAGGCGGCGCGCAAGATTGCCGGCACCGTGCGGCTCCCTGGTTTCCGTCCCGGCAAGGCGCCGCTCGAGATGGTGATGAAGCGCTTCGGTGAGGCGATCAAGAACGAGGCGGTCGAACACCTCGTGCAGGACGCCTACAAGGAAGTGCTCGAGCGCGAACAACTCAAGGTTGCCGCGCAGCCGCACATCCACGACCTCAAGTTCGAGGACAACGAGCCGGTCACCTTCGACTTGCACCTGGAGCTGCGCCCGGAGGTCAAACTCGCGCGCACCGAGGGCTTCAAGGTCGAACGTCCGAAGAAGGTCGTCACCGACGAAGACGTATCCGCGCAACTCGAACAGATTCGTGAACAGCGCGCGGCCTGGACGCCGGTGGAAGAGAAGCCGATGGAAGGCGACCAGGTGACGGTGTTGCTGGCGACGGCCGGCGACGATGGCGAGATCCCCGAGGGGCGCGAGTATCCGATCGTGCTCGGTGCCGGTCAGGCGATTCCGGGAATCGAGGAAGTGATCATGGAGCTGACGCCCGGGGGCTCGGTCGAGCGCCCGGTGCGCTGGCCCGACGACTTCCCCGACGAGTCGCAGCGCGGCAAGACGAAGTCGGTGCGCGTGGAGCTCAAGGACGTGAAGCGGAAGTCGCTCCCCGATCTCGATGACTCGCTCGCCCGCGAAGTCGGTGACTTCGACTCGCTCGAGGCGCTCCGCAACACCGTGCGCGACGACATGAAGGAGTCGGCCACGCGCGAGGCCGACGCCGAGGTGCGCCAGAAGCTCCTCGACGAGATCATCGGCGCGAACCCGTTCGACGTTCCGCCGAGCTGGGTCGCGCAGCTCGTGCATGGCTATGCCGAAGCGTACCGGATTCCCGAGGAGGAGCATGATCGCTTCGCCCAAGGCTTCCGTCCGACCGCCGAGCGCCAGGTGCGGCGCGACATGATCATCGACACGATCGCCGAGCAGGAGAAGCTGACGGCGACCGAGGCCGACCTCGACGACAAGATCACCGAGATGGCGGGGAAGCGCGGCGTGAATCCCGGGCAGCTCTACGCGCAGCTGGAAAAGGCGAAGCGGCTGTCGGAACTCGAGCGAGGGATCACTGAAGACAAAGTCTTTGCGTGGCTGTTTGCGCGGAATACGATCGAAGAGTGAGAACAGCGGACGGGAGACGGGGGACGGGAGACGGGGGTGCGCCGCCTGCGGCGGCGCGTCAGTCGTTCGAGCGATCCTTGGTTGCCTGCACGCTGGCTAGTTTGTCATGAGCGAGGGAGCCCGCGAGCCGCGGAGCGGCGAGCACTCCCGTCCCCCGTCCCCCGTCCCCCGTCCCCCGTCCCCCGTCTGCTTTTCATGTCCATCTATCCTCCGT
>CAZWVG010000051.1:0-26996 GCA_964637355.1 uncultured Gemmatimonadaceae bacterium
TAGTGCTCGATGAACTCCACCAGGAGGATCGCGTTGTTCACCACGATCCCCGCCAGCATGATCATCCCCAGGTAGACGGGCGCGCTCAGCGAGGAGTCGGTGACCCAGAGCGCGATCATCACCCCAACGAGCGCCAGCGGGACCGCGATGAGGATCACCAGCGGGTCGAGGAGCGACTCGTACTGCACTGCCATCACCACGAAGACCAGGAAGATCGCCAGCGTCACCACCAGTAGCATTTGCTGGTTGGACTCGGCGATCGCCTCCTCCTCGCCGCCGAAGACGATCCCGTAGTCGTCCGGCAGCTGCAAGCCGTCGAGGCGCGCGCGCATGGAGTCGGCCACCGCGGTGATCGGGTACTGCTCGGTGAGCACGTTCCCATCGAGCTCCAGGATGCGGTTCTGGTTCTCGCGCTTGATCGACGTCGGCCCCAGCGTGGGGCGAATCTTCGCCACGTCGCGCAGCATGACGGGCGCATTCCCGCCGACACCGGGGAAGAGGAGCACGTTCCCCAGGTCGCTCGCATCATTGAAGCGGTCGCGCGGGAAGCGCACGCGCACGTCGTACTCGAAGTTGCCGTCGGCGTACTGCGTGGCGATGGTCCCGTCGAGCGCCGTCCGCACCGTCTGCCCCACGGTCGCCACGTCGAGCCCGAGCGCGCGGGCCCGCTCGCGATCGAGGTCGATCGAGAGCAACGGGACTGGATCGTCGGTCCCGACCTGGAAGTTCTCGAGCCCGGGGACGCCGCGCATGCGGCGCACGATCTCCTGCGCGATCTGGTTGAGGCGCGCGAGGTCGTCGCCAACGATGCGCAGCGAGACGTCCTGCCCCGACGAGTTGGTGCGAAGCCCCGGGATGCGCGGCGGTCGCACCCCCACGCGGGCGCCGGCAAATCCGCGCGCATCGATCCGCGATTGCAGCTCGCGGACCCACTGGTCGCCCGACATCCCGTTCCGCGCCTCGGGGGGCCCGAGCATGATGTCGATCGACCCACGGCCGGCATTCCCCGCCGTGCTCCCCGACGATAGCCACCCTCCCGCCGTGGCGAACACCGACTGCACGCCGGGCATCTCCCCGATCATCGCCTCGACTTCCTTCGTGATGCGATTGGTCTGCACCGGCGACGAGCCCGGCCCGAGGCGCACGAACGCCGACACGTTGCCGTTGTCCACCTGCGGAAGGAACTCCGACTCGAAACTCTCGAAGAGGAAGAACGCCCAGACGAGCGAACCCAACGCTCCGCCCATCACCCACCAGCGATGCCGCACCGCCACCCGCGCCGCGCGCCGGTAGCGATCCGTCAGCCGCATGAAGGCACGGTCGAAGGCCACCAAGGGGCGAAAGCGTTCGAGTCCGCTCGTGAAGCGCACCTTCCCCAGCTGCGCCGCCAGCATCGGCACCAGCGTGAGCGCGATGGGGAGCGACGCGAGGATGGCGAACGAGATCGTGAGGATCAGCTCGCGGAAGATGAGCGACGTCATCCCCGTGATGAGCAGGAACGGCGCCACCGAGGCCAGGTTCGTGGTGGTCGAGGCGACCACGGCGCTCGTCACCTCGCCCGCGCCAGCGTGCGCCCCCTCCACCGAGTCGAGCCCGCCGTCCTCGCGCCGGCGATAGATGTTCTCCAGCATCACGATCGCGTTGTCGAGCAGGAGCCCGGTGCCTAACGCGAGCCCTCCCAGCGACATGATGTTGAGCGTCAGGCTCGACATCCCCATCATCACGAACGTCGCCAGGATGGCCAGCGGGATCGAGACGCCGATGATGAAGGTCTTGCGGAACGACCGCAGGAAGATGATGACGATGAACATCGCCAGGATCGCCCCCGTCACCGCCGCACTCTTCACCGAGTCGAGTGCGTCGCGAATGAAGCCCGACTGGTCGAACGTCACCTGGTAGCGGATGTCGGGCGGCAGAAACCCCGACGCTTGCAGCTGCTCGAGGCGCGCCCGGATCCCGTCGGCGACCTCCACGGTGTTGGCCTCGGGCTGTTTGCGCAGCTGCAACCGAACCGCCGGCACGCCGTCCAGTCGTGTCCACAGCCGCTGCTCGGCGCTCGTGTCGCGCACCGCTGCCACATCGCGCAGCGCCACGCGCCCCCCGCGTGTGGGGAGGAGGACGCCGGCGATCTGCTCCACCGACTTGAAGCGCCCCGCGGTCTTTCCGACGACCTCACGATCGTCCGATGAGATGCGCCCGGCCGCCACATCCTGGTTCTCGTTGCGAAGCCCGGTGATCACCTGCGACACCGAGAGCCCGTACCCGCGCAGGCGCTCCGGATCGAGCTCGACCAGGATCTCGCGCACCAACCCGCCGGACAGATCGACCGCGGCGACGCCCGGCACGCTCAGGAGCTGCGGCCCGAGGCGCTGGTCGACCCACTGTCGCAACGCCACGAGCGACCGCGTCTTCGACGAGAAGGCAATCGAATAGATGGGCATCGCCGTCGGCTCGGACTTGCTGATCACCGGCGGATCGGACTCTTCGGGGAGCTGCGAACGCACGCGCTCGACGTTTTTCGCCGCGTCCTGCAACGCGAAATCGACGTTGGTCCCGTATTCGAAGTCGAGCGTGATCGAGACTCGCCCCTCGCTCACATCCGTCTGGAGGCGAGAAAGGTTCTCGGTCGTGGCGAGTGCCGACTCGAGCGGCTTGGCGATCGTCTCCTCGAGCACGAGCGGCTCGACCCCCGAATTGCTCACGTTGACCCGCACCTGCGGATACACGATGCGCGGGAGCAGGTCGACCGGAACGCGCCCGATGTAGACGACCCCGAGAACCAGCAAGGTCAGTGTGAGCATCACGGTGCCAATGGGGCGGGAGATTGCCCAGCTCGACAGGCCTCGACGCTTGACCTCGCCAGTCTCTCCCTCGTCGCGCTCAGCGTGCTCGCCGTGCTCGCTCGCGTCGTGCCGTTGGTCGCTCATCGCTTCTCCTGGCCGCTCGCTCTGCTCGTATCGCGCATCGGTGCGGTGCGCGCGCCCGAGCTCCCCCCTGCCTCATCCGGCGCGAGCGGTTCGACAATGCGGATCGACCCGCCCTCTCGCACCTCGGTCGCCCCCGCCACAATGACCGTGTCGCCGACCTTCAACCCGTCGACGATCTCGACCCGCCCGTCCACCTCGGCGCCGGTGCGAACCGGCTGTCGAGCCGGCTTCCCCTCGCGGACGACGTAGACCGTCTGACTCCCCGCACCTCCCTGAACCGCCCTGACCGGAACGAGGAGCGCATCGTTGCGAGACTGGAGGTGAAACGTGGTGCGAGCGGTATAGCCCGGGCGCAACCTCGAAGTTGACTGACCGGTCAGTGCCACTTCGACCGGAATCATGCGAGTCGTCGAGTCGGCAGACGGGAAGATCCGGCGAATACGCCCGCTGAACTGCACATCGGGGACTGCATCAACGGTCAGTTTTACTTCCTGACCGGGTGACAGGGCACCAACCTCCAGCTCCGAGACTTGCACCCGCGTGACCAGCGTCGACACATCAGCGATCGTGAAGAGGCGCTGGTTGGGAGATACGATGTCGCCCGTCTCGACCGATCGTTCAGTAATCACACCCGCCATCGGCGCCCGCACCGTCGCATAGGCGAGCCGCGCCTGAAGAGCAGCGAGCGTCGAACGCGCAGCGGCTAGCGCAGCACGGTCGCGCTCGACTTCAGCGGCGGTGATGATCCGACCCTTGAACAGTTCCTCTGACCGAGCGGCCGTCGAGCGGGCGTACTCCAACGCTGCTTCGCCGCTCTGAAGCTGCGCGTCCAGCTCGGGGACGACGATCGACGCCAGGGTGTCGCCCTCCGCCACCCGCGCTCCCTCCAGCACTCGGACCCGGTCAAGTGCTCCAGCCAACTGTGCATTTACGCCGACCACTCGGACAGGCTCGATGATTCCCGCTACGGTGGACGTTCTCGACACTCGCCCATACTCGGCGAGCGCGATCTCGACTGGGGTAGTCGTCGGGCCACCACGCCCGGGGCGCCCCTTCGTCGTGGTGCGCGCCTCGCCCGCTCCGCCGCAGGCGAGGAGAGGAGCCAAGAGGGACAAAGACAGCAACGCGCGACTGTGCGCGCGATTGGGTACCGGCATCGGATCCTGGGAAGTGGGTCATCGGGCGCGACCCGCTTCTGCAACCGCGCCCCACAGTGTTAACGCTCTGCAAGGGCGGGATGTTTGATTTGCGCGGTATCTCCCCGCGGCTGGCGGAGAGTGGTTCGAAGGGGTGCGCAGTGGGTCGCGCGGTCGCCCCCTCCCGTCAGCTATGCGCCCATGTGTGCCGGCAGACGGACGGCCGTGACGCGACCTCGCGCCACGTCGACTTCGCCGGCGGCGACCGTCACCTCCACGACGACCTTTCGCTCGCCCAACTCCACTGCATGAGCGCGAAGGAGGAGTTCCACCCCCATTGGCGTCGGCTTGAGGTAGTCGACGTGCAGCGACGCGGTGACGAAGCGCCGAGTCTCGTCGCGTCCGGGAACCTCGCCCGCGGCGACCATCGTGGCAGCCGCCGCGGTCGCCATGGAGTGGCAATCGATGAGCGAAGCGATCAGCCCCCCATAGACGTAGCCCGGCATCGACAGGTGATACGGCGCCGGGGAGAAGCGTGCTCGTGCCTCCCCGTCGTGCCAGGTGCTCTTGATGTGCAACCCCTCGGCGTTGAGGCGCCCGCAGCCGTGACAGTGCGAGTACGAATCGGGATAGAGATCCTGCAACGGAGTCGTCATGTCGAAGTGCCGGAACCGAGGAGCGTGACCAGTCGATCGGGAGACCGAGCGAACACTATCGCACGGAGGGCGCGAGGGTGAGCGGCGCACGGACGCGTCGGCGTTCCCACGCGGCGGCGCACCGAGGCGGCGGCGCACCGAGACCCGGCGCTTCCGAGAGGTGGCCCCGCCGAGACGTGGTCTCGCCGAGGGGCCAGCTTACCGTAGCGTCAGCGCACCTCGTCGCTCTCGAGCGCCAGGGTCTGTCGCGCGCCGGTCACCTGATCGATCCAGACGAGTCGTTGGAAGCGCTCGCCCGGGCGCGCGCCCGCGACCTCGCCGAGGAGGGCGAGGTGCGTGTCGAGGTCGAGCAGCATTCCAGGGTTAGGGAGCCCCGTCGTCGTACGCCAGAGGACGCGCCCGTCGCGCGAGAGGCGCAGGATCTCCCACGGTTCCTCGGCACCGAGTTGCCGCTTGGCGAAGACGAGCGACGAGCTGGGGTCGGCGACATCCCAGATGCGACCGGCGTCGCGGACGATGAAGCCCGCCTGGATCATGCGCTCGCTTCCGACCGCCTCCAGGGCGCCGGGGTCGATTTCCGGCTGCCGGCGATCATCGAGGCGATACGACGTCTTGTACAACGAACGCGCCACCTCGCCACTCGGTTGGTCGCTGCCGCTCGGCCAGCGCGACGCTCCCGCGCGCTCGGACTCGGAAAGGAGCGAGTACCAGAGCCCGGTCGACGTGAGGAAGGATCGCTGCATCACCCAGTTGGGCTGCGTCATCACGCGGGCGCGCCCCGGCGGCACGAGGTATTCGAAGCGATCCTCGATGCGCGATGACGATGTGGTGGCGGGGAGCAGCGCGGGATCGAGGACGTCGAGCGTACGCTTCACCGCATCGATGCGATACAAGCGCGCGTCGCGCCCGCGTGCAACGAGCGCCTCGAGGTTCGGCGCCACGCGATATCCCTTCGAGTCAACGGGGAGCGCCTCGGTTGCCGCGGGTGGCGTAGCCTGCAGCGCTCCCCCCGTCAGCTGCACGGTGAGATCGGGGACGCGTCGCCCCTCCAGCGAATCGCGCCAGAGCCAGACCAGGTCGCCACTCACACCTACGATCGCCGGCGTGTGGTCGTCGCGGGCCGCCTCGATGTCGCCGAGTGCCGCACGCGCGACGACTGCGCCGTCGCTCGCACGTCGCGCAACGAGTTCGTAGCGCGTATAGCGGTGGGTCACGAGTCGGTCGAGGTCCGTCCCGGTATGACTGCGCTCCTCCTTCGTGACGTACAACATGAGCCGTGCACCCTTGTCGCTCGCGCTCCACAACACACCGGAGATCTCCGGGGCGCGCTCGCGCGAGTCCGACGGGATGAGCGCCGCCGCGACCACCATGGCGACGAGGAGACCGATCAGGCTCCAGGCGATGATGCGGCGTGTGCGCGACGAAGCGGGTGCGTTCTGCATTGCCTGAGAGGAGTCGAGTCGAGTGGTCCGTGCGTTGCCGCCGCGCCATCGCGTCGTGATGTCGGCGCCGGGGTGATATCTTGCGCCTCCACACCGGATTGCGCGAGCCGACCGACCGCGGCGCGATCCCGCACGCCGAGGGTTGAGATGTCACGTGCATTTCTGAGGGACGACGCCGAAGGGGAGATGCCGCGCCGCAACTACGCGCTGCCGCCACGCGATGATCCGGACTTCGATCGAGCCGCGGCGCGCGCCCTCCTCGACGCCGCGTGCGTCAACGAGACGCAGCTGGCCGAACGCGCCACCGGCTACCACTGGGGCGAACCGAAGCTCCGCGCCTATGTCGCCGAGGTCTTGGCCGAAGCCGAGAAGACCAACCAGGAACGGTTGGAGCAGGTGGCGCGCCGCTACCTGCGCTGACGAACCTGTGCGCGTGGCTCCGTCCACGCGGAAGCGCGAGGCGTGAACCGCGCGCGCCCGCGAGTGCTGCAACACATCATCGCGCCGTCGCGCGACGGTTACCCCCGCAGGATCTCGCGCACCTGGTCGAACTCGATCAGGAACGCATCGTGCCCGCAGATCGAGCGGATCTCTGCATAGTCGGCGTCGAGTCCCGCCTCCCGAAACGCATCGACCCACGCGCGTACCTCGTGTGCGGGATACAGGATATCGGTGTCGACCCCCACGCCGGTGATGCGCCCGACGCGACGCGCCAGCCGGCGTGCGGCATCTCCCCAGTCGCCGACGCTGTGCGCGTCCATCGCGTGCGTCAGCGCGACGTAGCTGCGGGCGTCGAACCGTTCCACCAGCTTCTCGCCATGCCGCCGCAAATACTGATCGACCGAGAAGCGTTCGCCGTCCCCGTTCCCGTCGCTTCCCCGTGCGCGCCCGAAGCGCGCTTCGAACTCAGCTGCCGAGCGGTAGGTGATCATCGCGATGGCGCGCGCCGCGGCGAGCCCTGCGGCCGGTGCCTCGCCATCACGCACCGCGCCGTTCTGCCAGCGCGGATCGGCCTCGATGGCCATGCGCTGCGCCGCGTTCCACCCGATGGACTGCGCCGAGGTGGTCGCCGGCGCCGCGAAGATCACCAGGCGGTCGACCGGGCGCTCGGCGACCAGCCCGAGCTGCAGCGCGACCATTCCACCTAACGATGCGCCGGTCACGAGGGCCAGGCGCTCGACGCCGAGGTGCGCGAACACCGGGAGGTGCGCACGGGCGAGGTCGAGGGTCGTGAGGCGCGGGAATCGCGCGCCCATGGTGTACGCATCGCTCGCCGGCCCCGTCGACCCGTAGCAGCTCCCGAGCAGGTTCGTCGCCAGCACGGCGTGACGGTTGGTATCGAGCGGGCATCCCGGACCGATGATGTCGTCCCACCACAGGTCCACATCGGCATTGCCGGTGAGCGCATGCACCACGACGATCCACCCGTGCTCACGTCCGAGCGCAGGATCTCCCCACGTGCGGAAGCGCACCTGCGCATCGGGAATCGCCATGCCCCCCTCGGTCGCGAAATCACCGATGGACACGACTCCCTCGTCGGTTGCGGTAGGCGACGTCATGGGTCGGAGCGTTCGACGGCACCTCGCCCGCGAGGGGCACCGTATCGGCGCCCTCCGCGAACGATTCGCCCCGGGTTACTGCGCCGCACCGACGAGCACCGGCGCGTCGGCGCTCGTTCCGGCACCAAGGGCCTGGTCCAGGTCGGCGATCAGGTCGTCGACATGCTCGAGGCCGACCGAGAGGCGCACGAGTTCCGGCACCACGCCGCTCGCCTTTTGCTGCTCGACCGTGAGCTGTTCGTGTGTAGTCGATGCCGGGTGGATGATCAGCGACTTCGCATCGCCGACGTTGGCAAGGAGCGAGAAGAGCTTCACCCGGTCGATGAGTGCGCGCGCCGCGGCATGTCCGCCCTTCACTCCGAACGTCAGTACGCCACCGAAGCCTCCGTTGAGGTAGCGCTTGGCGTTCGCGTGCTCCGGGTGACTCTCGAGCCCGGGATAGGAGACCCACTCCACGCGCGGGTCACGGTCGAGCCACCGCGCCACCGCGAGCGCGTTGGACGCGTGCCGCTCGATGCGAACCGGGAGCGTCTCGAGTCCCTGCAAGAAGAGGAAGGCGTTGAACGGCGAGAGCGCCGGCCCCAGGTCGCGCAGGAGCTGCACACGAAGCTTGAGGATGAAGGCGAGATTGCCGAACGCCTCGGTGTACACGAGCCCGTGGTACGATGGGTCGGGGTTGCTGAACTCGGGGAACCGCTGCCGCGACGTCGCGCTCCCCCAGTCGAACGTCCCGGCGTCGACGACCACGCCTCCGATCGATGTCCCGTGCCCGCCGATCCACTTGGTCGCCGAGTGCACGACGATGTCGGCGCCGTGCTGGATGGGACGCGCGAGTGTGGCCGCACCGAAGGTGTTGTCGACCACCAGCGGGATCCCCGCCTCGTGCGCGATCTTCGCCAGCCCCTCGAAATCGGGGACGTCGAGGCGCGGATTGCCGATGGTCTCCACGTAGAGCAGACGCGTCCCGGTGTCGATGGCGCGGCGCACCGCATCGTGATTGTGGATGTCGACGAATTTCGTGGTAATCCCCCACTTGGGGAGCGTGTAGGCAAAGAGGTTGTAGGTCCCGCCATACAGCGTCTGCGAGGAGACGAGGTTGTCTCCTGCACGCGCGAGGTTGAGCACGGTGAGCGTCTCGGCGGCCTGCCCGCTGGCGACGGCGAGCGCGGCCACGCCTCCTTCGAGTTCGGCGATGCGCTTTTCGAACACGTCGTTCGTCGGGTTCATGATGCGCGTGTAGATGTTGCCGAACTCGCGCAGCCCGAAGAGGTTGGCGGCGTGCTCCGTGCTGTTGAAGACGTAGCTGCTGGTGGCGTAGATCGGGACCGCGCGCGAGTTGGTCGCGGGATCGGGAACCTGGCCGGCGTGAATCGCGAGGGTTTCGGGGTGCAGTGGCATGTGTCGCGCTCCTTGTGTGGCCTATCGAGGCCGATGAAAAACGAGCGGCCCGGTTCGAGGTGCGAACCGGGCCGCGGTGGCAGTCGGGGGCGTATGAATTACGCGAGACTGTGGGGGGCGCGACCGGTTCGCCGTCCAGGCATTCCTGGATGACACATGCGACGCATGCTGCAACACTTCCCCCGCGCACTGACGATCATCGCATCTCCACAGCTGCAAATACAAAACGCCCCTCGGCCCGTGAGCGCGAGAGGCGTATCCTCGGCGCTTTAGCTCTTTGGTTCGGGCGATACGCCCCGGCGGGAGCAAGTGGCCCTAAATCCATCCGCCGTGAGATGCAGGCTAAGGGGAACCGAGCGCGCGGTCAAGGGCGCCGACGTCACGACCACGACTCGACCGTCTGGAATTGCGACTCAACGCGGATCAGTTCCAGCGCGGGCCGAGTGTCTTCCAAACGGAGTCAACCGGGGCGCGCGGGCGTCGCGCGAGGTAGATGCGCACATCCTGCTCTTCGGGAACGGTACGCGGCTCTTCGATGCGCCCGACCTCGCGCACGTCTTCGAAGAGCCGCTCGAGTCCGGGAAGCGCGTCGGGACCGTCGACGAGAATCGTCACGTCACCGGAGTGACCGTACGTCCCCCACGCGTGAAAGTCTCCCGCGACACTCACCGGATACGGCAACCCCAGCCGTTCGCGGTACATCGCCAGCGCTCCCGCCTCGCCGTAGTTGCTCCCCACGAGCAGGACATCGCGCTGGTCATCGGCCGGCAATGTGTGCAGTGCGCGTGACGCGGCCTCGGCCTGCGCGCGCCACCCGAGCATATCGGCGTAATCCTGCGGCAGCGCCAGCACATCACCTCGATTGGTGCGAACGGTCGCGCTCACCCCGGTGGCCACCGCGAACCGCGCCATCGCAGCCGGCGCGAGGAGCGGGATGCCTAACGGGAGGAGGAGGAGTGCGGCGATCGCGACGACCGTTGGCAGGGCGACGCGCGTGACACGGGCGAGCACCGCGGCCGAGCGCGCCGACAGCGCGCGTTCGCACCACACGACGCCAGCGACGATGAAGACGGGGTAGCCCGGCGCGGCGTAGTATCCCTTCCCGTGCAGCGTGAGCATCACGCCAATGATGGTAAGCAGGATCATCGCCGCGATCTGTGAGGGACGATCGCGACGTGCGGCCCCGAGCAAGCCGAGCGGAAGGAGGAGCGCAGCACCGCCGAGCATGAGCGGTTGTTCGGTGAGAAAGTCGAGCGCGGTTACACGATCGAGTTGTGCCCCCTGCAGCGACTGCATCTGGAGGAGGAAGGGCCAGCCGTGGGCGATCTGGCCAGCGATCGACGGTATCGAAAGGACCATCGCGATCGCCGCACCGATCCAGGGCCATCGCGAGGCGAGTTCGCGGCGGAGCGGCGACACGCCCAGCGCCGGTACCGCGGCGGCCAGGACGTAGAACGCGACGCTGAACTTGGTGAGCGCGCCGAGGCCGAACGCCACGCCCGCGAGCAACCACCAGCGCGGCTCCTCTTCCACTGCCGCCAGTACGACCGCTGCGAAGGCGAGCGTTGCCCAGAGCTGGTCGAAGATGACCGGGTGCATGAGGACGGAGGGGCGCAGGAAGACGGGCGCCGCCATGCTCGCGATCGCGAGGAGGATCAACGACCACGCACCTCCGCCGAGCCGGCGTGCGAGCCAGAGCATCACACCCAGTAACGAAGCACCGGCGAGCGCCGCGGGGACGCGCGCCGCCCATACCGCATCGCCGAAGATGCCGCGCGAGAGGCGTGCAATCACCGCGATCAAGGGCGGGAACTGCATGCCGAACCACTCGAGGTGGTCGCCCATGGCGAAGTACAGAAACTCGTCGCGGTGAAACTCCCACGCCGGATGAATGAGGAGGAGCGGCAGCGCGAGACGCAGCACGACCAACGCGACCGCGAGGACCCCGAGGCGCCTCACATCGGGCGCGTTCGGGCGCGAAAGTGGAGAGGAGTCGGTGGTCACGGGTTGTACGAACGAAGGCGAGCGAGGCGCGGTTTCACCACGGGTGATCTCGTCAGCTGCAACGGCTGGCGCGAGTCACTCGCCGCCCGACTACATCTGCCCGTTCCACGCCATCACATTCCGGCACCGCACGCCGACTCCCGTTCGGCGGGCTTGTTGGCCCGCGGCGTTCCAAGCGATGCGCCGGCCGCCACGAGCGCATCGTGGGCCACCTTCTGGAGCGCCACGATCTGCGGCGACGAGATACCCAGTTCGAAGCCCGAGCACTCGTTGCGGCCGAGCGATATCGGATCCACCCCCGTCACATTGCCAAAGACGACGAGCGCCTCGAGGTAGTAGCCGTAGCTGCTTGCGTGATAGTGATCGTATGTCCAGAGGTCGAGCTTCCCCGCCTCGATCCCGTCGTACGGATTGGGATCGGCTACGCCGCTGGCGATCGCGCGATTGAATGCCGCACCCACCGGATTCACCCCCGTTACCCCGGCGACCTCTTTCGCCAGGCGGCGATACGCGGCGTCCACGTCGTTCCCCATCGTCTCGATCGGCTTCCCGTGCCAAGGCGTCTTTTCCGGGTACGTCATGTCCGGGCGAGACCAGGTGGCCGTGACGTAGAACTCCACCGACGGATTGCCAGCGTTTAACACGCTCGAGAGTTCCTTCCCGGTTGCAATGAGGTTCGTGGGATCGTTGGGGTGCTCGCGGTCGAGCGTGCTGTAACTGTGCGCCACGACGACGTCCCACTTCTTGCTCGTGATCTCGGCGCGTTTCTCCCGCAGGTGAAAGGCAAAGTCGCTCCCGCCCCGTGTCTCGAGGTACACGTCGTAGGGGAGCCCCGCCTGCGTCGCGAACGACTTGAAGAGCGCCGGGACACCACCGATCCCTTCGTGATTGAGGTCGGTGACGGTGTTCGAGCGCCAGAAGTGCACGGCCGATCCGGCGCCGTACGTGAAGCTGTTGCCGATGAAGAGGATGCTGCGCGGCTGTTGTGCGTGCGCGCTGAACGAGGCTAGTGCGAGCAGGGCGCAGGTCACACCGAAACGGAACGTCTTCATTCGAGTCTCCACAGCAGGGTACGTGGCTGGAAAGAGTAGCGCGCGGCGCGTCACGCCGCCGCCTCCCGCAGGGACGCGAGCGACGTGCGCTGCCGACCATCCTCGTCGAAGTTCTCGGGGGCGAGCCAGCGCTCGAACGCCGACTTGCAGCGGGGCCACTCATGGTCGAGCATCGCATACCACGCGGTGTCGCGGTTGCGGTGCTTCACCAACATGTGCTGTCGGAACGTCCCCTCGTACGAGAAGCCGAAGCGCAGCGCGGCGCGGCGTGACGGCGCGTTGAGGTCGTTGCACTTCCACTCGTAGCGCCGGTAGCCCAGCGTGTCGAAGACGTAGCGTGCGAGGAGGTACTGCGCCTCGGTGGCGAGCGGCGTGCGCTGCATCGGTGGTGTGTAGAGGATCGACCCGACTTCGATCACCCGATGCATGGGCTCGATGCGCATGAGCGAGAGCCATCCCACGGCGTGGTCGTCGCGATCGGCAATCGCCCAGTACACCGGGTCGGTGGTCCCGGCAGCGATCGTCGTTAGGTGACGGTCGAAGTCGTCGCGATTCTCGTACGGTCCGGTGAACAGGTATGCCCAGAGCGCCTCGGCTTCGGCGCCGTGGGAGAGCGCATACAGTCGGTCACCATCGCGCGATGGATCGAGCGGTCGGAGCCGACCGAAGCGCCCTTCCATCACCAGGTGCGTGGGACGCGGCGCGGCGTGATCGAGGGTGAGCGGACCGATGGGGAGGTGCATGGGGGCGTCGAAGGAGCGTGACGGGGCGCTGGGTGATGGCCCCTGTCGCGTGCGCCACACGAGCCGCCCGAAGTATCGCTCGCGCGACCGTCGTGGCAATTGGACGCACGCAGATGTCCCGCCTCCTGCCGTCCCGCGCGCCGCGCTAAGTTCGGGTTCGATCGTCCGCTGCGCGCGTCGGATCCTCATTCATCAGCAATAGACTCCCGTGCCTTCTCGCGTTCGTGACGTGCCTGCCGTCGTGCAGGAGCTCACCTCAATCGTCGGCGACCGCCTCACGCGCGCCGAGTCGGAGCTCGAGCAGCACGGGCGCGGCGAAACGCACCTCCCTCCCGCTCCGCCGGATGTCGTCGTTTATCCGGTGAGCACCGACGAGGTGAGCGCCGTGGTGCGCGTGTGCGCGGAGCACGACGCGCCGATTGTCCCGTACGGCGCGGGAACGTCGCTCGAGGGACACGTGGCGGCCGCGCAGGGGGGCGTGTGCGTCGACCTCACGCGCATGAACCGGATCCTTCGCACCAGCGTCGCCGACATGGATGCGACGGTCGAAGCCGGCGTCACGCGATTGCAGCTGACGAAGGCACTCGGCGGAAGCGGGGCGACGTTCTTCATCGATCCCGGCGCCGACGCCACGCTCGGCGGGATGGCCGCGACCGGTGCATCGGGGACGACCTCGGTGCGATACGGGACGATGCGCGAAAACGTGCTGGGCCTCACCGTCGTGCTCGCCGACGGAAGCGTTGTTCGAACCGGCGGGCGCGCGCGGAAATCGTCGGCTGGCTACGATCTCACGCGATTGATGATCGGGAGCGAAGGAACGCTGGGGATCATCACCGAGGTGACGCTGCGCCTTCACCCCATTCCCGACGCGATTGCCGCCGCTGTTTGCGCCTTTCCGTCGGTTGACCAGGGCGTCCACGCCGTTGTCGCGCTGCTGCAGTGTGGTGTTCCGCTCGGCCGCATCGAGCTCCTCGACGCGATGACCGTTCAGGCGGTGAATGCGCTGAGCGGACTCGGGCTCCCCGAGGTCCCCACGGTCTTCCTCGAGATTCATGCCTACAGCCGCGCAGCGATCGCCGAGCAGCTGGCCGCGGTGGAGGAGACCATCGGCGGGTTTGACGGGCGGGTGCACGCCTCGGCGACAACCGAGGAGGAGCGGCACCGCCTCTGGGAGGCACGGCACAACGTCTACTACGCCGGGCTGGCGATGCGCCCCGGCGCGCGCTCCTGGACCACCGACGTGTGTGTCCCCGTATCGGAGCTGCCAGCGATCATCGCGGCGACACGCGCGGATTTGGACGCGACGGGGATCGTGGCGCCGCTCGTCGGACACGTCGGCGACGGCAACTTTCATCTCCTCATGCTCGTGCGTCCCGATCATCCTGAGGACCTCGAGGTGGCGCGAGGGGCCAACGACCGGCTCGTGGCGCGCGCCCTCGCCTGCGGGGGGACGTGTACGGGGGAGCACGGCGTTGGACTGGGGAAACGCGCGTCGCTTGCCAAGGAACACGGTGACCTGCTCCCGATCATGCGCGGGATCAAGACGTTGCTCGACCCGCGTGGAATCATGAATCCGGGCAAGGTCGTGTAGCTCGCCGGCGCGACCGAGTCGAGCCGCGTTGCGGCCGGCGGCCCGGTTCGCCTCCCCCTCGCCAATCTGCGCATCGTTAGGGACGCCGTCGCTCGGCGAAGCACCGGGCTCCTTCGCGAAAACTTTGCAGCTCAGATGACGATTCGCGTGGCATTGCGGCCGGCTCGCGACTCCCCAAACGCCATCCCCGGCGCCAGATATTGAGGGCGGTACTCCTGAACAATTCATGAAACGCTGTCTCCTCCCACGACTTCAATGAGTGGGGGCGCGACGACGTTCTCACCCGCCCCACGTCATGCGTTCTCGACCGTCATCCCTGCAGCTCTGCGCGGTGCTCCTCGCGCTCCTCCCCTTCTCGACTTCCGGCGCCCAGGACGCAGGGCGGCGCCAAGCGGCCGACACGACCGAGAAGCTCCCCGCCGTCATCGTGACGGCGACGCGTGACAGCATCTCGCCGCTCGCGTCACCCCTGCCGACCGGCGTGCTCAACTCGGCGCAGTTGCGTCGAGACCACGGGGTATCGCTCTCGCAAACGATCTCGCGCCTCCCCGGCGTTCGCTCGCTGAGCACGGGAGAGCAGATCGGCAAGCCGGTGATCCGCGGTCTCACGGGATCGCGCGTCCTGGTCCTCGACAACGGGCTTCGCATGGAGGACTACTCCTGGAGCGACGAGGACGGCCCGTCGATCGACGCCCGACTCGCCGAGCGTGTGGAGGTGATCCGTGGCCCGGCGAGCGTGCTCTACGGCTCTGACGCGCTCGGCGGCGTAGTGAACGCGATCCCCGCCGCGATCCCCAACGCGCATGGCGGCGCGCCGATCCGGCGTGGCGATCTGGAGCTGTACGGGGCGAGCAACAACATCGAACTCGGCGGCGCCCTCGGGCTCGAGGCGACGCGCGGACGCACCGGCGCGCGGCTGCGCTTCGTTGGACGGTTCGGCCAGAATGTGCACACGCCGGCCGGCGAGATCGACAACACCGGCTTCGTTGCCGGCAATGGCGAGTTGGCCGTCGGGGTGCATCACGAGAGCGGCGCCGAGACGGCGATCCGCTTCGCGCACTTCGGCGGAGAGTACAAGCTCCTCGAGATCGACGCTCCGGTCGGTGGCGCCGAGGAGGAAGGGGGGCCAGCGCGCGTCACACTCGACGATCGGCTGCAACTGACGCATGAACGCAAGGTCGGCGGACTCGGGATCGAGTTCCGCGGCCAGCTGCAACGTCACTCGCTGGCGGAGAAGTCGGATCTTCCCAATCCCCAGCCCGGGCAACCCAAGGAGGCGACGGTCTTCGACCTCCTCCTCAACACCGCGACCGCGGAAGTCCTCCTGCACCACGGCGAGGCGGGGGACGCGATGCCGTTAGGCGCGAAGTGGCGCGGGACGCTCGGCGCCTCGGTCATGGGACAGCAGAACGACACGCGCGGCATCATTCCCCTCGTCCCCGATGCGACCATCTCCTCGGCGGGGATCTTCGGCTTCGAGCGGCTGTCGATCGGCAAGCTCTCCTTCCTCGCCGGCGCGCGTGCCGACGGGCGTCACCTCTCCGCCGACGCCAACACCGATCTCGCGCTCGAGCATCAGTCGCGCTCGTGGTCGGCGTTCAGCGGTGACGTCGGCATGGTGTACCAGCTGCAACCGACGCTCGCGCTCTCGGTCAACGCCGGGCAGGCCTGGCGTGCGCCGAACCTCTTCGAGCTCTTCGCCAACGGCCCGCGCCTTGGCGAGGGACGCTACGAGTACGGGAGCAACACGCTCGACCCGGAGCGCAGCCTCAATCTCGACGCCGCGCTCCGCTGGGACTCGCCGCGCGCGCACGCCGAGGCATCGGCGTTCCGTACGAAGGTGAATGACTACATCTTCATTGCACCGACCAACGTCATGCAGGATGGGCTGCGCGTGTATCGGTACGGGCAGTCGGATGCGACGCTCGCCGGCGGCGAGCTCTCTGCCTCGGTGGCGACGACCGATGCGTTGACGCTCCGCGGAAAGCTCGACGCCGTGCGCGGTACGCGCGCCGACGACGACCCGCTCCCGCTGATGCCACCCATGCGCGCCTCGGTTGGCGGAGAACTGCACGGACGCGCCGGCGCCCACGGTATTCCCTATGTGAGTGCCGACGTCGAGTACGTCGCGAAGCAGTCGCGGCTGAGCAACGCCGAGGCGAGCGCGGAAGTCGAGGACGGGCATTACCCGCTGCAGACCGACGCCTACACGCTCGTCGACCTGGGCGCGGGGATGTCGGCGACCATGGCCGGCCGCAATACGCACATCGACCTGCGCGTGCGCAACGCCACGAACGCGAAGTACCGCGACTTCCTCAACCGCTACAAGGAATTCGCCTACTCGCCCGGGGTGAACATCATGCTCCGCCTGTCGACGGAATTCTGATCGACGGGGCACCTCACGTATAGTCGCCGGTCGCGCCGGCGCCGACGAGCGTCGGAGGGCGTCGACTCGCTCCGAGATGAGGCCTGCGACCGCATAGTGACGCGCGCACGGCGGCGCGAGCGTGCGTGATGGCGCTGACACTCCAACGGTGCGGTTTTCGTAGATTACCGCCGAAAAGCCATCTCACAAATGGTTGCCGGACGCGCCCGCGCCCAGCGCCGGCCGGATACCGCCGACTATTTGCGAGATGACCTTCAGTGTCAGCGCCATTTCATTTCCGCTCACGGAGCGCCGCCGATGAACCCGCAGGACACGCAGATCATCATCACCCTCGCCGCACTCGCCGCCAACGCGGATGGCGCTCTCGGCCACGAGGAGCGGTTGAGCATCATCTCCGCAGCAGAACGACTCGGCGTACCGGGCGACGATCCGCGATTGACCGAGGGGATGTCGGGCGCGGGTGATGTTGCCCAGCTCGCCCACGCGCTGTCGACCGAGGAGGCGCGCATCGCGGCGTACGACGTCGCCGCCGCCGTCTGTCACGCCGACGGACCGCCGAATGCGACCGAATCGGCGTTCCTGTCGTCCCTCTCCCGCGAGTTAGGGGCCCGGGAGCCGTCGGCCGAAGGGGCCGCGGCGTTCGGCGCCGCCGCGCAGGCCGCGTCCGTACCGCCAGCCAGCGCCGCTCCCGCTGACACCGACGCGTTCATCCTCGATCAGGCGATGCTCACCGCCGCCGCCGATCTCCTGCCGCAATCGTTCGCCACGCTGGCGATCCTTCCGTTGCAGCTGCGCATGGTCTACACGATCGGGCAACGCCACGGCCAGGCGCTCGACATGTCGCAGGTGAAGGACCTCGCCGCGGTCGTGGGGATCGGCGCCGCGGGCAACCTCATGGAAGGCGTGGTGCGCGGAGTGCTCGGAAGCGTGGGGCGTGGGTTGCTGGGCGGACTCCTCGGCTCGGCCGCCGGTGCGGCCGCGGGCGTGGCGGTGACATTCGCGACGACGTACGCGCTGGGTCACGCCGCCGAGCAGTACTATGCCCAGGGACGCTCGCTCAGCGCCAGCGACCTGCGGGCGCTCTTCTCCCGCTTCCAGGGCGAAGCGGGGACGGTGTATCCGCGGGTAGAGGCGCGGATCCGCGAGCTCGCCGCTGGGAGTAACCTGCAATCGATGCTTGGCAACCTCGTGGGGTAAGCGGCTTCCGCGCGCGCGCGGAGCGCACGGGAACCGAACACGGCGCGACGGATTGAGTAACGCAAAGACTCGTTGGGGCGGCGCATCGTCGCCCCGACGGATATGTTGGCGTGTCGTCGTGCGGAGGGGGCATGAAGGCGTTGCATGTCGCGGGATTGTGGCGCTATCCGGTCAAGTCGCTCGCCGGGGAGCCAGTCGTGGAAGCACATCTGACCACGATGGGGATTCCGGGCGATCGCATGGTGCATGTGCGCGGACCCGAAGGCGTGCGCACCTCGCGCCGCCAGTACCAGCTCCTCGGTCTCCGTGGATCGCTCGACGAAGGAGGAGACGCGCTGGTGAACGGCTGGCCGTGGGAGAGCGACGAAGCGCTCGCGCTGGTTCGCGAGGCGGCAGGAAACGACGCCTGGCTCGCGCGCGGCGATGAACAGGTCCGCTTCGACGTCCTCCCACTCCTCGTTGCAACTGACGGTGCGGTCACCGCGTTCGGGCGCGATGTGCGACGCCTGCGCCCCAACATTCTCATCGGCGGAGTGGCTGGACTGGCCGAACGCGAGTGGGAGGGTCACGCCCTGCACATCGGCGACGCCGTCATCGCGCTCCACACGCTGCGTTCGCGTTGTCCGATGACGACCGTGGATCCCGACGGGATCACGCGCGATCCCGAGGTGTTGCGCGACATCGGGCGTCGCTTCGGCGGAAAACTCGCGCTCAACGCCTCGGTCGCTCGTCCGGGAATCGTGCGCGTAGGTGACGCCGTGCGCCTCGTCCCAAACGTGGAACCACAGCTCGCCAGGGGCTGAGCAACTCGCGGCGCGCCTGAAGCCGCGCCGAGCGTTCAGTGTGTCCGAGGGAGCGCCTGCGACCGGATGCGCCCCATGATGTCGTTAAGCTCCGACTCGGCTCGCGCACGCTCGTCCGGCGTCCAGAGCTCGCGATTGACCGCGACCCGCACGGTGGCAAGCATCTCGTCGATCAGTTCGCGCAGGTGCGGATTCTTGCGTCGTTCCACGCCGTCGGGCGGGAGCGCCCCGGTGCGGCGCGAGGCCGCCGACGCGGCCGCTGCCTTGTGCGTTGGGTCGGGTTTCGTCATGGCGAGAAGCTACGTATCGCCCCAAGCCAAATCAAACCCGCAACTGCCGCACGACTCGCCCCACGTCGAGTCGATTGAGGATGGGTGTCGTATTCCCCCCCGCAGTGCGCCGACCGAGATTGGGGCGTGATCCGAATCCCTCACCTCCGGTTCGTGCTTGGCGTCGCGGTCCTCCTCGCCGCTGGAACGCCAGGCATCGTGTCGATCGCACAGGCGCAGGGGAGCGCGCCTCCTCGAGCCGCAGCTCCAGACGATGCGCCGACTGCGCTCCAAACAGCTCGTGCTTCACGACTCGGCGGCACCAGCATCCACGTCGACGGTGCGATGGACGAGGGGGCGTGGGAGCGTGCCGCGCCGATCCGCGACTTCGTGCAGAAGATCCCGATCGAGGGGGCGACGCCGAGCGTCCCGACCGAGGTGCGCATCTTGTACGACGATGCTGCGCTCTACATCGGCGCGCGCCTCATGCGTAGCGACCCGGCGTCGATTCGTCGCTCGGTGACGCGCCGCGACGGCGAGAGCGACGCCGAGGTGTTCACCGTTGCACTCGACACCTATCACGACCGTCGCACGGCATACGCGTTCTCGATCTCTTCCGGAGGAGTTCGCGGAGATGCGTACCACGCGCAGGACAGCGAAGACAGCGGGCGCGAACCGCAGTTCGACCCGGTCTGGAGCGCGGCAGCGCGCGTTGATAGCGCCGGGTGGACCGCCGAGCTGCGCATTCCGTTCTCGCAGCTCCGATTCAACAAGGCCGATGCGCAGGTGTGGGGGCTGCAACTGACGCGCAACGTCGCCGACAAGGCCGAACGGCTGCAATGGGTGCTGATCCCTGTATCCGCCGCGGGATTCTCGTCTCGCTTCGGAGTGTTGGAGGGGATCGCGGGAATCGCTCCGACGCGCCGCATCGAGCTCCTTCCGTACGTCGCCTCCGAGCTCACGTATCGATCGAACGTCAATCCGCAGGATCCGTTCGACGATCGACTGGGGACGCGAGCCGGTGCCGACCTCAAGGTGGGGCTCGGCCCCAATCTGTCGCTCGACGCCACGATCAATCCCGACTTCGGGCAGGTGGAAGCCGATCCGGCGGTGGTGAACCTGACGGCGTTCGAGCAGGTGTTCGAGGAGCGGCGTCCGTTCTTCGTGGAGGGGAACGAACTGCTCACGGGGCGCGGCGCGAGCTTCATCGGGCGACCGACCTGGTTCTACTCGCGACGCATTGGCGCACCGCCACGCGGGGGCGCGAATGGCGACTTCGTCGACATCCCGACCAACACCACGATCACGACGGCCGCGAAGGTCACCGGTCGGCTGGCGAGGGGCTTGTCGTTAGGCGCGCTGGCCGCCGTGACCCCGCGCGAGTTCGCCCGCACGTACGATCTGGGGAGCGGGCGCGAGGGGCGCACCGCAGTCGAGCCGCCCTCGTTGTTCGGGGTGCTGCGGCTGCAGCAGGAGTTTGGCACACAGCAGTCCAACGTCGGCGTGTCACTGACCAACGTGACCCGTTCGCTCGACGATCACGCTGGGCTCGCCCAGCTCCTTCCGCGCGATGCAGTTGCCGGCGGGGTGGACTGGAAGCTGCGCTACAAGCAGGGGATGTACGAAGTGACGGGATGGGTCGGGGGGAGCCGCGTGAGTGGCGACGCCCCTGCGATCGCGCGACTTCAGCGGAACAGCGCGCACTTCTTCCAGCGCCCCGACCAGGACTACCTCACCTTCGATCCCGATCGCACTTCGCTCAGCGGCGCTACCGCCTCGCTCCGCCTGGACAAGAACGCCGGGCGCTTCACGTTAGGCGGGATTCAGCTCTCGACGCGCACGCCGGGTTTCGAGATCAACGACGCCGGCCAGATGCGGAGCGGCGACGACATCGATTTCAACGCCGACATTCAATTGCGCGACACGAAGCCGAACCGGTACGTGCGCTTCTACCAGTTCGGGACGTCGACCGTCGGTTCGTGGAACTACGGCGGCGTGCGGCAGTACCTGCGCTTCAACCAGACGGCGCAGGTCACGCTGCATTCGTTCCTGCGCCTCAATGCCCGCAGCACGCTCTACGTGCCGTCGCTCAGCGACGACCTCACGCGCGGCGGTCCACTCATCGCGACGCCCGCCGGCTATTCCGTGTTGGGGCAGGTCACGAGCCGGGCGAACGTCCCGACCACGTGGAATGCACGCTCCGAGTACTACCACGATGCGTTCGGCGGGTCGCGGTGGGATGTGAGCACCGGGATCGCAACGCGCCCGGCGCCGCAATGGCAAGCGTCGGTCGATCCCACCTGGTCGCACGCGGTCGACGCGCGCCAGTACGTCGCCACCCTCGACGGCGGGAACGGCGCGACGTACGGGCGGCGCTTCATCTTCTCCGCGGTCGAACGCAGCACGCTCTCGGCGCGATTCCGCGTGAACTACGCACTCACGCCGAACTTCACTGTCGAGGGGTACGCCGAGCCGTTTGCGGCGAGCGGTCGGTTCTACGGTTTTGGCGAAGTCCCCGCGCCGCGGAGCAAGGTGCTGCGCGTGTACGGTGCGGCCGGCACGGGAACGACGATCACCAGGGACTCGCAGGGTGCGATCGTCATCACCGACGGCAACGCGAGCTTCGCGCTCCCCGCCCTCGATTTTCAGCGCCTCTCCTTCCGCTCGAATCTGGTGCTGCGGTGGGAGTGGCTGCCGGGGAGCACCGCGTATCTCGTGTGGCAGCAGAGCCGTTTTGGTCAGGTGATGGATGGCGAACTCGTACGCCCGCAAGATCTCTGGAACTCGGTGCGCGCCGACGGAGACAACTTCCTCGTGATGAAGATCAGCTACTGGATCGGACGTCGATGACGACGCGACCGAGCTCTCGTCAGGCACTCGCAGTGCTCCTGATGGCGGCGGGCCCGCTTCGCGCGTTGCCGCTCGCAGCGCAGCGTCCGGAGCGATTCACAGCCTGGACCGCGCCGGTCTTTCCCGTCGCCGAGTACGTGACGCGACGCGCGGCCGTCGCCGAGCGACTCGGCGCGCGCGATGTGCTCCTCGTGCCAAGCGCCGAAGGGACGAGCGGCGGGGAAACGTTCCGCCAGCTCGATGACTTCGAGTACTTCGTCGGACTCGAGGTGCCGCGCAGCATGCTCGTGATCGACCGCTTGACGAACCGGTCGACGCTCTACGTCCCGGAGGATGACCCGCGCTTCGAGAACAGAGATCGTCCTAACGACTTCCCAGGACGCCCGCTCGCTATCGATCCCGCACTACGGGCGCTGAGCGGCGTCGACGCCATTCTCCCCTACGCTTCGTTCGAAGCCTTCGTGGGCGAACTCGCATCGCGCAACACGCGCATCCTCGTTGATGCGGAGCGCGCGGGGGCGATCGACGCTCGCACCGATTCTCCCTTTGACACACTGACCGCTGGCGAGCGACTGGCGGCGCAGCTGCAACGCGCACACGGGTCCCTCGACGTGGCGAATGCGTGGGAGTTCGTGGCGAAGGTTCGCATGCGCAAGTCGCCACGCGAGATCGCCACGATGCGCGAGGCTGCACGCAGCACGATGATCGCCATCGCCCGTGGAGCGGCGCACGTGCGCGAGGGCGTCGACGAACGCGCGCTCACCGGGAGCTTCACCGCCGACTGCATGGCGCTCGGCGCGCAGCGCGTCGCCTTCGCACCGATCATCAAGTCGGGGGAGAACTCGCTCTGGCCCTGGCGCATCCTCGGCGCGCAGTACGACCGGCGCAATCGCACGTTGCAGCGCGGCGAGTTGGTGATCTACGACGTCGGGTGCGAGCGCGACCACTACGTGAGCGACGTCGGTCGCACCTTTCCGGTCGGCGCGCAATTCTCGGCGCGGCAGCGCGAACTCGTGGAGATGGTGCGCAAGGTCTCCGATGCCGTGATAGCCGCCGCGCGCCCCGGCGTCACGCTTCGCCAGCTGCAAGACAGGGCGAACGACGCCATCCCTGCCGACGCGAGGCGCTTCATGCAGGCGCCGCTCTACTTCGGGCATCATCTCGGCCTCAGCACCGGCGACCCCGCGATGCTCGACATGCCGCTCGCTCCGGGGATGATCTTCACCATCGAGCCGTGGTACTACAATCACGAAGAGCAGGTGGCCGTCTTCATCGAGGACGAGATCCTCATCACGGAATCGGGGAGCGAAAACCTCACGGCCGCACTCCCACGCGATGCCGATGGACTCGAGCGGCTCCGAGCCGGCAGCGAGCAGCATCTCGCCGACGCCGGCGCGTTGCGACACATCACGAGCGACGGAGTGCTCTCGTTCACGCTGGACCGCACCACCGGGAGCGTGCGCGCCTACGACCTGCTCAACGGCGCCGAAGTCGCGCGCACGAAGGCATGTGACCGCGCCGAGTCGGGAGAACTGTCGGGCGATGACGTCGCGTTTGTCGTGACGTGTGCGGGGCGATCGGACCCGGTGTACGTGAACACGGCGTCGTATGAGGTCACGCCAGCGCCTCCGCGCACACCGCCCGTTCGCGCGGTAACGCAGGCGATGACGCGCGTGGTCGCCGGCGCACGTCCTCGCAAGAACGAAGTGGTCGTCGTCGGGACAATCCACGGCGAGCACCGCACCAGCACTCGCTACAGCACGTCGGTCCTGCGCCAGCTTCTCGAGGCGTTGCGTCCCGACTTCGTCCTCACCGAGATCGCGCCGAATCGCCTGGACGCGGCGATGCGCGAGTTCTCGGCGACGGGGACGATCGTCGAGCCGCGCGTCGTACGCTTCCCCGAGTACGTCGACGTGCTCTTTCCGCTCACGCGCACGATGAAGTTCTCGATCGTCCCCACGGCAGGGTGGTCGAAGCCGATGGATGCCTACCGAACGGCAGCGCTCAAGCGCATCGAGGCAGATCCATCGCGACGTGCCGAGTGGAGCGAGTACACGCGCGCCAACATCCTCGCCGACTCGCTCATCGCCGCGCATGGCGCCGACGATCCGTACTTCATCAATTCGGCGGCATACGACAGCATCGAGACCGCGTCGCACGAGCCCTACAACCGCCTGTTCAACGCGGAGTTGGGGCCCGGAGGATGGGACAACATCAATCGGCTGCACTTCGGGCACATCGCGCACACGCTCGATGCGCACCGTGGCGAGGGGAAGCGCTTCGTGATCACCTACGGCGCGGGGCACAAGGAGTGGTTCCTGC
Source organism: uncultured Gemmatimonadaceae bacterium (assembly GCA_964637355.1). Classification (GTDB taxonomy): domain Bacteria; phylum Gemmatimonadota; class Gemmatimonadetes; order Gemmatimonadales; family Gemmatimonadaceae; genus SCN-70-22. The sequence goes on from CAZWVG010000051.1 coordinate 24,336, forward strand.
GCGAGCTCCGCAAGCGCGACGACGTCACGCTGCTCGAGGTTGCCCCGTTCCTCGAGCAGATCGGCGCGAAACGTTAGGCGAGCGCTCCCTCAGGGAAGGACGGTCACCACGACGTTCGTCGCCGCAGGGCTGAGCTGCCCGGGCGAGAGCGCCCGTACCGTGACGACGGTCGTCCCGGCGCGCACTCCGGTGAGGACTCCCGCTGACGAGATCGTCGCGATGCTCGCGTCCTGCACGGACCACGTCACGGTACGGCCGGTGGGAGAGAGGACGATGCCGGGATTCGGGGCGTAGAGCGTTGCCGCAAGCGTGAGTTTGGCCCCGACCCGCACCGATGGCGCAGCAGGGGCCACGCCGATCGACGAGACGGGGAGCGCCGCTACCGAGATCGTGGCACTTCCCTCGTACCCATCGATGGTCGCCGTGAGGCGCGCACTTCCGGGGGCGATCGCGCTCACCACCCCCGTCGCGTCGACAGTCGCGACAGCCGGGGTGTCCGAGCGCCATGTCGACGCCGCGCGACCCGGGATGGCGCCCCCTTGCGCATCGAGCGCGGTAGCCGTGAGCTGCAACGACGTGCGCTCCGACATCGCAGCGGTCGCGGGCGTCACCACGACGGATGCGACGGGAATCTCCGTCACGGTGATGGTGGCGCTCGCCGAGGCGGTGTCGGTCGACACCGTGATCGTCGCGACTCCCGCGCCCACGCCGGTCACGACTCCCGCCGTGTCGACGGTGGCCACCGCGGGGGCGCTCGACGACCACGCCATCGTTCGTCCGGTGAGCGTCAGCGGCCGGTTCGATGCATCCGCCAGCTGCACCTTGAGCGGCAGGGTACGCCCGGCGAAGAGGGGGGCGCTGGAGGGCGTCACGGTGGCGAACGTGGCCTTGAGCGGAATGACCGTGACGGCGGAGCTACCGGTCACTCCGTCACTCGACGCCGAAATCGTGACGGCGCCAAGCGCGATTCCCACTACGCGGCCGGTGGTAGAGACGCTCGCGCGAGACGGCGTGTTCGTCGTCCACGTGGCAACCTTTCCGGCGATGACGCGTCCGCGGATGTCGGTGATCTTCGCCGTCAGCTGCACCGCCCGTCCCGATTCGAGCGCGCGGGTGGCCGGCGTGACGACGACGTTCGCTACGGTCACCGGCGCGACGGTGACCGGGATGCTTGTGCGCGCTCCCTCACTCGACGCGACGATGACCGCACTCCCGGTCGCCACGGCAGTCACGAGCCCGGTCGAGTCGACGGTTGCAACGCCAGGCGCTCCCCCGATCCAGCTCACCGCGCGCCCCGACAGCACCTTGCCGTTCGCGTCGAGCATCGTCGCCTTGAGCCGCTGAGACTCCCCTTCAAGCATTGCCAGGTTAGTCGGCGTGACCTGAATGCTCGCGACCGGGACGATGGCGACCGTCACGACGGATGTCCCCTTCTTCCCCTCCGATGTCGCGGTGATCGTCGCCGTCCCGGTGGCGACTGCCGTGACCACTCCCGTCGCCGCGTCGACCGTCGCCACGCTCGCCTTGCTCGTGGTCCATGCCACGCTTCGCCCGTTGAGCACCGCGCCCGACGCATCGGCCACGCGCGCGACCATCGCTGCAGTCTGCGCCACCGCGAGCGTCACCGTGGCCGGACTCACCGTGACCGTCGCCACCGGTACCGCCGAAACGGTGATACGAGACGTCGAGGAACGCCCTTCGCTGCGCGCCGTGATCGTCGCCACTCCCGGAGCGATCGCCAACACGACGCCCGACGAGGAGACGTTGGCGATCGTTGGAGCATCGGTCGACCAGGTGACGGCTCGACCGGTGAGCGGATGCCCGGCCGAGTCGAATACCGTCGCCGCCAGCGAACGCGAAGCGCCGGCGAGAAGCGAGACGGTCGCCGGTGCGATGACGACCGACGCAGCCGGCACGGGCTCGATGGAGACAAGCGCGGTCCCAGTGACGTTCCCCGCGGTGGCGGCGATCGTTGCGCTCCCCACCGACACACCGGCAACGGTGCCATCGGGACTCACCACTGCCACGCTCGGCGATGCACTCGACCACGTGATGGTGCGCCCGCGGAGCGTCGCCCCGCTCGCGTCGAGCAACTCGGCCGACAGCACCGCCAGCGAACCGAGGCGAAGGGTCGACGTGGATGGTGTAACCCGTACCAGCGCCACCGCGCGCTCGCTCACCGTCAGTTGAACGAGCGCCGACCTCCCCCCGCTGCTCGCCGCCAGCTGCACCGCGCCCGGAGCGAGCGCGGTGACGAGCCCCGCCTGGCTCACGGTCGCCACGCTGGCATCGGACGACGACCAGAAGACCTGACGCCCGAGCGCGTTTCCTCCCGCATCGAGCACGCGCGCCGTTAGGCTGCGTGTCTCGTCGGTTACCATCGCGAGTGTCGTCGGCGTGACGTCGACGCGCGCGACTTGCTCCCCCTCGCTGGTCGCGGCATCACCGCAGGAAAGCATCGGGACGCAGAGGAGCACGGCGGCGGCCGACGCAAGAACGCGGAGCGACACGGGAAAGGAACGCATGCAGCAGATGCAGGGTGGGAAGGCGCGTGCATCGGAATCTTATCGTCCCGGCACACGGAGCAAGGGGACGAAGTTGCCGCCGCTCGGCGTGCTCGGCGTGCTCGGCGTGCTCGGCGTGCTCGGCGTGCTCGGCGTG
>CAZWVG010000052.1:0-26976 GCA_964637355.1 uncultured Gemmatimonadaceae bacterium
GAGGATGCCGTCGTCGTTCGTGCAGAGGAATCGCATGATGCGCTAACGGTAGCGGGCGACGACGGATTGGGCTACCTCGCGGCGCAAGCTCGCGTCCCTACCCTGTCGGCGGCTCTGGCGGATCGGCGACGGGAACGGGTGCAGATCCATTGAGCACCGCCGCCAGCTGCTCGAGTTCGCGCTCCAACTCGGCCAGCGTCTCGATCGCCAGCGCCTCGCGCGCGACGGCCTTCACGACCCCGCCCTTGCGGTGTTCATCGACCTTCTGGCGTGCGCCATCGATCGTGTACTTCTCGGTGTAGAGCAGGTGCTTCACGAGCTGGATGAGATCGACCTCGCGCCGCTGATAGACCCGGTTGCCCGAGCGATTCTTCGCCGGGTTCAGGAAGCGGAACTGGCTCTCCCAGTAGCGCAGCACATGTGGCTTGAGATCGGTGAGCTGACAGACCTCGCCGATCGAGAAGAACTCCTGTACGACGTCGTCACTCATGGTCGTCACTCATGCGTCCCGTTCCGGGCGCAATTCGCGCCCCATGAGGTCGGCGAGGGCATCGCGCGGGGCCTGTTGCTCGAACAGGATCCTGGCGATGGCAGTCACGATCGGCATGTCCACCCCTTCGCGCTCGGCGAGTGCGCGCGCGCTGTCGGTGGAGGTGATTCCTTCGGCCACACTTTCGGTGGCAGCGAGCACCGACTCGAGCGGCTCGCCCTTCCCGACCTGCACGCCGACGGCCCGGTTGCGGCTCAACGATCCGGTGCAGGTGAGCACCAGGTCGCCGATGCCAGCCAGTCCGGCGAAGGTCTCCGGGCGCGCGCCTAACGCAACTCCCAGTCGCGTGGTCTCGGCGAGCCCGCGGGTGATGAGCGCCGCGCGCGAGTTGAGCCCCAATCCCACGCCCTCGGCGATCCCCGTGGCGACCGCCATCACGTTCTTGATGGCACCGCCGATTTCCACTCCAGTGACGTCGTCGTTGGTGTAGACGCGAAAGACGCCGGAGCTCAGGACCAGCTGCACGCGCTCGGCCGCCGCGTGATCCGTCGATGCGGCGACGACGGCCGTGGGCATGCCGCGCGCCACCTCGAGCGCGAAGCTCGGCCCGCTGAGCGCCACGACCGGGTGCTCCGGCAGGACCTGCTGCACCACGTCGGACATGAGGGCGAGCGTCCCACGCTCGATCCCTTTCGTCGCAACCACGGCGAGCGCGCCGTTGCGTACGTGCGGGGCGGTATGCAACGCGACGTCGCGCAGCACGTGCGAGGGGGCGACGTACACGACCAGCTCCGCATCGTCCAGCGCCTCGGGTATCGAGGTGGTTGCGCGCACTGCGGGGTCGAGCATCGCTCCGGGAAGAAAGCGCGGATTGGCGTGCGTGCGATTGATGTGCTCCACCACGTCGCTCTCACGCGCCCACAGCTCGACGTCGTGCCCCCCGCGCGCTGCCAGGTGCGCGATGGCACTCCCCCACGCGCCGCCGCCGATGACCGCGCACCTCATCAGCGTGTCACTCCGCCAGCGGGTCCGCTGCGCGTGCCACCCGGGCGTCCGAGACGCGACTCCTCCCCCCGCCGGAGCCGCCCGATGTTGGCGCGGTGCGTCCAGATCACGAAGACGCAGATCGCCACCGACACGAGCGCCAGCGGCGTGCGCGCCCCCTCGCGCACCAGCACGCCCGCCGCGAGCGCCACCGCGCCGAGCATCGAGCCTAACGAGACGTACCGGGTGAGCGCCACCACGACGACGAACGTGACAAACGATGCAAGGAAAGGGACAGGCGCGAGCGCCGCGAAGACCCCCGATGCCGTCGCCACTCCCTTCCCGCCCCCGCGAAACATCCCGAAGTAGGGGCGCACGTGCCCGACGATCGCCACCACACCGAAGAGGACCGGCCACCACACGCTGTCGAGCCGGGCGACGGCAGGAAACAGGAGCACGGGAATCGCCCCCTTCGCCGCGTCGAGCAGGAGGACCACGATCGCCGCCGGCGCTCCAAGCGTGCGATACACGTTCGTCGCCCCGAGATTCCCCGATCCGTGCTCGCGCAGGTCGATGCCGCGCAGCAGACGCCCGGCGAAGTAGGCGAATGGCGTCGAGCCGAGCACGTAGCTCAGCAGGAGGAGCGCGGCGATGAAGATCATCCGGGCGCAGACTTCCGTTTGACCTGCACGCGCAGCGGATTGCCGGTGAAGCCCCAGGCCTCCCGAAATCCGTTGTGGAGATAGCGGATGTAGTGCTCTTCCAGCGCGTCGGTGTTGTTGCCGAACACCACGATCGTCGGCGGCGCCGTTTCCACCTGCGTGGCGTAGTGCAACCGCACCTCACGCCCCGCGGCCTGCGGCGGCTGGCGTCGCGCCACCAGCTCTTCGAGGGTGCTGTTGACCTGCGACGTGGTGATGCGCTTCGCGCGCTCGGTCTCGACCTCCAGCAGCGTATCGAGGATGCGCGTCACGCGCTGCCCGGTGCGCGCGGAGGTGAAGAGGAACGGGACAAACGCGAGAAAGGGGGCTTTCTCGATGCACTTCTTCTGGAACTTGTGCGCCGTCTTGTCGTCCTTCGAGACCAGGTCCCACTTGTTGACCACGAGAATCAGCCCGCGCCCAGCCTCCCAGGCGAGCGCCGCGATCTTGAGGTCCTGGTTGTGCAGCTCCTCGGTCGCGTCGATCAGCAGGCAACAGATATCCGCACGGTCGATCGCCCGGCGCGTGCGCAGCGCCGAGTAGAACTCCACGCCATCCTCCACGCGCGACTGGCGGCGAAGCCCGGCGGTGTCGATGAAGATGAAGTCGCGATCGTGGTACCGCATCGGCGTGTCGATCGCATCGCGCGTCGTGCCGGCAACCTCCGACACCACCAGGCGATCCTCGCCCAACAGCCGGTTGACAAATGACGACTTGCCGACGTTCGGGCGCCCGATCACCGCGATCCGCAGTGCGGTGTCGTCCTCCGGCGGCACTTCGGGAATCCGTTCGATCACCGCGTCGAGCATGTCGCCCGACTGCTTCCCGCTGATCGCCGACACCGGGATCGGATCCCCCGCCCCGAGCTCGTAGAACTCGTAGAAGTCGGTCGATGTCGGGTTGTCGGTCTTGTTCGCGATCACCATGAACGGCTTCCCCGACTGCCGGAGGATCTCGGCGATGCGATGGTCGACCGGATGCAATCCGTTCTTGGCGTCGACGACGAAGAGGAGAAGGTCGGCCTCCTCGATCGCTTGCGTCACCTGGCGACGGATCTCGACGTCCATCGCGGCGCGCGGATCGTCGGTGATGCCGCCGGTGTCGACGAGCCAGAACGCGGATCCCGCCCACTCCGCTCGCGCGAAATGGCGGTCGCGTGTCGTCCCCGCTTCATCGCTCACGATGGCGGTGTTGCGACCCACGATGCGATTGAACAGCGCCGACTTGCCGACATTCGGGCGGCCGACAAGGGCGACGACGGGAAGGCTCACGACGCCCCCCCTTCGGGCGCGCCGACAGTGAGCGCGCCTTCTTCGAGTTGGAGCACGTCGATGAAATCGTAGGATGGATAGACCGGCATCGGGAGCGCCTCGCGCACGTCGATGAAGGTCATGTCGTCGAGGAAGATCCCGTCGTCGTTGATCGACTCGGCGGGAATGAGGGCAAGATCGAGATCGTGCCGGTCGCGCAGCGCGCCGAGCATGTCCTGGCCGACGAGGAGGCCGGCGGTGGTCGTCGTCGGGCCGAACAGCGAGTTCTCGGTCGGGATCATCTCGAAGCGCGCTCCGGTCGACGCCGCGAGTTGCTCGAGGAGCGGTGGCATGATCTCACGCATCGCGAGTCCAGTGACCACACCGATGCGCCTACCATCGAGGCGCGGCAGCGACGACGCCCCGTCGCTCACGCGATTTCGCAGTGCGGTGACGGAGCCGACGCCGTTCTCGATCTGCGCGAAGTCGCCGTAGTGCGATGCGTTCGGAAGCTCCGCACCGGCGAGGAGGTAGAGCTCGTCCGATCCGAATACCCAGGTCTCGCCACGCTCGCTGCGTGCTCGCTCCGCCCAACGTTCGGCGGTTTCGAGGAGGCGACGCGCGTTCTCCTGATCCATCGACTTGCCGGTATACAGGTGCGAGAACTGGGTCAGACCGACCGGCACGAGCGCCACGGAGAGGCAGGCATCTCCGAACGCCCAGAGATCGGCGAGCGATTGCTCGAGCACCTCGCCATCATTGAGCCCCGGGACGATCACCATCTGCCCGTGGAACTGGATGCCTCCCTCCACGAGTCGCGTAAGCTGCTCGAGGATGTTGGGGACGCGCGGATTGTTCAGCAGTGTCTTGCGCGCTTCCCACGGCGTCGCGTGCACCGAGACGTAAAGCGGCGACAGCCGGTACTCGATGATGCGATTGAAATCGCGCTCCTTGAGGTTCGAGAGCGTCGCGAAGTTTCCATAAGCGAACGACAGGCGATAGTCGTCGTCGCGGATGTACAGCGGTTTGCGCAGCCCCTTGGGAAGTCCTTCAATGAAGCAGAACTCGCAGCGATTGGCGCAGCGCCGAACCGTCGGCGGCTCCAGCTGCACGCCGAGGCTCTCACCCTCCGGGCGCTCGATCTCGTAGACGATCGCCTCGCCATCGGGGAGGCGGACCGCGATCTCGAGTTCATCGTCGGCGGTCAGAAACTCCCAGTCGAGGAAATCATCGATCTCGCGCCCGTTGACGGAGAGGATCTCCGTGCCGGGAACGATCTCGAGTTCGTGGGCAATGCTATCGGGAGCGACGCGTGCGACGCGGACCATGACCAGACGAGAGACAAACGGGGGAAGTGCGCGTACGCGTCGTCGCGTGATCGCGATCTTCCCCCGATAAGCAGGTCGCCGAGGGTCGGCAGACCTCAAGGAACTTAGCAATTGCTTCGGTCGATATCAATGCGGGACATACACTTTCGCCGTCGCCGATGAGAGAAACAGTCACTAGCAAATCGGCGGCGCATCCCGAGGAATGCGCCGCCGTTTTGCTCTTCACGTGACGCGCCGTCGATCAGGCGCCTTCGCTTGTTGAGCGACTACCCAAGCGGGGCGTAGCGATACGCCACGATCCCTGCCCCTTCGACTTCCACGCGGAACGACTTGGACTTCTTCGATCCGACCGCGTCCACCGTGGCTTCCTTCGACGACACCACGTTCCCCGCGACGTCGAGGAACTCGAACTTGAGCGTGTAGCTCTTGTCCGCGTCGGACAGGTTCTCGACCGAGCCGCCGACCGTGTGCTTCGTGCCGTCATGCGACCAGAGCGTGAAGGTGACCTTGACCGGCGCCTCCGACATGCGCTTGAAGTACTTGAGGAGCGAGTCGTTGGCGGCGGCGTACGCCTTCGCTTCGGGAGAGGTCGCCGGCTTCTTGGAGGCGGCGTCCTTGAGGCTCTTGGCTTCGTTCTGGTAGTAGAGCGCCCAGAGTTGATAGTTCTCCGGATTCTCCGGATCGATGGCGATCAAACGCGTGAGCACCGGCGGCACCTTGTCCCACTGGTCGAGCTTCTGATAGGTCACGACCAGGTTGAAGAGGCCATCGCGCGAGGACGGATTCTTCTTGAGTCCCGCCTCGAACAGCGCCGCCGCATCCTTGGGGCGATCGGCGCGGGCAGCGTTCACCCCCGCCTCGAAGAGCGCGCCATCCGTGAACTTGTCGGGATTGCTCACCATGTCGCCGAACACCTTTTCGGCGGCCGCCGAGTTGCCGCTGGCAATCTGAGCGCGAGCGAGCGCGGCGGTCGCCTTGGCGTCGTCCGGGAACTCCGCGAGATACTTCTCGAGATAGGCGCTCGCCTGCCCGAACTTGGCAGCCTTCGATTCGCCCTGCGCCATGATCATCTGGGCCACGCTGATCATCACGTTCTTGCGGTCGTCGACCAGCGACGTGTCGCCCTTCTGGAGGTCGGCCATCTTCTGGAAGGCGGCCACCGCCTGGTCGATCGAGTCGCGCCCCTGCAGGATGTTGCCCAGGATGTTGTAGGCGATGTACGAGAGGCGATACCCGTCGTACACCGTCAGGCTGCGGCGCACGAGCGACGCCGCCGAGTCGACCTGCTGCTGGTTGTACAGATTCACCGCGCTGTTCACGAGCGGCGCGTACATCCGGCGGCGCCACTCTTCCGTGTCGTCCTTGCAGGCGGCATTGGCCGCCTCCACGACGTCGAACGCCGAATCCGCGGCGGCAACCAGGTCGACCATCCCGTCGGGCGAGGTCGCATAGCCGACCGCCGACCGCTTGACGACCAACCCGCTGTCGCGGCCGGCGCGCATCGATTCGTCGGCGTAGAGGCTCAACGCGCGACCGAGCACGTAGGCGCGCCCCGAGGCGTTCGCCGCGATGATCTTGTCCTCATCCTTCGTCAGCAGGGACACCGCCTGCGTGATGTTCTTGATCTTGTCTTCGGGCTTGCCGATCGGAAGTGAAGCCTTCGCCAGCGCGTTGGAGGCATCCTTCACTTGATTCGGCTTCTTCTCGTCGATCTCGCACTTGGCCTGCGCCACGGCGGTCACCGGGCGAACAGCCAGCGCGAGCGAGAGGGCCAGCGAGACGCGCAACAGGGTCATTCGTTCTCTCCTTGCATGATGAGGCGCGCCCCGCGCGCCGAAGTGAGTGCTACCCAACCTCATTGGTCGCGTTCCGAGGCAGCGAGCGCGAGCGACGAAACGTCACCGAGCGATCGCCCCGTGGCGCGTGCGACGGCCCACACGTCATCGTACTCGGGCTTGCGGCGCTGCCCGCCGTTAGGCAGGGTCGCCACCTTGATCCGCACCTGGTGCCCGAGCACCTGCACCACGTCGCCTTCGCGCGCCAACGCGCGGCGCTCGACCGCGATGCGCCGCACGCCCAAGGTCGTGGTGTGTTCGAAGATCATCGCCTCGAGGAGCGGCACACTCGCTTCCAGGGCGAGGACCTCGAGCCGTACGGCCGCGCGCCCTTTCTTCATTTGCGTCGAGGAGAGTACGACGTCGAGCGCCCCAGCTTCCCGCAACATCTCGGCGCACCCCGATACCAGTTCGGGCGACATGTCGTCGATATCGGTGACCAGCGTCACAAGTCGCTCGATCGATCCGTCGAGCGATGCCACATCGTCGGCGAGCGTGAGTCGAAGCGCATTGGGGCGCCCGACGAGCTCCTTCGTTCCCGCGCCATATCCGCTCTTGACCGGCACAAACCGCGTGGGAATGGCGCCAGCCGACAGCACCTTCACGAGCACGGCCCCCGTGGGCGTCACCAGCTCGCCTGTCCCCTCCGGACCGGGGCGAACCGCCAGTCCTTCGAGCAGCCGCAACGTGGCCGGCGCGGGGACCGGGAGCACGCCGTGCGCCGCCTTCACGAAGCCGTCGCCCAGCGAGATCGGACCGCAGTACACACGCGAGACTCCGAGCTCGTCGAGACCGCCGATCGATCCCACGACGTCGAGAATCGCGTCGACCGCTCCCACTTCGTGCAGGTGTACGTCGTCCACGCCGACGCCGTGAATCTTCGCTTCCTCGACCGCCAGCGCCGAGAACGCGTCCATCGCGCGCGCACGAACCACGTCCGGCAACGCCGCGTTTGCGACGAGCGCGCGAATCTCGTCGAGGTGGCGCGCGTGCGGCTGCGGCGGGATGTCGAAGTCGACCTTCTTGCACGCGATCGAGGCGCGCTGCACGTCGCGAACGCGCACCGAGACACCATCCAGCCCGAGGCGCGCCGGCAGCGCCTCGAGCCACGCCGGATCGAGTCCGACGTGAACGAGGGCGCCGAGCATCATGTCGCCCGAGATGCCGCTGAACGGTTCGAGGATCGCGATCGTCACGGCCAAAAAATAGAAGTCATCTCACGAATAGTCGACGCCCTGCTCCACGTCCCCGGCGAGGGAATCCGACCGCGATTCGTGCGCTGATCTTTCCACCTCCGGTCGCGCTCACGCGCGGTAGCTCGCCCCGCTTCCGGTGTTGTAGACCACGACTTCGCTCTCGGGGGAGAGGCGCCCGCTCTGGACGAGCTTTGCCGCAACGAAGAGCGCCGCTCCTCCTTCTGGCGCCGCGTCGATCCCGGAGTTGTGGGCCAGGCGCGCGGTAAAGTCGCGGATTTCCTCTTCTGTCGCCTCCTCGGCGTTTCCGCCGCTCTCCTTGATGCACCTGAGCACGAGGCGATCGCCGAGCGGGCCGGGGACACGCAGGCCGGCGGCGTGCGTCCGCGGATTCTCCCACGGCGTGGCACGGTCGGCCCCTTCGCGCACCGCGCGCACGAGCGGTGCACATCCCGACGCCTGCGCAACGATCATCTTCGGCAACGGGGCATTGGCGTCGATCCATCCCCAGCGTCGCATCTCGGCGAACGCCTTCCACATCCCGATGACCCCTTCCCCACCGCCGGTCGGGTACACGATTGCGTCCGGGAGGCGCCATCCCATCTGCTCGGCGAGCTCGAGCCCGAGCGTCTTGTTCCCCTCGGCGCGATACGGCTCGCGGAGTGTGGCCACGTTGAAGTAGCCGCTCTCCTTCGCGAACTCCACGCTCATGCGACCGCAGTCGCCGATGTGGCCATCGATCGTGACGAGGTCGACGCCCATCGCCCGGATGATGTCGAGGATCGGGCGCGGAGTCGTGGCGGGGGCAAAGATGCGTGCCGGGAGTCCTGCTGCCGCTGCGTAGGCTGCGAGCGCGGCGCCGGCATTCCCGGCGGTTGGGACCACGACGCCAGGCACGCCGCGCGCCTTCGCGCGCGTCACGGCAGCGCTCAACCCGCGCGCCTTGAACGACGCCGTCGGATTCACCCCTTCGTCCTTGATCCAGAGCCGGCGAACCCCGACGATCTTCGCCAGGGCGGGTACGTCGAGCAGTGGCGTCATCCCCTCGCCTAACGACACGGGCGTCTCACCGTCCGCCAGCGGAAGGGCCGCCGAGTAGCGCCACATGTCCCAGCGCGGGAGAATGGCGTCGCGCGACGGCGCCTCGCCGTCGAGGACCGCCAGGAAGGGCTGTCCGCACGACGGACAGAGGCCAACCGCGGCATGCTGCGCTTCGGGGTGCCCGCAGGCAGAACAGGCAAGCGTCCAGGTCGTCATGAAATCTGTCGTGGAGTTGGGGAAAAGGAGCCGCGTACGCGCTCTGAACGTGGGCGTGCGCGTCTCACTCGGAAACGGACAATCGGTCGGGATCGCTGGGTAATGCGTCGTCGATCGGGGCGACGTTCGCGGGTTCGTCGGGCGAAGCGCTGTCGGCGGCGGCGACAGCGCCCTCCGGCGGGACGGCGTCCGCCTCCGCCGTCGGGCGCAACGCCTGGAGCACCTTGTTCGCCGAGGAGAGCGAGAAGCCCGGGACTGCGGCGATCGCTTCTGGGGTCGCGTCCTTCACCCCCTGCAGCGACCCAAAGGCCTTGAGCAGCGCGCGTCGCCTCCCCGGGCCTATCCCGGGGATGCGCAGCAGTTCGGAGGTGAGCGTGCGCATCGTGCGGCGCGCGCGATTGAACGTCACCGCGAAGCGATGCGCTTCGTCGCGCGCCTGCTGCAACGTGCGAAGCGCCGGCGAGCGCCTCGACAGCCGCAACGATTCGCTCCGCCCGAGGATGAACACTTCTTCCTCGCGCTTGGCCAGCGAAATGAGGGGAAGTTCTCCCAGCCCCAGCGCCTGCAGCGCCTCGTGCGCCGCATTCAGCTGCCCCTTTCCGCCATCGATCACCACGAGGTCGGGGAGCGCCTTCTGCTCTTCGAGGCGTCGTCCGAAGTATCGCCCCACCACTTCACGCATCGACGCGAAGTCGTCGGTGCCCTCGACGGTCTTCACCTTGAACTTGCGATATTCGGCGCGACGCGCGCGCCCGTTCTCGAACCAGACGCACGAACCGACCGTGTCGGTCCCCTGCGTCGTGGAGATGTCGAAGCAGACGAAGGCGCGCGGGAGTTTCTGCAGACCGAGCTCGCGTTGCAGGTCATACACCGGGCTCGCCGCCCGCTCCTCGGCCTCGAACGCGGCGAGCTTGAATTCCTCGAGCAGGTGCCGCGCGTTCTGTTCCGCCAGCTGCACGAGCTCCCGGCGCGGGCCGCGCTGCGGCACCACGATGCGGGTGCGCCCGAGCGATTCCTCGAGCAGCTCGCGATCCTCGAAGTCGATCGGGACGAGGAGCTCGGCCGCTCGCTCTTCGGATGTCACGTACGTGCGCGCGAGGTACGCCGACAGGATCGCCTGGTCCTCTTCCCCTTCGACGTTCTCGACGAAGCGCTGGTCGCGCGCGAGGAGCTTTCCGCCGCGGATGCGCAGGATCGCCACGCAGGCGTCGTCGCCATCGCGCGCGTAGCCGATCACGTCGCGGTCGCCTCCCTCCACCTGCACGACGACGGTAGGTTCCTCGAGCGAGTCAAGCTTCATCAGCGCGTCGCGCAGTTCGGCCGCCCGCTCGAAGTTGAGCTGCGCCGCCGCCTCCTGCATCCGCTCGCGCACGCGCTTGATCACGTCGGTGGTGCGCCCGTCGAGGAAGAGCACGACTTCGTCGATCATGCTGCGATAGTCGGCTTCGGTCTGGTAACGCACGCACGGCGCCTTGCACTTCCCGATGTGATAGTCGAGGCACGGTCGATCGGGGACCTCGTCCATCAGCGCGTAGTGGCACGAACGCACCGTGAAGATGCGCTTCACCACGTTGAGCGCGCGCCGCATCGCCCCGACGTCGGTGTACGGACCGAAGTAGCGCGCCCCGTCGCTCACCAGCCGGCGCGTGACGTACACGCGCGGAAACGGCTCCTGCAGCGTGACTTTGATGTACGGGTACGACTTGTCGTCGCGCAGCGCGATGTTGAAGCGCGGGCGATACTCCTTGATGAGGTTCGCCTCGAGAATCAGCGCGTGCGCCTCGGTGGGGACGACGATCGTGTCGAGCGCATCGATCAACCGCACCATCGCGCGCGTCTTCACCGACTCGAGGTGATCGCTGCCGAAATAGCTGCGTACGCGCGAGCGCAGGCGCTTGGCCTTTCCCACGTACAACACCGTTCCCTCGGCGTCCTTCCAGAGGTAGACGCCTGGAGAGTCGGGGAGATGTGGAAGCTTCGCGGCGACGGAGGGAGGGGCCTCGAACATGCCGAAATTTACTGCGCGCTCCCCCTCAGCGGCGCCGAATCACCGTCCGCACTCGAGCAGCGATCGCCTCAGCCTGTGTGATTCCCGCCGAGAGCGTCGCCACTCCGTAGGCCAGCGAATAGATCGACAGGACGACAGCGCTCATGAGGAGCGGCGAGATCCCTGAGAGGAAGTGGCGCACGAGCCAGCCGGCGAGCGCCGCGACGCCCGCGCAACCCCAGAGGGTTACGAGGGTGGCGGGGGGAATGGCCACCTCGCCGATGAGCCGCCCGACCGCACGGCGCAGCAGGGCGAACTCGACCCACGCCGCGATTCCAGCCGATGCGGTGAGTCCCGAAACCGCCCACCGCGGATCGATCGGGATGACGCGCGGAAGCCAGAGCGCTGCGGCGAATCCGAGCGCCGTGGTGAGCGCGACGCGGACCATCGCGAAGCGAAGCGGCGTCCGGGTATCGCGCATCGCGTAGAGTGCGCTCGCGTAAAGACGGCTCAGCGTCGAGGCCAGGAGCCCCACCGCCGATCCGGCGAGCACGCCCCATACCCACTCCACTTCCTTCGCGCCGAAGTTTCCACCCTCGTAGACGACGCGCGCGAGGAGATCGCCAAATGCCAGAAACGCCACCGCCGACGGGACGATGAAGAACGCGATGCGGCGAAGCCCCAGCGCGAGACGCTCCCGGAGTCGCTCCGAGACCTCGTGATCCTCGCCGGTCACGCTCGACATTGCCGGGAGTTCGGCCGCCGAGATCGACATCCCGAAGAGCGAGACCGGGAGCATGTACAGCAGCTGCACGTTGTTGAGGATCGTCACGGCGCCGACGACGAGGAACGACGCGATGAACGAGTCCACGTACGCGCTCAGCTGCGCCACGCCGCGCCCGACGAAAACCGGGCCGAAGTTGCGGAGCACGGTGCGAACATGCGGCGATCGGGTGCTCATCGTGACGCGCCACGCGCCGAGCACCTGCGACACGTTCCGCCACTGCACCACCAGCTGCAACGCACTCCCTGCCACGCTCCCCCACGCAAGGATGATCGCGAGCCGGGGAAGCGTGACGCTCCCTCCCCACCCCAGCAGCGCGCCGATCATGCAGGCGTTCCACAACACCGGCGCAGCGTACGACAGGAAGAACTTCCCGTGGCTGTTGAGCACCCCCAGGCACCACGCCGCGAGTACGAGCAACCCGGCACCGGGGAAGAGCACGCGCACCAACTGCACCGTGAGTTCGCGCTTCGCGCCCTCGAAGCCGGGGGCGATGACGTGCACGAGGATCGGCGCCGCCGCGACGCCGATCAGGACCACGACCGCCGAGAGAAAGGCAAGAACACCGAGCACTGCGCCAGCCACTTCCTGGCGTGCGACGTCGTCCCCCTTCGCCCGCAATTGCGAATAGACGGGGATGAACGACGCCGAGAGCACTCCCTCCCCAAAGAGATTCTGCAGGATGTTGGGGATGCGGAACGCCTGCGTGAACGCATCGGCCTCGTCGCCGGCACCGAAGTAGTAGGCGAAGACGCGCTGCCTCACCAAGCCGACGAGACGGCTGAGCAGGATCCCGATGGCGACGAGCGCCGCCGGACGACGGCTCGCCAACGAGTCGTCGCCGCCAGCTGCCACGTCGCGCCTCGGGCTCACGCCGGGTCGACGGGGATCGGGGTCCCCGCGACGAGCGCCTCGGCGTGGAGTCGCGCGGCGCCACGCATCGCCTCGATCACTCCCATCCCGTGTCGGGCAAGGATCGGGACGAGGTTGAGCGCGCGCTCCTGGCGCCCGCCCCCGGGATACAGCGCACCGGCCAGCGTCGCGATGTCGCGCTGCCGATCGACGTCGCGTCGTTTGAGCGCCGCCACGAGCCGACGTTCCAGTCGGTCGGTGCGCCACTCCATCTGCCGACGCGCACCTTCGATCACGTCTGGCGGAACGATGGATCCCGCCTCCCTCGCGAGCGCGGCGAGCGTGTCGGCGTTCCCGCCGATCGAGGCGCGCCACGCATCGAGCGCCTCCATCAATCCCGGTGGCGCCGCCTCCCGCGCCAGTCTCCCCTCCACCGCAGCGGGGTTGGCGAGTTCCTGCACGGTCGTTCCGCGCGCGCCGAGCAGCGTCTCGATGTGCGGCTCGATGATGGTGCACGACCAGCGCGGGAGGACGAGCGGCGTCACCGCGCCTAACGCGGCGGCGACGGCTCCCACCTGCGCGAAATACGAAATCTCGCCGGGACCGGCCAGGTACGCGACCGTCGGGAGGACCGTTTGTTCCGCGACTGGGCGCAGCAGGACGTTAGGAGAGAGGTGTTCGCTCGCGCCCCGCGCGGTCACGCCTTCGGCGTCAGCGATCGGAACGCGGGCCTTTCGCCCCTCCTCATCGCGCCGGAATACGAGCGAGAGTCCGGCCACATCGGCCACCTGCGGTGTGTATCCCGCTCCCTGCAGCGCAGACGAACGTTCGGCGAGCGACTCGGCGATCACCGTGCCGCGGCGCAACGCCTGCTCGAGCAGCGGGCGCTCGGCATCCAGCAACGCGGGGTGCGACGCGTCCAACACGGCGATGCCGAGCGGCTCCAGCATCGCCCGAAGGAAGGCGAGGTATGCACCACCGATCGTGGCGCTCGAGGTATACGTCTCACGAAGTCGCGCAAGAACGCCTGGGTCCACGGCAGAACCTGCGGCCCGCTCGAGGCGCGCCAGCAGCTGGCCCACGTCGCCAAGGGGGCGCTCGGCCATGGGGATCCCCTCCGCCTCCTGCGCCGCCATCTGCAACCGCTCCGCCCCGCCGGGAAGCGAGATCCAGGTCGCGCTGGCCTCGGCGAAGTCGGCATCGTCGGTCGCTGCCCAGAAGACGGGAGCCGTCGCGATTCCCGTCGACCGCTCCAGCGCGTCGGCGAGTTCGAGCGCCGAGAGCGCCTTGGACCAGGTGTAGATCGGTCCCCCGAACAGGCCAGGCTGCTGTCCCGTCGTGACGACGACCCCGCGGTCGAGAACGACGCGCTCGAGGCGCTCGCGCGCAGCGCCGCCGGCATCGAAGGCCGGGGCCAGCGCGGCGAACCAGTCCGGCGCGGTCCGCAGCCGCGTCTCCTCGCTCCTGGCCTTCCATTCTGCTGCCGACGCGGGGCGCGGGAGATACCACTCCGATGGCGCCGTCCCCGCGATGAGTCGTCTCGCGAGTAGCGAACCGCCGAGCGACTCGCTGCGGATCTTCGGCAAGGTCACGGAATTCTCCCCGACGCCTGCGCCGATGCCGCACCCTGTCGACGGGCCAGGCCTCCCCCGCCCGCCGGTCCGGCGTAGGGGGCCGCGCGCCGTGAGGCGCTACATCGAATGTGGAGCGGCGATATCATCGGAGGGGGTGATCGGTTCGTCCGCCAGGCGCGCGGCGTAACGCCGGGTGTGCAACACACGGCCGGCGAGGGCGCCTGAGGTCCGGGCGAAATCTCGCGAACTGCGCCCCGGTTTGGCGAGTCCGCCGTGCGGGAATCTCTCACCCATTCACGACCGTGACGGACCGCGCGCGCCTGGGCTTCCGCCCCGCTACGCCTTGTGGTAGGGCTCCCGCCTAACGATCGTCCCGGCGCGATAGAGCTGCTCGGCGAGGACGAGCCGCGCCATCTCGTGCGGGAGCGTGAAGGGAGCGAGCGTAAGTCGCCGCGCCGACGCGTCACGCACGGCGCCGTCGAGCCCGAACGCCCCGCCGATCACGAAGGCGACGTCGCGTCCCCCTTCGCGCAGCTGCTGGAGCCACGCCGCAAACTGCTCCGACGTGAGCGAGTCGCCCCGTTCGTCGCAAGCGATCACGAGGCTTCCCCCCACCTTCTCGAGGAGCCGCGCCCCCTCCCGCATCTTGACCAGCTCACCGTCTCGCCCATGCTCCTCCCGCACTTCAACCACTTCGAGCGGCCAGTAGCGCGCCGCGCGCGTCTCGAAACCGGCGATGACCTCGGCGAGGGCGCGATCGCGCACTTTCCCCACCACGACGCAGCGGATCTTCACGCGCGCGCGAGAGCGGGGGCCATGCGCAGGCGCGGGCGGGGCGCGCCTGCGCCCCGCCCGCGGTACGGCGACGAATGCCGCCAGCTGCACATCGGCTAGGCGTAGATCCCGCGAAGTCGGTGCACGGTGGCCACGCGACTGATCGACAACATGTACGCAGCGGTCCGCATGTTCACCTTGTGCTGCTTCGCGAGATCCAGCACGTCGCGGAACGACTTCACCATGAGGTCGCGCAGGCGGTCGTTGACCACTTCCTCGCTCCAGAAATAGCCGGCGCGATCCTGCACCCACTCGAAGTACGACACCGTCACGCCGCCGGCATTCGCCAGGATGTCGGGGATGACGAACACCCCCTTCTCGTCGAGGATCGCGTCGGCGGCGGCGGTCGTCGGCCCGTTCGCCCCCTCGCAGATCACCTTCGCGCGGATCTTCATTGCATTCTTCGTCGTGATGACGTTCTCCAGCGCGGCCGGCACGAGCACATCGACGTCGAGCGTCAGCAGCTCTTCGTTGGGGATCTTTTCGCCGTGCACGTACCCCTCGAGCACCTTGTTCTTGCGCACGTACGCGATCGCGTCGTCGACGTCGAATCCACTCGAGTTGTAGTACGCGCCGCTGCGATCGCCGATCGCGACGATCTTGCACCCCTCGCGCTGGAGGAGCTGGGCCGAGACCGAGCCGACGTTGCCGAAGCCCTGCACGGCGACGGTGCTCCCCTTCACGCTCATCCCCAGGTGGGCGAGTGCTTCCTTGACCATGAACATGCATCCGCGCCCGGTGGCCTCGCGGCGCCCGAGCGATCCACCCATCTCGATCGGCTTCCCGGTGACCACGGCGGTGACGGTGTGGCGCATCTGCATGGAGTAGGTATCCATGATCCACGCCATCACGCGCTCGTTGGTGTTCACGTCGGGGGCCGGCACGTCGGAATCAGGGCCGAGCAGCGACATGATCCCCGAGGTGTAGCGGCGCGTGAGTCGTTCGAGCTCGCCGGCGCTCATCTTGAGCGGATCGCAGATCACCCCGCCCTTCGCCCCACCGAACGGAACGTTGACCACGGCGCACTTCCACGTCATCCACGCGGCGAGCGCGGTCACTTCGTCGAGCGTCACGTTGAGGTCGAAGCGGATACCACCCTTCGCCGGGCCGCGTGAGGTGTTGTAGAGCACGCGAATTCCGGTGTAGACCTCGATCTCGCCGTTGTCCATCAGCACCGGACACGACACGATCAGCTGCTTTTCGGCACTGCGAAGAACCTTGTACAAGCCGGGCTCGAGATCGAGCAGTTCGGCGGCCCGGTCGAAGCGCGACATCATCGCCTCGAACGGGTTTTCCTCGTTGAGAAAGCGATCTTTGTCCGGCTGGACGATGGCGTTCGTCGGAAGGCGGAGATCGGTTGGCATGAGAGCGTTAGTGATCCGGCTGAGCCGGCGGTTAGCGGAGGGAGTGTAGGCGCGCGCGGGCATCAAGCCCGCGCGCGGGCATCAAGTGCGCGCTGGATCGCGGCGTCGTAGTCGTCCCGCCCATCCTCGAGCGCAATGCGCTGCGAAACATACCACAGGGGCGTCGAGGCGCGAGGCCAGTACCGCTCGAGCTTCACCGCATCCTTGAGCGTACAGACGACCATCATCGTGGCCGGGACACGACCGAGCAGTGCCTCCACATCGCCTTGCGTGAACGCATGATGATCTGGAAACGATACCAGCTCTACGCGTGCCCCGGCAGATTCGAGTTGACCGGCGAAGGCGCGCGGAGATCCGATCCCGGCGACCGCGACTATCCGCTGCCCAGCAAGCGCTGAAAGTGGTTGCACCTCCCCTGGCGCTCCCACACGTCGCAGCGTGTCGAGAGCGAACGCCATGCGAACGATGGGCGCGGAGGTCCACCTCGCCAGCTCCAGCGCGACACGCGACGCTTCGTCAGGCAGCGCCATCTTTCGCGTGACGATCACCAACGACGCGCGCCTGAGCGCCGACGGAGGCTCGCGATAGCGTCCAGCCGGCAAGCAATGCCGAACCCCGGTCCACTGCTCTGCCGCCACCAGGACGATGTTCTCCACACGTTCGGCCCAGCGATGCTGAAAGGCGTCGTCCAGCACCGCGATGTCGCACCCTCGTCGCTCGGCCTCGACCGTTGCCGCCACCCGGTTGGGACTCGTTAGGACCGGCACGGCAGGATTGAGCAGGGCGTGCACGCGCGGTTCGTCAGCGCCATAACCACGCAGGATGAGCGCCGGCCTCGCACCGGCTGCCTGCAGGCGATGCGCGACGTCGGCCGCTACCGGCGTCTTGCCCGTGCCACCGGCGCTGAGGTTACCCACGGAGATCGCGGGAATCGCCGTCTTCTTCGTGGCAAGAACGCCAGCGTCGAAGAGCGCGTTGCGCGCGGCGACCACAGCGCGATATGCCCAGCTCGCCGGAACGAGGAGTCCGCGCGCCAGCCTGGCGGTCCCTCGGCGCGCATCCCACACGTCATCGGGCGTCATGGCTCAGCGCTCGTCCGCGTCGGCCACCGCCAGCAGCAACTCGGCGAATCGTGGCACCTCATCCTCGGCGTCGCGCGCATTCGTCGCGGCGACCTCCGCAGCGGGGCTGTAGCTCACTTCGACACGGGCGAACGGCTTGGGGATCACGAAACGGTCCCATGAGCGCAGGCGCCATGCGCGGTCCACCCGCGCGCCGAAGGCGATGATCGGGACCTTCGCCCGCATCGCGGCGACGACCGCGCCAGCTGCAAAGACGCGTCGCGGCCCGCGCGGACCGTCCGGTGTGATCGCCACCTCGTGCCCCGCATCGAGCTCGCGCACGAGCTCGAGCAGCGCGCGCACCCCGCCGCGCGACGACGATCCGCGCACTGTACGGCACCCGAGCGACTCGCAGATGCGCGCGATGATCTCTCCGTCGGCGTGCGTACTGATCAGAACCGCGATCCCCTGGTCGCGGTGTGCCCAGAGGATCGGCAGCAGTTCGCCGTGCCAGAGCACGATCACCATCGGACGCCCGGTGGTGCGCAGCGCCGTTAGGTGCTCCTCGCCCGTACGTGTCACGCGCCAGGTGCGCGCGAGGAGCAGGAGGAAGCCCCCGCCGAGTACGGACGCCAGCGCCACCTTGATCCGCTGGCGCCACCCACGCGGGCGCTCGGCGCGCACCGCCGCGGCGTCGCTCACGGCACCAGTGCGCTCGCCATCGCCGCCACGCGCGCCGCCGCACCCGGAGCGCCGAGCATGTCGCGCACCTCGCCTAACGCCGTCACCTGCGCCTCGCGCGCCGGGGTTCCCGGCTGAAGCAGCGGCGCCAGCGCATCCGCCACGTCATTCGGAACGAGCGCGTCCTGGACGAACTCGCGCGCAACCTCACGCCCGGCGACCACGTTCACCAGCCCGATGTACGGGATCTTCACCGCGCGCCGGGCGATCGCATACGTCCACCCGCTCGTGCGATACGCGACCACCAGCGGGCACCCGGCCACGGCCGACTCCAACGTCGTCGTGCCGCTCTTGCACATCGCCGCATCGGCAGCGCGGAGTACGGTGAATGAGCCGTCATGCACCTGACGGTAGGGGCAGCGCGACGCGTCGAGCTGCACAGTCGGCGCCACGCTCACCACGACCTCGAGCCCGGGGATTCGCGCCTCGAGCAGTCGCGCGGTGGCCACGAAGTCGTCGAGATGCCGATGGATTTCCTGTGCGCGACTCCCGGGAAAGAGGGCGAGCACGCGCGCGTCCGTCGGGATCCCCAGCGCCCGGCGCGCCTCCTCCTGCGACGGCATCGACTGCGCGCGATCGAGGAGCGGATGACCGACGAACGTCGCGTCGATCCCGTGCTGCCGAAGGAGCGGCTCCTCGAACGGGAGGATCACCGCCGCCTTGGTGATCAGCTTTGCCAGCTTCGGGAGCCGGTTCGCCCCCCACGCCCACACCTGCGGCGTGATGTAGTAGAGGACTGGTACGCCGTGGCGCCGCGCCGCCGCGGCCACTTTCATGTTGAAGCCGGGATAGTCGATCGTCACGAGGAGCGCGACGTTGCCGCTGGCGAGTCGCTCCTCGAGCCGCCGCAGCAGCGCCCAGTGATGCGGGACCTTGCGAATCACCTCGACGAATCCCATCACGGCCATGCGCTCGGCGTCTTCGAGGAGTTCGACGCCGGCCGCTCGCATGTTGCGCCCCCCCATCCCGACGAGCCTGAGCTCGGGGCGAATCGCCGCCAGGGCGTGCGCGAGCCCCGCCGCGTGCAGATCGCCGGACGCCTCGCCGGCGATCACCAGGACCTCACGCACGCGGACGCTCCGGCGCGGCGATCGTGGCGCGCGTCCGCTCGATCTCGGCAACGATCCGCAGCGCCACGGCGAGCGCCTCGCGCCCGTCGTCGCCGCTCACCGTCACTGGCGCCACCCCGCGGATCGCATCGATGAAGGAGCGGAATTCCAGGCGCAGCGGCTCCCCGTCCGGCGCCTCGAGCGGGATCCGCTCGACGAACGCCTCGAGCTGTTGTGGCGACTTTGTCAGCTCTCCCAGGTCCACATCCCCGCGGATGCGGTAAAACTCCCCGTTCCCCGCGGCGAGGTCGAGCGAGAGGTAGCCGCTCTGCTGGAAGAGGCGGAGCTTCCGCATGCGCTCGCGCGACACGCGGCTCGCGGTGACGTTGGCCACCGCCCCCGACGTGAAGGTGATCCGCGCGTTGGCGATGTCCACGAACGGCGTGAGCACCGGGATCCCGACAGCTGCAACGTCCTGCGCCGCGCTCTTCACGAGGGTGAGCAGGAGGTCGATGTCATGGATCATCAGGTCGAGGACGACCGCCACGTCCGACCCGCGCGGATTGAACGGCGCGAGGCGATCGCTCTCGAGGAAGCGCGGGCGGTCGACGTAGGGCATCGCCGCACGAATCGCCCGGTTGAATCGCTCCACGTGACCGGTCTGGATCAGCGCCCCATTTTCGCGCGCGATGCTCAGCAGCTCATCCGCCTCGGCGAGCGTCGTTGTGAGTGGCTTCTCGATGAGGACGTGGCGTCCTCGGGCGAGCGCCTCTTTCGCGACCGCGTAGTGCGCGGGCGTCGGCACGACGATGGTCAGCGCGTCGCACGCCTCGACCAACGACGCCACGTCGGCAAACGACGGAACGCCAAGGTCAGCCGAGACCGTGGCGGCTCGCTCGGCACTCGCCTCATGGAAGCCGACGAAGGTCACGTCTTCCATCTCGCGCATGATCCGCACGTGGTGGAAGCCGAGTGCCCCTGCGCCGATCACCCCTACCCGCGGCGTGCCGGCGCTCAAATGACCACCCCGCGACCCGAGTCCTCGAGGAAGCGCAGGAAGTGGTCCACTTCCTCGATCTGCTGCAGCTCCGAACGCGCCCGCTCCATCGCCTGCGATACGTTGAGTTCGGAGCGGAAGAAGAGACGATACGCGCGCTTGAGCTCGCGCACCGTCTCCTCGGCAAATCCGCTGCGTGTGAGTCCGACACTGTTGAGCCCATACAGCTTGACCGGATTCCCGACCGCCTTGAGGAACGGAGGAACGTCCTTCGCCACGCGCGAGCATCCCCCAACGAAGGCGTGCCGGCCGATCTTCACGAACTGGTGTACCGCGACCAGCCCCGAGATGATCGCCCGGTCCTCGATCGTCACGTGTCCCGCCAGCTGCGTCCCGTTGGAGATGATCACGCCGTCGCCCACGTGACAATCGTGCGCCAGGTGCACGTACGACATGAGGAAGCACCCCTTCCCTACCGTCGTGCGCAGCGACTGCGCCGTTCCGCGGTTGATCGTCGAGTACTCGCGTATGCGCGATCCCTCGCCGATCTCGACCCAGGTGTCCTCGCCCTTGAACTTGAGGTCCTGCGGATCGCCACCGATGACCGAGCCAACGCCGATCATGACGTTCGCCGCCAGCTTCACGTTGCGCTCGAGGACCGCGTGCGGTTCCAGCACCGCGCCGTCGCCGATCTCGCAGCGATCGCCGACGATCGCATACGGCCCGATGCGCACGTTCGCCCCCAGCGTCGCCGACGGCGACACGATCGCCGTCGGATGTACCTCGGCGCTCACTTGTCCCTCAGCATGGCGGCCATGTCGGCCTCGGCGACGACCGCGCCGTCGACCTTGGCGACGCCCTTCATCTTGCAGAGCGGTCCGCGAATCTGCACCACGTCGAGCTCGAAGCGCAGCTGGTCGCCCGGCCGCACCGGCTTTCGCCACTTGACGTTATCTAACGAGACGAAGTAGACGACCTTGCTCTCCGGGTCGGGCACCGTCCCCATCAGCAGGATCCCGCCAACCTGGGCCATCGCTTCGATGATGAGCACCCCGGGCATGATCGGATGCCCCGGGAAGTGCCCCTGAAAGAATGGCTCGTTGATCGTGACGTTCTTGATCCCCACCACTCGCTTCCCCTCTTCCATCTCGATCACGCGATCCACCAGCAGGAAGGGATAGCGATGCGGCAGCACCCGCATGATTTCTTCGATTTCGATCACCTGCGTCTCCTTGCATGCCATGCGAGTCATTTCGCGAACCAATCGCACCGTCCCGGCGTGGCTGGGTCGATGCGCGACCACGCGCGCGCGCACACGCTTGCCGGCGAGCGCGAGGTCGCCGACGCAATCCATCGCCTTGTGCCGCACGAATTCGTCCGGCCACCGCAACGTCGTTCCCACGATCCCCTCCGCCCCCAGCACCACAGCGTTCTCCGTCGATCCCCCCTTGATCAATCCGCGCGAGCGAAGGTACTCGACCTCGTGCGCGAAGCCGAATGTGCGCGCATCGGCAAGTTCTCGCTCGAAGAGCTGCGTCGACAGCGCGTACGTCGCCGATTGCACCCCGATCAAGGGATGCGGAAAGTCGATGGTGACCTCGACGGATAGCGCATCGGCGGGAAAGGCCTCGTACCACGACTCCCCGTGCTCCACACGGACCGGTGCCGCAAGCGTCAGAACCTCCACACGACCGCCGTGCGGCGCAATCCCCGCCTCGACCAGCGCGCGAAAGAAGGGGCCCGCACTTCCGTCCATGATCGGCGGCTCCGGCCCGTCGATCTCGATGATGACGTCGTCGATCTCGTGCGCGGCGACCGCGGCGAGCACGTGCTCCACCGTGTGGATCGCTGCGTCTCCCTCGCCGATCTGCGTCCGGCGCTCGGTCTCGACCGCGATCGACACGTGCGCCCGCAGCGCAGGGCGCCCCGCGACATCCGTCCGAACGAACTGGATACCGCTCCCAATGGGCGCGGGACGGAACGTGAGGCGACACGATTCGCCCAGGTGGAGTCCGACCCCTTCGAGCGAGACCTGACGAGCGATCGTCTGCCGGCGCGCTGTCGCTCTGGCGTTCGGCGAACCGCTCACGCCTCGTCGTCTCCCACGAGCTTCTCGATGCGGCGCAGCATCCGGCTCAGCTTGAAGAGCGCACCCTGCGCGCGCAGCGCTTCGCGGTGCGGACGCGCCGGATAGCCGGACCAGGTTTCGCCGGCCGGGATGTCGCCGAACACGCCAGCTTGGGCGCCGAGCCGCGCGCGGGCGCCGATCTGCACGTGCCCGGCAATGCCGACCTGACCACCGATCACGCACCCGTCGCCGATCCGTGCGCTCCCGGCGATTCCCGCCTGCGAAACGATGAGGCAGAGCCGCCCGACGCGCACGTTGTGCGCGATCATGACGAGGTTGTCGATCTTCGTCCCGGCGCCGACGACCGTGTCATCGATGCTGCCGCGATCGATCGTCGTGTTGGCGCCGATCTCGACGTCATCCTCGACGATGCAGCGGCCGACATGCGGAATCTTTTCGTGCACCCCGTTGGCGAACACGAACCCAAACCCGTCGCTGCCGAGCCGAACTCCCGCGTGCGCGACGACGCGCTTTCCCACCGTCGTCCCGGCATAAACCGTGACGTGCGGAAAGAGGTGCGAGTCCTCGCCGATGGTGACTCCGTCGCCCACCACGACATTCGCCTCGAGCCGCACCCGGTCGCCGATCACCGCGCCATCGCCGATCACGACAAACGGCGCAATGGAGACCCCCTCACCGAGCACGGCCCCACGTCCGATGCGCACGCTCGGATCGATCCCGCTCCTGTGCGGAACCGGGACGAAGAGGCGCGGGAGGATGCGCAGCATCGCCTCCTGCGGACGGGCGACAACGACGCGGGCCGACACCCCTCCAGGGGCGTCGGCCAGCTCTGGTGCGACGAGCGCCACGCTCGCCTCGCACGTTGCAAGCAGGGGGGCGTACCTCGCGACGCCGAGAAAGGTGAGTTGCCCTTCTCCTGCGCGATCGATTGGCGCGACGCGACTGACCGACACATCCGGATCGCCGCGTAGCTCCCCGCCCACCAGCTCGGCAATCTGCCGGGCTGTCAACATGCGAAGTGCGGGCGCGACCGGTCGTGGGCCGGCGCGCGCCCCGTCATCACAATTCTTCCGGCTTCTTCGGAATGACCCCGGCCGGCTGCGCCTTCACGCCCGACGGCTTGGCCTCAGCTGCAACCGGAATCGGCTTGAGTCGCGCCACCACTTTGTCGGTGATGTTGAGTGTCGAGTCGGCAGCGACGATGACGCTCGCATTCGTCCCGATGTCGAAGATGAACGCATACCCGTCCTCCTTTCGCAGCGAGTCGAGGACTTCGCGAATCTGGTTCATCATCGGCTGCACGAGCTCACCCTGACGCTGCTGCATCTGGGCTTCGAGGAGACGCGCTGCGTTCTCGAACGACTGCTGCTTGTCACGAATTTCCTTCTCGCGCAGCTCGCGCGTGACGGCGCTCAGCGTTGGCTGCGCCTTCTGGTAGGCATTCGCCATCGCCTCGAGTGTGTCCTGCATCTTCTTGATCTTGGCCTGCGCGGCGTCGTACTCCTTCTGGAAGGTGCTCTCCGCCGCAGCCCGTCCCGGGGCCTTGTCGAGCACGACGCGCGAATCGATGTAGGCCATCTTGCCGCCGACGGCTTGCGCCGACGCGGCGCCAGTCACGAACGCGATGAGCCCGAAGGCGACGAGAGTCGCACGAACACGTAAACGCATGATATCTCCGAAGCTAGAAGAGCTGGCCGAGCCTGAAGTGGAGCTGCCATTTGGGAGCCTTGCGCCCCTGGGCATCAAGGCGATCGAATCCGTACGCATAGTCGAGCCCCAGCGGTCCGAGCGGAGTCACCGTGGACGCACTGATGCCCGCACCGCGGAAGAGTCGCGTGGGGTCGAAATCGCGAGGACGGTTGTACACGTTACCCGCCTCGTAGAATCCGGCAAGATAGAGCGCCTGGTTCACGCGCATTCCGATCTCCGCCGTCGAGCTGAAAAACGCCTTGCCGAACGATGACCGCTGGGCGTTGAACGTCGACGTCCCCGTCACGTAGCCGTTGGGGGAAATCGAGAACTCGTCGTACCCACGGAGTCGCTCGCCGAACTGCACACCGCCCAGCGCGAACTCCTGCGAGAAGAAGAACGGACCGGTGTTGCCGAACACCGCACCGCTGCGCGCAGTCAGGCCCGCCACGAACTTGATGGGCTGGGAACCGGGCCGGCCGCCGCCGATCTGCCCTAGCGGCGCATAGGCGCTGGCATCCGCGGTGTAGCGCTGGAACGACGTGGTCCCGCCCAGGATACCGCCATTGAAGTTGGCCGCGAGATTGTACTGCGCCCCCGCCGTCGGGAACGGGAGGTCGATGCGCGTGTCGCGGGCAAGCGAGAAGCCGAGCGTCGAACGGAACGACTTGTTCGCCCCGTCGCTGCGGAAGTCACCGAGCAGTCCCTGCGTTCCGAACGCGACGTTTTCGGCGCCGTAGCTCACGAACACGCGCGTGTAAGGTGAGTGCGGAAGCGGGATGCCGAATTGCAGCTGGGCGCCGGTGCGGAGCGAGCGACCGAGATCGGCGATGTAATAGCGCTGCAGTGAGCGGTACATCGACAGCGTCCCCGAGATCAGCGACTGCTTGATGCGCGGATCGCTGTACGAGAGGTTGAAGTCGTTGATGTAGCGACCAAACTGCCACTGCAGCGACCCGCGCTTGCACTGTCCGAACAGGTTCGGCTGGTCCAGTCCGATGAAGCCACCGACCCCCGTTCCCTGCCCCATCGACGCGCCAAAATTGATGTTGCCGGTCCGCTTCTCCTTCACGCGGAAGATCACGTCCACGTCTCCCTGGTCGTTCGCCGTTCGCGTGTCGGGCGCGGGGATCGGCGTCTCGAAGAAGCCCAGGTTCCCGAGGCTCTGCCAGGAGCGGATGAGCGCCTCCTGGTTGAAGACCTGGCCGGGGAGGATCACCAGCTGGTCGCGAATACACGTTTCGTGCGTGTAGTCGTTGCCGAAGATGTCGATGCGATTGATCACCGCCGGCGTGCGCTCGTCGACTTCCCAGCGGAGGTCGACATAGTGCGTCGAGTCGTCGGCGACTCGGCGCTCCACCACCGGGCGAACGTTGGCGTAGATGTATCCCTCGGTCGCGTACGCCGAGGAAATCTTCTGCCGCGCGTCGTCCCACGCCGCCTGGTCGAACACCCCCTTCGGAGTCGGCGTGCGGCGCTTCAGGAAGTCGGTCACCCGCGACATGATCGGCCGCGACTGGTCACCAAACGGATAAAAGCGGGCGAGGTCTTCGCTCGAAAAGTGCTTGTTCCCGGTCACCTCGAAGTCGCCGACCTTGTAGCGCGGCCCTTCGTCGACGGCGATGTCGACGAGCGCCTTGCCGCGTGTGCGGTCGATGATCAGCGTGTCGCGCGCAACGCGAAAGTCGATGAATCCGCGCTTCGCATACAACTGCGGAATGCGTTCGGAGAGGTCGCCGGCGTAGTTGTCGTCATCGAACTCGCCGCGATGCCAGAAGAAGAACCCTTCGGGGCGCGTCTTCATCGCGCCCACGACGTCGTCATCCTTGACGGCGCGATTCCCGTCGACCTGCACCCCGGACACGGCGAGGCGACGCCCTTCCTCGATGCGGAACAGGAGCTTCACCGCGTCGTCGCCCACCTTTGTCGTGTCGACGTGCACCCGTGCGAGGAAGTAGCCGTTCTTCTCGTACAGCGAGTCAATACGATGCACCGACACCGCGAGCTTGGCAGGGTCGAGCGGCGCGTTGTATGGGAGGTCGATCTTGTCGCGCACTCCGCGACCCGAAAGGCGGTCCACCCCCTGTACGTCGGTCTCGACGAGGAGAGGGCGCTCGGCGACGTCGATGATGAGGACGGCGTGGTTACGCGCCTCCTCGAAATCGCAGACCACGTCGACCCGCTGATACTGACCCGTCCCGTAGAGGGCGCGGATCGCTCGTTGGATGGACTTGTAATTGAGCTGCGTGCCGGCGATCAGCCCGGCATCACCAAGCACGTCAGCGGATGCGACGCGCTTGTTCCCCCGGACCGCGACGGAATCCGGGGTGGTGCAGCGACCTTGAGCGGCGGGATCCTGGGCGGCAAGGGGGGCAGAAACCAGACCGATTGCCAGGAGCGATAACAGCGTACGCGACATAGCCGACGAATATACACAATGAGAACGACCGGGTTCAGTGCGAACCCGGTCGTTCTTTTGACACTTGAGCGCCCGAATCGGCTTACGCCTTGGGGGCAGAATTGCTCATGACTCTGAAAGCGAGCTTCTGGCCGTCCTCGGCCACGTCCACATCGATCTCGTCTCCCTTGGAGAAGTCGCCCACGAGAATCTTCTCGCTCAGGGGATCCTCGATGTATTTCTGGATCGCCCGCTTGAGCGGGCGAGCCCCGTATTGCTCGTCGTACCCGTGCGTCGCCAGGAAATCCGAGGCCGCGTCGCTCAACTTGAGCGTCAGCTCCCCTTCCGACATCCGCTTCTGCACTTCCTTGAGCATGATCCCCACGATCTGGGCGATGTGCTCCTTCTGCAGCGGGTGGAAGACGATGACGTCGTCGAGGCGGTTCAGGAACTCCGGGTTGAACACGTGCTGGAGCTCCTCGCGCACCTTCTCCGCCATCCGCTCGAACGAGGCCTTGA
>CAZWVG010000053.1:0-26857 GCA_964637355.1 uncultured Gemmatimonadaceae bacterium
CGCGCCTGGGGGCGAACTCCAAGACGGTGATCACCGGCGACAAGACGCAGATCGATCTCCCCAAGCGCGAAGAATCGGGATTGCTGCAGATCGAGCGCATCCTGTCGCACATCGACGGGATCGCGATCCACTATCTGTCCGACGTGGACGTGGTGCGACATCGGCTGGTGCGCGAGATCATCCGCGCCTATGCCGAGGACCTGGGCGCCTGATACGCATGGACGACGACCCTTCCCCTGCACCCCGAAAACCCTCGCCTGCCGCACTCGATGTCTCGGTCTCGAGCGCGGTCGGACGGCTCCCGCTCGCGCGCGCCCGCGTCGCCGAAGTGGCGCGTGCGGTCCTCGCGGGTGAGAAGTGCCGCTCGGCGATTCTGGCCATCACGTTCGTTGGGGAACGCGAGATGGCGCGGCTGCACCGGCGACACCTGAACGTCGCCGGCCCCACCGATATCATCACGTTCGAGCACGCGCAGACGGTGCCTGGGGCACCGCGCGTCGCCGACATCTACATCGCTCCCGCGGTCGCGCGGCGCAATGCGGAGAGCGCCGGGTGCTCCGCGCGCGAAGAGATCGCGCGACTGACCGTTCATGGCGTGCTGCACGCGCTCGGTTGGACGCACCACGAAGGTGACGGGCGCTTGACCTCGCCGATGTGGCGCCGACAGGAGCGTTGGGTCGACCGGTTGCGCGAGGAGCACGGGCTGTGATGCCGACGGAGATCGTGGCATGGGGCGTGGCGCTCCTCGCGGCGGCGGTGGCGGCGAGTTGCGCCGCGGCCGACGGGGCGATGCTCGCCCTTTCGCCTAGTGCAGCGCTGCCGGAACCGCTGCGCGCCCTGCACGCGCGTCGCGAGCGCTCCCATCGCTCGCTCGCCTTCGCCCGCGTGATGGCGCAGCTC
Organism: uncultured Gemmatimonadaceae bacterium; assembly: GCA_964637355.1. GTDB lineage: Bacteria > Gemmatimonadota > Gemmatimonadetes > Gemmatimonadales > Gemmatimonadaceae > SCN-70-22. The sequence goes on from CAZWVG010000053.1 coordinate 901, forward strand.
ACCGGTGGGGTAAGCGTGGCGATCGCCCTCGACCTCGCGGCGCGCTCCCGTGGCGAGGCGCTCACCTACGGTGTGCTGGCGGGGCTCGTCCTCGTGGGCGTGAGCGAGTCGCTGGCGCGGAGCGCCGGCACCGTGCACGGGGAGCGGGCGGCGCAGCGGCTGTACCCGTTCATTCGCGTGGTCGAGCGACTCCTGGCGCCGATTGCGGCGTTAGGCGGCGCGATCGACGCGATGCTCAACCGCCTCCTTCCGCCCCCCACCGATCACGACGGCGAGCGCGAGGCGACTGCCGAACAGTTCCGGCAGGTCGTCGCCGCCGAGGCCGAGGTGACGATGGAGGAGGAACGCCTCCTCACCGGAGTCTTTCGGTTAGGCGAGACCGAGGTCCACGAGCTGATGGTGCCACGTGTCGACATCGTGGCGATCGACCGTGATACGCCGTGGTCGGAAGTCGTCGATCGAGTGCGCAGCTCGGAGCATGCGCGCATCCCGGTCTACGGGACATCCATCGATGACGTCGTGGGGATCCTCTTCGCCAAGGATCTGCTCGGGTCGATCGTCGCCGACGAGGTCCCCGATGACTGGACGTCGGTGGTGCGTCCCCCGGTCTTTATTCCAGGGGCCAAGAAGGCCGACGAGCAGTTGCGCGACTTCCAGTCGAGCGGGATGCACATCGCCATCGTCGCCGACGAGTTCGGGGGAACCGCGGGGCTCATCACCATCGAGGACGTGCTCGAGGAGATCGTCGGCGACATCCGCGACGAGTACGACGAGGAGGAGCCCCCCATCGAGCGCGAAGGCGACGACCGCTTCTGGGTCTCGGCGCGCGTCACGCTCGACGAAGTCTCGGAAATCCTCGGTACGGATCTGCACCACGACGACGTCTCGACGTTAGGCGGACTGGTCTACGAGACGCTTGGCCGCGTGCCGCGCAACGGCGAGCAGTTCACGCTGGCCGGTTTCCGGGTGGTGGTCGAGCGCGTGGTGCGTCGCCGGGTTCAGCGCGTCTATTTCGAGCGACTCACGCCCAGTGAACCGACTGAGTGGCGCGGGGAGGACGAATCGTGACGCACGCGACGCTCCTCATCCTCACCATCGTCCTCGTGGCCTGCCTAACGGCGGCGGCCACGGCGGTGCGCTCGGTGAGCCGCATCTGGCTGCGGCACTGGGTGGAGCGTCGGTTGAGCGGGGCCAGGACGGCAGCGCTCTATCTCGAGCGCCCGCAACGATTGCTGCTGGCGGCAACGACCGGCGTGGCGATGATCGTCTTCCTTGCGGGGACGTTCATCGGGACGTCGGTGACCGGCGGGGCCATCGGGCGCGCAGAAGCGATCGTCACCTACGCGCTCGCCTTGCTCCTGGCGGGGCAACTCGTGCCGCGCGCGGTGGCGCGGCGCTGGGCGATCGCGATCATCCCGCTCCTCCTTCCCATCCTGCGACTCGTGGAGTTCGTCTTCATGCCGCTCCTCATCGTGGCGCGCCGCCTGACCGGCGAGGCGCGGCGCGAGGCGACCGAGGCGCTGCCGTCGGACGCCGAGGTGCTCGAGGAACTCCTCCGGGAGGGCGAGATGGAAGGGGTGGGGGATCACACCGAGATCGCCATCATCGAAGGTGTGGTGCAGTTCGGCGCCAAGTCGCTCGGACAGGTGATGACGCCACGGAAGGACGTCTTCGCGATCGATGAGCGCACTCCGCCGGAGGAAGTAGCGCGGCAGTTGGCGCATTCCGGTTATAGTCGCGTCCCGATCTATCGCGGCACGCTCGACACCGTGGTCGGGATGGTGCACGCCTTCGACTTCCTGCAGTCGGAAGAGGAGGGACTTCCCCCGCTACGCCCCGTCGCCGAGGCGACGACGCACATGCCGGCGAACGATTACCTCTTTCGTATGCTGCGCGAACGTCGGCACCTCGCGGTCGTGCGCGACGACGCCGGGCGCGTGGCGGGGATCGTTACGCTCGAAGACCTCCTCGAGGAGCTGGTCGGCGACATTCGCGACGAGCACGACGAGCCGGCGGCCCCCGCGCGCTCCGAACCTGCGCGCTCCGACCCCGCGCGTGACGCGCGCGGGTGAAGCACGCGCATGACGAGGGCGGATGACACGCCGCGATTCCCTGATCAACTTGCGTCCGTGACCCAGGCCCACGTCCCCCTTTCGCCGCCAAACGCATCGCCGCTCGCCCCGGCGATCGCCCGCCTCCTCGCCGACTTCGAGCAGCGCAAGCCGGCGGCACTCGCTCGCGCCGTCAGCATCGTCGAAAACCAGCGCGACGGCTTCGATCAGCTCCTCGCCCACCTGCATCCGCTCATTGGGCGCGCGCGACGTATCGGGATCACCGGTCCTCCGGGGGCCGGGAAGAGCACGTTGACCACGCAGCTCACCCAGGCGTATCGCGCCGCAGGGCTGACGGTCGGCATCGTTGCGGTCGATCCCACGTCGCCGTTCACCGGCGGTGCGCTCCTCGGCGATCGCATCCGCATGGAGTCGGTGGCGCTCGACCCGGGGGTGTACATCCGCTCGCTGGCGACACGCGGATCGTTAGGCGGCCTGTCCTCGGCGACGCGCGTGGTCGCCGACGTGCTCGACGCCTTCGGCTTCGATCGCATCCTCATGGAGACGGTCGGCGTGGGACAGAGCGAGCTGGATATCGCCCGATCGGCCGAGAGCACGCTGGTGGTGCTGGTCCCCGAGTCTGGAGACTCGATCCAGGCGCTCAAGGCAGGGCTGATGGAGATCGCCGACCTCTTCGCGGTAAACAAGGCCGATCGTCCCGGCGCCGATCGCGTGCGCAACGACATCGAGCTGATGTTGGGAATGCGCGCGGGAATGGGGTTCGCGAACATGCCAGCGCATCACGGCGTCGACCTGGGGAGCATCGCCAATCCCGGGCGGGTGGCGCGTGAGGCGGCGAAGGGGGAGCAGGAGGCGCAATGGACGCCGCCGGTCTTGCGCACGGTGGCGGCGAAGGGGGAGGGGATCGCCGAGGTGATCGACGCGCTCGATCGGCACTTCCGCTATCTTGGAGCGAGCGGGGAGCTGATGCGACGCCGGCGCGCGCGCTGGCGCGAGCAGATCCTCGAAGTGGCGGAACAGCGCCTCCGTCGTCGAGTCTGGGACGACCCTGAGATCCAGGCCTTTGTCGAAGGGGCGCTGGGCGATGTCGAGGGTGGGACGAAGACCCCGTTCGGCGTCGCCGACGAACTGTTGCGCCGCGGCGCAGGCATCCTAACGAGGACGGTCACATGACGTCGATGCGCGACCTTTCGGAGACGGTCCAGCAGCAACAGGAAGAACTCGAGCGCCTCCGCGCCGAGGTGGAGCGCTGGCGCGCCCGCTACGACAAGGGGGCCAAGCGCGACATCGCCTGGATGAACTCCAACACCGAAGTGGATCCGGTCTACACGGTGCTCGACGTGCTGGGGGGCGACCCGCTCGCCCTCCCGCTCCCCGGCGACTTTCCCTACACGCGCGGGATCCATCCCACGGGGTACCGCGGGCGTCTCTGGACGATGCGCCAGTTCGCCGGCTTCGGGACGGCGCACGAGACGAACCAACGCTTCAAGTTCCTCCTCGAGCACGGGCAGACCGGGCTCTCGACCGCCTTCGACTTTCCCACGTTGATGGGCTACGACTCCGACCATCCGCGGTCGGAGGGAGAAGTCGGGAAGACGGGCGTCGCCGTCTCGTCGCTCGCCGACATGGAGACGCTGTTCGACGGGATCCCGCTCGACCAGGTGTCGACGTCGATGACGATCAACGGGCCGGCGGTGATCCTCTTCTGCTTCTACGTTGCAGCTGCCGAGAAGCAGGGAGTGCGCCCGGACCAGATCATGGGGACGGTCCAGAACGACATCCTCAAGGAGTACATGGCGCAGCACGCGTGGGTCTACCCGATCGAGCCGGCGTTGCGGCTGATCGTCGACCTGTTCGCGTGGGGCGCCGAGCACGCACCGAAGTGGAATACCGTCTCGATCTCCGGCTACCATATTCGCGAAGCCGGCGCGACCGCGGCGCAGGAGCTGGCCTTCACGCTCGCCAACGGCTTCACCTACGTGGAGCGCGGCGTCGCGCGCGGGCTCGACGTCGACGCCTTCGCGCCGCGCCTGTCGTTCTTCTTCGACATTCACAACGACTTCTTCGAGGAGATCGCCAAGCTGCGGGCGGCACGCCGCATCTGGGCCAAGCGCATGCGCGAGCGCTACGGCGCCAAGGATCCGCGTTCGTGGATGCTGCGCTTTCACAGCCAGACGGCCGGCGTGACGCTCACCGCGCAGCAGCCGACTAACAATGTCGTGCGCGTGGCGTACCAGGCGATGGCCGCCGTACTCGGCGGCACCCAATCGCTCCACACCAACTCGATGGACGAGACGCTCGCCCTCCCCACCGAGGAGGCGGTGCAGGTCGCGCTGCGCACGCAGCAGGTCCTCGCCTACGAGACCGGCGTCCCGAACGTGAGCGACCCGCTGGGTGGATCGTACTACGTCGAGGCGCTCACCGACCAGCTCGAGCGCGACGCCGAGGCGATCTTCGCCGAGATCGAGGAGCAAGGGGGCGTCGTGCGCGGGATCGAGCAGGGGTGGTTCCAGCGCAAGATCGCCGAGAGCGCGATGCGCCAGCAGTGGGAAATCGAACAGCATCGGCGCGTGGTCGTCGGCGTCAACGAGTTTGTCACCGAAGAGCCGGCCCTCACGATTCCGGTGCTGCGTGTGGGGAAGGAAGCCGACGAGACGCAGCGCGCGCGCCTGGCCGACCTGCGCAAAAAGCGGGATGCAGGGCGCGTCACCGCGGCGCTCGACGCGCTCCGCGCCGCTGCGCGTACGCCTGATGCGAACATGATCCCGCACATCCTCGAGTGCGCGCGCGCCTACTGCACGCTGTACGAGATCCGCGCCGCGATGGAAGAGGTGTTCGGCGCATATCGAGAGCCGGTATTCTTCTAGGTGTCAGAAGACGGGAAGACGAGAAGACGAGATAAGGGCACGGCGAAGCGCGAGGGGAAGCGGACGCGTGCGTCGTCCACCCCCTCGTCTTCTCGTCTTCCCGTCTTCTCGTCCTCTAGTAAAGAGTGGTGGCGTGACTACTTCGACGGCCAATATCTGCTCGAGTATGAGCCGATCTTTTCGCTGGAGCGTGATCGGCAGGAGGTGAGTCGTCTCATCGAGTTGCTCGAGCTACCCGTCGGTGCTCGCATCCTCGATGTCCCGTGTGGGCAGGGGCGGCACGCGCATCTGCTGGCGGAGGCGGGGTTCGATGTCGATGGGCTCGACTACTCGAAGCATCTGCTCGAGCGCGCCCGCGCGCGGGGCACGGGAAAGTCGCTGCGCTACACGCAAGGGGACATGCGCAAGCTCCCGGGGCGTTGGTCCGGGCGGTTCGACGCGGTCGTCAATCTCTTTACATCGTTTGGCTTCTTCACCGATCCGGCCGATGACGCGCGCGTGATCGCCGAATTTGCGCGCGCGCTCAAGCCGGGGGGCGTGCTCGTGTGGCACGGCGGAAATCGAGATGGCGTGATGGCGCGATTTCTTGCGCGCGACTGGTGGACGACGGAAGACGGGACGCTCGTCGCGCACGAGCGCTCCTTCGATCCGCTCTCCGGACTCCTCACCATTCGTTCGACGTTTCGCGGTCCGAACGTCTCGGGTGAGCGCGAGCACGCGATACGCCTGTACACCGCGACTCGGCTCGCCGAGCTCATGGCGCAGGCAGGGTTGATCGTCGAACAGTGTCTCGACGCGTTCGAGGCGCGCCCGCTCCGCCGCACGTCGGGGGAGATGCTGCTGCTGGCGCGAAAGGAGTAGGTCGGTCGCGTTGACCGGACGGAGATCGTTTCCACCCCCCGCGCGCGGGGGCGGACGCAAGCGTAAGCGCCCATCCGCAGGGAAGATGCGGTGCCGTGCAGGTGCGGACGGGACTAACTTTCTCGCTCCGGATGTACGGTGTCTCCCGCTCGACTTCGCCGTTGCAGCCGGACGCCTCTGGACTGTCCTTCATTCGCGGCGATTCGCCGCTCGCGCCTCGCGTTCCCATGTCCCGACCCATTCGCGTACTCATTGCCAAGCCGGGCCTCGACGGTCACGACCGAGGGGCCAAGGTCGTCGCCGCGTCGCTGCGTGATGCTGGCATGGAGGTGATCTACACCGGGTTGCACCAGACGCCGGAGATGATCGCCACCGCCGCCATCCAGGAAGACGTCGACGTGATCGGTCTTTCGATCCTGAGCGGGGCGCACATGACGCTCTTCCCGCGCGTCCGCCAGCTCCTCGTCGACGCCGGGCGCGACGACATCCTGATCACCGGCGGCGGGATCATCCCCAAGGAAGACATGGATGCGCTGCGCGCGCAGGGGATCGGCGAGCTGTTCGGCCCCGGGACGCCGACGTCCGCGCTGGTCGACTACATCCGCCACTGGTTCGAGACCAAGGAACAAGCGCCGGCATGACGTCACGCCTGCACGACATGAGCGCCGAGGTGCGTGCGCTCGAGGAGACGTTGCGCGGCGGTGGAGGTGAGGACCGCGTCGCCCGCCAGCACAAGCAGGGAAAGCTGACGGCGCGCGAACGTATTGCCGCGCTGTGTGACGCCGACAGCAGCTTTCTCGAGGTAGGGCTCCTCGTCGCGTATGATCAGTACGACGGGCAGGCTCCGGCAGCCGGCGTGGTCACCGGAATCGGGATGGTGCACGGACGCGAGGTCGTGATCGTCGCCAACGATGCGACGGTCAAGGCGGGGTCCTGGTGGCCGGAAACGATCAAGAAGATGCTGCGCGCGCAGGAGATCGCGATGCGCTGTCGTATCCCGATCGTGTACCTGGTCGACTCGGCAGGGGTGAACCTCCCGTACCAGGAGGGGGTCTTCCCCGGGCAGTACGGCGCGGCACGCCTCTTCTACTACAACTCGATCATGCGGCGCTACCTGCGCATCCCGCAGATCGCGGCGGTGATGGGGCCGTGCATCGCCGGCGGGGCGTACCTTCCGGCGCTCTCCGACGTGATCCTGATGGTCGAGGGGACGTCGTTCATGGGGCTCGGCGGCCCGAACCTCGTGAAGGGGGCGACGGGGCAGGTGATCGATGGCGAGACGTTAGGCGGGGCGCGCACGCACACGGAGATCAGTGCGGTGGCACACTACGCAGTGCCTGACGATGCGGCGTGCCTGGCGAAGATTCGGGAGTTGGTCGCGCGGTTGCCGCGCGAGGGCGCGGGGGGCCCCCCCCGCTTTGAAGATACCGCCTCCGGCTCGGCGGATTCGCATCATTCCATTGCGTCTCGTACCGAATCCTCGACGACACGCACCGGCTCGTCGCCGTCCGACAGCCGATCCGGCGCCGACCTCTACGACCTCCTCCCCGCCGACCACCGCATGTCGTACGACATGCACAGCGTCCTTGGGGCGATCCTCGACGACGGGAAGCTCGACGAGTTCCAGGGACAGCTCGCCAAGGAGATGATCTGCGGCGATGGGACTATCGACGGAATGCCGGTCGGCGTGATCGCCAACCAGCGCGGCCTCATCAAGGGGCGCCCGGGCGAGAAGCCGCGCTTCGGTGGGATCGTCTACGCCGAAAGCGCCGAGAAGGTCGCGTTCTTCATCGACCGCTGCGACCGGCAGGGAATTCCGCTCCTCTTCGTCCAGGACGTCTCGGGCTTCATGGTCGGTGCCGAAGCCGAGCATGAAGGAATCATTCGTGCCGGCGCTCGCTTTGTTGAGGCGATGGCCTGTGCGCGTGTTCCCAAGGTGGTCCTCACCGTGAATCACGCCTCCGGCGCAGGCTACTACGCGATGGCCGGCCAGGGCTTCGATCCCGACTTCATCTTCTCCTGGCCCACGGGGCGCATGGGTGTGATGGAAGGAGAGTCGGCGATCCAGGCGGTCCATGGCACTGCGCTCGACGCCGCGAAGAAGGCCGGTGTTCCGCCGTCCGACGAAGTGCTCGCCTCCGTCGAGGCGATGCGCGCCGACTATGAGCGCTACCTCGATGCTCGTTATGCGGCCGCGCGCGGCTACGTCGATGCGATCATCCATCCTGAGGACACGCGCGCGGCGCTCTCGCGCGCCTTCCGCGCGTCGCGCCACAACCCGGGACCGCACCTCGGTCCCTTCGTGCTCCCCTCGCAACTGGAGGTCGTTCGGTGAAATCGCTCGTGAGGGTCGCGTCGGGACAGGGATTCTGGGGGGACTGGCTCGAGGCGCCGCGCCGCCAGGTGGAAGGCGGGGATGTCGACTACCTGATGCTCGACTACCTCGCCGAAGTGACCATGTCGATCCTCCAGAAGCAGAAGGAGCGCGATCCCCGGATGGGATACGCGCGCGACTTCGTCGGGGCGATCGAGTCGGTCCTCCCCGGAATCGTCGAGCGTGGCGTCAAGGTCATCGCCAACGCCGGCGGCGTGAACCCGCGCGCCTGCGCCGACGCACTCCTCGCGCTCGCCGATGCCAAGGGGGTGCGCGGAAAGCTCGCGTTAGGCGTGGTGACCGGTGACGACCTCCTCCCGCGCCTCGACGAACTTCTCGCCGCGGGGCACGGGTTGGAGAACATGGACACGGGTGAGCCGCTCTCGGTGGTGCGCGACCGCGTCCTCTCGGCCAACGCCTACATCGGTTCCGGTCCCATTGTCGAAGCGCTCGGCAAGGGGGCCAACGTCGTCATCACCGGGCGCTCGACCGATACCGCCCTCACCATGGCGCCGCTCCGCTACGAATTCGGCTGGGGCGCCGAAGACTGGGACAAACTCGCGGCAGGGATCATCGCCGGTCACATCCTCGAGTGCGGGGCGCAGTCGTCGGGCGGCAACTGCCTCAAGGACTGGGAGACGATCCCCGACGTCTGGAACATCGGCTATCCGATCGTCGACGCGAAGCCGGACGGCACCTTCGTGGTGTGCAAGCACCCGGGAACGGGCGGTCGCATCGACGTCCCCACGATCAGCGAGCAGCTGCTCTACGAGATGGGGGACCCCCACTCGTACATCACCCCCGACGTCGTCGCCGACTTCACCACGATCCACCTCGAGGGTGCGGGAACGGATCGTGTCCGAGTCTTCGGGATCAAGGGGCGCCCGGCGACCGACAAGCTCAAGGTCTCGATCGCGTACCGCGCCGGCTACAAGGCGGTGGGGACGCTCGTCTACGCCTGGCCCGACGCCCTCAAGAAGGCGCAGGCGGCCGATGCGGTGCTCCGCCGCCGGCTGGAAATGCTCGGACTCACGTTCGACACGATCGTGACCGAGTACGTCGGTGCCAACGCCACGCACGGCCCGCTCGCCGGCGAGCGCAACGACGCCCCCGAGGTGCAATTGCGCGTTGGGGTGCGAGGGCAGGATCGCGCGATGGTCGAGCGCTTCACGCGCGAGCTGATCCCGATGGTGCTCAACGGTCCGCCGAGTGTGACCGGGTTCGCCGCCGGCAGACCGAAGGTAGAGGAGATCGTCGCCTACTGGCCGGCGCTGATCGACAAGGGAGTCGTCACGCCACAGGTGGAGGTGGTCCGATGAAGGTGCGCCTGCTCGACCTCGCCCACACGCGCTCCGGCGACAAGGGCGATACCGCCAACGTCGGCGTGATCGCGCTCAAGCCGGAGTGGTATCCGCTCCTCGCGCGCGAACTGACTGTTGAGCGCGTGCGAAAGCACTTCGAGGGCGTCATCACCGGGGGTGTGGACCGCTTCGAGCTCCCCAACCTCCAGGCACTCAACTTCCTCCTCCACGGCGCCCTCGACGGCGGCGGCACGCTCTCGCTCAAGACCGACGCGCAGGGGAAAGTGTTCTCCACCGCGATGCTGCGGATGGTACTCGACCTTCCCGCCGACGAAGTGCAGTCGCTCGCGCTCCCCGTCGCCCCCTGACGGGCAGCGCATGTCTGGGCTCACGAAGTTCAAGCTCGGGCTCACCCTCATCGGGCTCATCCTGTTCTTCTATGGGGTGCGCGTCGACGACGAACGCCTGCGGCTGATTGCGATCGGCTTCGTGGCCGCGGCGTCGATCCTTCGCTTCGTGAAGCCGCGCGTACCGCGAGTGCCGCCGGTCGAACCTCCAGCCGACTAGGCCTCATCACTCAACGAGTCGACGACGGCCGCACGCGATCGGGAGGCGGTGCGCCCGCCGAGGTCTCGAGTGGTTTTTCGTATGGCGGCGCAGCCGCAGCCGGCTGCGTGCTCGTCAGCAGATGCGCGGGAGCTGCTCCCCGATCTGCATGGTGATCACGCGACTCGCGCCGATCCCCGTCTTCCCGATCAGCATCCCCGGATGCTTGTCGGTGACCTCGCCGATGATCGTCGCGTTGGCGCCCAGCGGATGCGCGCGCAGCGCGGCGAGCCCTCGCTCCGCGTCTTGCCGCGGCACGATGGCGATCAGCTTTCCCTCGTTGGCCACGAAGAACGGGTCCAGGCCCAGCAACTCGCAGGCGGCGCGCACCTCGGCGCGGACGGGAATCGCCTCCTCGCGCACCACCATTCCGACCTGCGCCGACGCCGCGATCTCGTTGAGCGCCGAGGCGAGCCCGCCGCGCGTGGGATCGCGCAGCACGTGCACGTCGGGAACCGCGGCGAGGAGCTGCGCCACCATCGTGTGGAGCGAGGCGCAATCGCTTGTGATGGTCGTCTCGAACTCGAGCCCCTCGCGGACGCTCATGATCGCCATCCCATGGTCGCCGAGCGTTCCGCTCAGGAGGATCGCGTCGCCCGCCTTCGCGCGCTGCGGGTTGATCTCGACCGCATCGCCGATGACGCCGATCCCGGACGTATTGATGTAGACCCCGTCACCGCGTCCGCGCTCCACCACCTTGGTGTCGCCGGTCACGATGCTCACGCCGGCATCGCGTGCGGCCGCGGCCATGTCCTCGACGATGCGGCCGAGGTCGGCCATCGGAAAGCCTTCCTCGAGGATGAAACCCGCCGACAGGTGCAACGGCGTGGCGCCGCTCATGGCGAGGTCGTTGATGGTCCCGTGCACCGCGAGCCGTCCGATGCTTCCGCCGGGGAAGAAGAGCGGGCGCACGACAAACGAGTCGGTGCTGTAGGCCAGGCGTCCGCTCGGCACGCGTACGACGGCGGAGTCGCTCATCCGGTCGAGCGCATCGTTGCGGAAGGCGGGCTTGAAGACGTGCTCGACGAGTTCGGCGGAGAGCGTCCCGCCACCACCGTGCCCCATGACGATGGTGGGATAGTCACGGAGGGGGAGGGGACACGACCATGCCGCGACGTCGACGCTCATGCGGACGCCCTTTCCATTGCCTTTTCCAGCGTCACGAACCGCCCGTAGTTGTAGTAGGCGGCGCAGGCCCCCTCGCTCGAGACCATCGTCGCGCCTAACGGCGTGCGCGGGGTGCACTCCTTTCCGAACGCCGGGCACTGGTTCGGCTTGATGGATCCCTGCAGCACCTCGCCGGCGTGGCACAGCGGCGACTCCTTCGTCTGGATGCCCCCCACGTCGAAGCGCGACTCGGCGTCGTAGTCGCGGTACGCGTCAGAGAGCCGCCACCCGCTCTGGGGGATGGTCCCGATGCCGCGCCACGCCCGGTCGGTCACGGTGAAGACTTCCTCGAGGAGTGCCTGCGCCGGCCGGTTTCCGTCGAAGGTGACGACGCGCGCGTACGCGTTCTCGACCTTCCCCTCGCCCGACTCGAGCTGACGTACGGTGAGGCGAATCCCTTCGAGCACATCCAACGGTTCGAAGCCGGTGATGACGATCGGAACGTGATGGGTCGCCGCCAGCGATGGATACTGCCAGAACCCCATCACGCTGCACACGTGCCCGGCCGCGAGGAATGCCTGCACCCGGTTGGAAGGGGAGCGCATGATCGCATCGATCGCCGGCGGGACCAGGACGTGCGAGACGAGCATGGAGAAGTTGCGCAGCCCTTCCTTCTTTGCCACGTGCACGGCCATCGCGTTGGCGGGCGCGGTCGTCTCGAAGCCGATCCCGAAAAAGACCACCTCCTTGTCCGGGTTCGCCCGCGCCAGCTGCACGGCGTCGAGCGGCGAGTAGACGACACGCACGTCGCCTCCTTCGCTCTTCACCCGAAACAGGTCCCTCTCGCTTCCGGGGACGCGCAGCATGTCGCCAAACGACGTGAAGATCACGCCGGGGCGTGCGGCGATCGCCAGCGCCTTGTCGATCACCTCGAGCGGCGTCACGCACACGGGGCAGCCAGGGCCGTGGATCAACTCGATCTCCTCGGGGAGAAGCTGGTCGATCCCGTTCCGCAGGATGCTGTGCGTCTGACCGCCACAGACCTCCATGATCGCCCATGGACGAGTCGTGAGCTGACGGATCTCGGCGGCGAGGCGCTGCGCAATCGCGCCGTCACGGAACTCGGTGAGGTACTTCATGTGAGCGACGGAGGCACCGGGCACGACTCGGGCGCCGAGTACGCCTCGTCAGGCACTTCGCCGAGTTCTTCCTCGAGGATTCCCAACTCGCGAAAGTGACGCAGCGTTTCCTGGGCCGACTCCTCGTCGATGCGGGAGATCGCGAAGCCGACGTGCACGATGGCGTAGTCGCCGACGACCGCATCGGGGAGGTAGGCCAGACAGACCTGCTTGTGGATCCCGCCGAAGTCGAGCTTTCCCATCCGGGTGCCGCCCGCTTCGAAGATCTCGGTGATGCGTCCGGGAACGGCGAGGCACATGGCGAAGCTCCTCAGGAATTCGTGGACGACACGGCATGCTCCACCGTGCCGGAATTGACGATCGAGGTCAAGGACTCGTCGGGGGCGAGCGTCCAGATGACCACCCGATTGTTGCCGGAGTCGGCGATCGCAAGGCGATCGCCGTGTAGCGAAATGCCGTAGGGCCAGCAGAGGGTGTCCGGCGTGACGGCGTTCCAGCGATTCTCGCCGGCACTGTCGAAATCGAGCTGCCCGATGATCCCGTCGGCGGCGTACTGCGCGCCGATATCGGGGAGTGAGGAATACAGGAGCACGCGGTTGTTCGCGGTGTCGGCGACTACGACGCGCGATTCGCCGGCAGCGACCGCATAGGGGAAGCGCAGCCGGTGTGCCCCCTGCTTGCGGTGCGGCAGTTCTTCGTTCGAGGTGAAGTCCCGCTGTCCCAGCACGAGCGTTGCGGGGAGGTCGCGATCGGGGCGCGTGTCCCATCCGACGACGCGGTGATTGCCGGCGTCGGCGATGTACAGGTGATCTCCATCGCCGGCCACCGCGTGCGGCCAGCGGAACGAGTCGGCGCGCACTTCGCCGCCACGGTTCTCGCTGTTCTCCGTTGGACCAGGCTGGCCGAGAATCACCTGCGCCGGTTCGCCTGCAAGCGGGACGCTCGGCCAGCCGAGGACGCGACGGTTGCCGGTATCCGTGATCCAGAACCAGCCGCACGCCGCGCCGACCCCGTACGGCCAGTACAGCGACGACGCCGACACCTCCCCACCGCGATTGGGCTCGACGTCGAGAAGCGACGACTGTCCGATAACCACGTCGGCGGGGGCGAACGACGTCGTCGGCACCGAATGCCAGACCAAAACGCGATGATGCCAGGCATCAGCCACCACCAGTCGGCCGTCGATCACGGCGACGCCCGTCGGCAGGTGCAACCCGCGCTCGATACTGGTGCCGCCGGCATTCGCCCCCTCGCGCTCGAAGTCCGGCTGGCCGAGCACGACGTCCGCGGGGGCGCCGTCGTCGCATGGAACGCTGTTCCAGACGAGGAGGCGGTGGTTCCCGCTGTCGGCGACGATCAGCCGCTCGTCGTCGAGCCAGACGCCACGCGGGGCGTATAGCTGTGCCGCGGTAGGCTTCGCCGATGGCAGTGCGAGTCCGAAGGGCGACTCGGCGCCGAGCCTGACGAGTGGGCGCATGCGACGCTCAGGCGGGGCGCACGTGGATGATGCCGTTCTCGACACGCAACGGGACAGGCTCGAGTTGCGCCTGCGGCGCGGTGTGGCATTCCCCGCTCAGGCAGTCGAAGCGGAAGCCGTGCCATGGGCAGGTGAGCGTCCGCGACTCGCGATCGATCGTCCCTCCGTCGATGGGGAGCCCGAGGTGCGCGCACTCGTTATGAAACGCCTGCACGTGCCCGTCGATGCGGATCAGGACCAGGCTCTTGCCGTCGGCGAGTTCCATGCGCGTCGGCCGCGCCTCGTCGATCGAGTCTACCGATGGACCGGCGATCCACCCCGCATCGCGGCCCGCGCGCTGCAATGCGACCAGTGGCATCACCGCCGGCGTCGGATCGTTGGGGACGACCTCGATACGCGTGATCTCGGGGACCTGTTCGCGCAGCGCATCCTCGACTCCAGTACGTAGTGTCACGGCGGACATTGAGCAGCCGTTGCACGCGCCCGAGAGGCGTACGAAGACCGTGTCCTCGCTCACGTCGACCAGTTCCACATCGCCGCCATGCGACTGTGTGTACGCGCGAAGGCGCTCGACGACCTGCGACACGCGGGTGCGCACGTCGGCCTTGATGATCCCGTGCATGGCAAACAGCGCGTAGACGGCGGGATCGTCCACCAGCGACATGAGCACGTCGCGCGCCGCAGGATCGCCCTTCATTGCGCGGACGATCTTCACCAGCCCGGCCTTGTGGAACGCTTCGACCGCTTCCTTGAGCGTGAGGGCGCGTTTGCGGTGATCGATCGGCATCCCGCGCACATCGGTAAGTGCGCGTTCGACATCCTGCGCGAGGGTCGCGAGGTCGGGCTCGGCGGCGGTGGGAATCGGTGGGGCCTGGGTTGCCATGAAAGGTCGTCCTCTCGATTCGGCTACGCCGGAACCTGGAATGCCTGACGCTGCTCGAGCGCCTCGTCGGCCTTGAGTCGCAGCACTGCGCCGAAGGTCGCACGAGCGACGCGCTGCATCTGCTGTTCGATCGTCTCTCCAGCGATCGGCGGGAGGGGCGGTGCCGGCCGGCGTGCCAGCGCCTGCAGCACGAAGCTCGCACCTGCGGCGTTGTCGAGGAGAAAGTCACCAAACAGAGCGGTGACGAACTCGTCGAGCCAGACGCCCTCGGCATTCGCGTCTTCGCGCAGGAGCGCCAGCGCCGGTACGGGGCCGCCGCAGCGTTGCTCCACCCGGTCGACGAATCGCTCGATGGCGGCGTTGAGGAAGAAGTCGAACTGCTGTCGCTCGTGCAGCTGCATCACTCTCCTCCGAGGAGGGCGTCTTCACCCGGAACGTCGTCGCTGTCGCCGTTCGCCGCTACCCCTGCGGTCATCTGTGCGTTGATCCGTTCCACCTGCTCCAGGAGGGCAGCAGCCGCGTCGTCCTCGCCGTGCCAGCTCAGGAGCTTGCGAGCCTCCGTCAGCTTCTCGATCGACGGCGCGAACATTCCCAGATGTGCGAGGGCGTTCGCCTGGTTGGCGAGGAGACGGGCGTAGCCCACCGGATCGAGCGCCTTGTTGCGCACCGCGAGGAGTTCCTCGTAGGCGTTCACCGCCTCGATGAGATTCTCCTTGGGGTGCGAGCTCGGGAGGTATTGCAGCGCGTTGGCCATGTTGAGCATCGCGCTCGACCACTGTGCCTCGTGCGCATCGCGCGTGTAGACCTTGAGCGCCTCGCGAAACGATTGGACAGCCACCGCCAACCGAATCTTGTCGCCCGCCGACGTCATCGGCATGGAGATGTACGCCAGCCCGAGGTTGTTCTGCACGAGGGCGAAGGTCTCGGCGCGCGACTCGATGGTGATCCCCGCGCGGAGCGCTTCCTGATACCAGTTCACCGCCTCGACGAGGCGCTGGCGCTGGGCGCCGGCGCTCTCGTGCAACGCGAGGGCGAGCCCCAGCGCGAGATCGGCACGCATCTGCGGGAGCTCTGCGCCCTCCGCCAGTTGCAAAGCGTCGCGCCACGCCTCGATCGCCAGGGTCGCCGTGGGGAGAAGCTGTGCGCGTTGCGACTGAAGCTGCGCGGCAAGGAGTGGGGAGGATGCGCGCGCCGCTTCGACGCCCTCGGCAAGCGTCGCTGCGCCTTGCTCCGCCTCGTCGCGCTCCATGCGCCACGCACCCTGCGCGAGGCGAGCCGCGGCGGCGAGTTCTCCGTCGAGTTCGCGCGCTGCAGGTGGCGTGTCGATCGCGCCCTGGACGAACGCGGCCACTTCGGCGAGCGCCTGCACGTCCGCATCCCCGCACGCGCGGGCGGCAGCGAGAGCGTCCATGTCGCCCGACAGCACGAAGCGATTGTAGTTGGCGACGCCGTCCGCCTCTCCTGCAGCTGCGTCCAGCGCGGTAAGCGCGCCGTCGCGGTCGCCCTCGAGTGCGCGTGCGACGAACTCCCATTGTGGCGGCCAGTCGGTCGGCGTTCCCCCCCGCATGAGCGCTTCGCGTGCCGAGGATGCGCTCGGCGCGGTGCTTGGCGGGAGAAGGAGGAGGCCGGCTGGGAAGGGGAGAATCCCGATGGGTTGCGGGCGAGTCAGCATCTGGCGGAGGGTAGGGACGCCGCGCGGGCGATCGACGGATCGGTGATCGGCAACGAGAGCCTAAAAGCCGAGTGGTGGACGCGGGAGGTCGCGCCCCGCCGCGCGCACCATCCAGCGCGCGGCGACGTCGGCGTCGGCGCGCGTGGAGTAGTCGGCAATCCGGTGCGTGACGACGTAGTCGTCGCGATCGGGGACCATGGTGATCTCGAGAAAGACCACCCACCGTCCGCGATCGTATTCGATGAAGGCGCGAACGGCGATCGCATCGCCAGGGATCGGTGGGATGCCCACGGGAGTCGTCGCCGCCAGATCATCCTTCGTCGACCAGCGCCACGCGCAGCATTCCTTGCCGCGCATCCCAGAACGCTGCGCGGACGCCCACAATGCGGGCATCGTCGAGGACCTCGCGCACCAGCACCGCGCGATCGCCGCGCGGGTTGCGCTGCTTGAGGACCATCCCGCCTCCTGCCGCGCCGCGCGTCGGGAGGAGCCATAGTTCGCGATCGCGCCGCATCACCAGGATCGTGTCGCCCGGGAAGAAGCGCTGCGCGGTCTCGGCTGAGAGAACGAGATAGCCGGGCGAGGTGAACAGCGCGTCGGCCTCGGTGGTCGCCGCGGCGAGTGGGAGGGACTCGTGCGCGATGGTCATGCGACCACTGCGTCGCGCTGCGACGCTCCGTGTTGCAGCTCGCGGAGCAGGCGATCGGCCAGGGAGCGCATCGCGCCCTCCACCGGGGGAGACAGCGCCTCGCCTAACGCGAGTTGCCCCGCCTCGATGAGGTAGACGTCGATGCGCGCGGGATACTCGTCCTTGAGCGCCCAACGCGCGAACGCCAACGCGTGATCCCAACGAAAGGCGTGCAGGTTCACGCCGGCGAGCGGCGGGAGGTGCTCCACGTCGCTCCCCTGGAGCCGGAAGAGCGCGCCCGGCTCCGAGCCACTCGTACAGGCGTCGACGAGGATCACGTGCTCGACGCCGCGCATCTGGAAGGCGACGTCCATCCCGCCGGTTCCGCCGTCGGCGCAGCGCACGCCGGCAGGGAGTCCCCGCTCCCACAAGTGCCTGACGAGCACCGGACCAACCGCGTCGTCGCCGCGCAGGAGGTTGCCGCACCCGATGATAAGGGTATGCGTCCGCACACCTGCGAAGGTGCGAGCGGGCCCGGTGTCATCCACCGGACCCGTCGCGTCGTGAGTCGTCACCGAAGTGACCGGTTCACGCGACCGTTGCATCTCGTCGCTCCTCGCCACCGCTAGCCGGTTTCCCCGATGCGGAAGCGGGAAAGTTCCTTCCCGGTCTTCTCGTCGTACGCGTGCACCGTGCAGACGAGGCACGAGTCGTAGGAGCGTGCCACATGCCCCATCTCCACCGGATCGCTCGGATCGACGATCTCCGCGCCAATGAAGGATTGCTCCATCGGCCCGTGCGTTCCGGTGCGGTCGCGCGGTCCGATGTTCCAGGCCGTTGGCGTCACCACCTGGTAGTTCTCGATGCGTCCGTTGCTCAGCACGATCCAGTCCGACAGGGAGCCGCGCGCCGCCTCGGTGGAGCCGAAGCCGCGTCCCTGCTCGTGCTCGATCGGCTTGTTGTAGAAGCGGTCGTGCAGGTCGATCTGGTCGAGCCAGTTGCGCACGTACTTGATGTACTTGGGCGCCTCGTGCATGCGCGCCATCACGCGGGCGAAGATGCTCGGCCCCTGCTGCTGCACGATATTGCGGAAGAGCGGGTCGTCGTCCTGGTGCGCCGCGGCGTTAGGCTTGCCGGCGATCACCTGACGCGCGAGCGGTCCCACCTCGACCGGCTTCGATCCCTTCCCCGGGATGTCGTAGCGCGGCGACTTGGCCCACGAGTACTTGTCCTGCTTGCGCCCCTCGAGCGGATCGATGGGGTCAGTCTCGCCCTGCCACGGGTGCAACGACTTGTCGCCGCGGTAGAACGAGTGCGCCGTGTCTTCACGCACGTTGAGGTGGTCGAAGTCGTGATACCCTTCGCCGTCGTAGATCCCCGAGCGGGTGATCAGGGCATCGTTGCGCCCGTCGATGGTCGGGTGGTCGTACATGTCGGGCTTGAAGAACGTCCCGGTCGCGAGGAAGGAGCCGCACCCGCCGCCGTACTTGTGCAGCCCCGCAGCGATCGCGAAGCGGATGAACAGGGCGCAGTCGGAGTTGCGCTGCGACTCGTTCTCTTCGGCCCACGCCATCATGTCGTCCCACGTCTTGATCTCGAGCCAGCGATCGACCGAGCAGCCGAGCCACTGCTTCTCGAGCCACTCGCGCTTCCAGTGGTCGAGGATCGCGATCGAGCGCGTCACGTCGGAGAGCGTCGGGGCGCACATCACACCGCCAGGGATCATGAACGACGAGTGCGGCCACTGCCCGCCGAAGATGGCGTACACTTCCACCGGCTTGGCCGAGAGCGTCACCCCCGGTTCGAAGCTGGTTCCGACAAACGGGGCGAAGCGACGTACGACTTCGTCGTACTCCGGGAGCTTCGCGTAGTTCTTGTTCGTGAGGTCGATCGCGAAGAGCGCGTAGAACCAGCGCGGGATCGAGAGGAGCGTCTCGCACGCCTGCGCGATGTTGCGGATGAGCGTCGCGTTATGCGGAACGTGCGTCTTCCACGCGGTGTCGAGGGCGTAGACCGCCTTCGTCAGGTGGCTCCCGCCGCAGATCCCGCAGATGCGCGGCGTCACGATCAGCCCCGCCTGCGGATCCTTGCCGCGGAGGATGATCTCGAAGCCGCGAAACATGCTCGCTTCGGTCCACGCGTCGGTGACGACACCGTCGCGAATCTTCACCTTCAGGTCCAAGTCGCCCTCGACGCGTCCGAGCGGGGAGATCCGCATCTCTGACGGCATGGGCATGGTCGTCGTGGCCATTACGTGTGCTCTAAGTCGAAGGTGATCAGACGACGAACATGTCTTCTTTCGCCCACTTGGGTGCCGCAATGCGCGCCGCCGCAGCGTGCGCCATGTACGACACGTGGTCGGTGCCGGCGGGGACTTCCTTGGGGATCGTCCCGCTGACCTTCTGCGTCTTGAAGACGGTGCCCGGCTTGAGGTCGTGGAAGGGAAACTCCGGCTCGGTGCACCCGGTGCAGGGCATCCCGGCGCGCGTCTTCGACGACTGGCGGTTCCACAGGATGCGGTTGCACGGCGAGTGCGTCATGGGCCCGCGGCACCCTAACTCGTAGAAGAGGCAGCCTTGGCGCGTCCCCTGGCCGAACTCCATCGTCGACTGCTTGTACTCGAAGTACTGGACGCGCGTGCACCCCGTCTGCGTGAACGTCTTGAAGAACGTCACCGGGCGCTGCAGGTCGTCGAGGGCGATGTCGCCGGCGCGGCCGGCGGCGATCGCCACCAGGATCTGGGTGACCCAGTCCGGGTGTGCGGGGCAGCCGGGGATGTTGATCACCGGCAATCCCCACTTGGACTTGAAGTCGGCGCCGAGGAAGCCGCCGTGGTTCCGCTTGAGGTACTGGAGCCCGACGTTGTCGACCGGGTTCGGCTCGGTCGCCGGAATCCCGCCCCATCTGGCGCAGTCGCCCAGCGCGACCACGGCGCCGGCGTGCGCCGCCAGCTCGCGCACCCAGTCCTTCATCGGGCGGTCGGCGAACATGTTGAACCGCCCCGTCCCGTTGGGCCCGAGGATGACCGTCCCTTCGAAGACGAAGAGGTCGAGCTGCTTCGTTCCCGCGGCCAGCTCGCGCAGCATCTTCTGCACCGGCTCGCCCATGTCCATCCCCAGCGACGGATGCCAGAGCAGGTCGATCCCGAAGTCCGTCACCAGGTCACAGGCGCTCGGCTCTTCGGCATTGAGGAACGACATCGTGTTGCCCGAACACGCGCCGCCTTGCAGCCACAACACGCTTGCCATTACGAGTCTCCTTCCCCGTGTAAAGGGTTGGTCAATCGAACGGCGCCATGTTGTCCCCGCTCTCGCCATGCGACAATAGCAAGAACTAGGTAGCAGACCCTCCCGATGCGTTGCGCGGCATGAGAATCAGTCCGCGCTGCGACGCGACGCGCAGCAATTCGACCTGGTTGTGCACGCCGAGCTTCTGCATGAGGTTCGCGCGATGGCGCGTCGCCGTATGCGGCGAAATGTGGAGCGCCTCGGCGACGTCCTGCGTCGTACGCCCCGTGGCGATGAGTTGCAGGACTTCCTGCTCGCGCGTGGTGAGTTGCGAGGGGTTGGTTGCGGCCGCGTGCACCTGCGATCGGTCGATGCTCGAGGCGACGTACCGTTGCCCACGCATCACCGCTTCGAGCGCGTGGAAGAGCTCATCGTCCATCGCATCCTTGAGCAGGTATCCGTCGGCCCCCTCGTTCATCGCCTGCGCCACGAAGTGCGCCTCGTCGTACATCGAGAGGATCAGCACCCTCGAGCGCACGGGGAGCGTGCGCAGGCGGCGTAGCGTCTCGAGCCCGTCCATGCGCGGCATCGAGAGGTCGAGGATCACGACATCGGGCTTCTCCTGCGCCGCCTGCAGGAGTGCGTCTTCTCCGGTCCCCGCCTCGGCCACGACGCGAAAGCGCCCGTCCGTGTGCAGCAGCGCGGCAAGGCCGCGCCGTACGAGGGCGTGATCGTCGACGAGGAGGATGCGGAGCGCGGCCATGCGCGGGCGGGAGGCGGGGCGGAGTGGGGGAGAGGAAGAGGGCGTCGAAGGAGAGTACGTCGTCACGATGCGATCAGCGCGGCGGTACCTGCACGAGCAATGTTGTCCCGTTCCCCTTGCTGCTCTCGACGGAGAAGTCGCCGCCGAGCATCGCCGCGCGCTCGCGAATGCCGAGGAGTCCGAGTCCGCCCGTCACGCTCGCGGGATCGAACCCTGCGCCATCGTCATGAATGCGGAGATACAGCTGGCGCTCGCTGAGCCCTAACGCGATGTCGACCTGCGTTGCCTCGGCGTGACGCGCCGCATTGGTGAGCGCTTCCTGCGTCACGCGGAACAGCGCCGTCTCGAGGTCGGGGGCCAGCCGTTGCGGGAGCGTTGCCAGGTCGAGCGAGACGACGAACCCCGCGCGATCGCCGCTCTCCTCGGCGAGCTGCTGCAGCGCCGCGTGCAATCCCAGCTGGTCGAGCGTCGGGGGGCGCAGGCGTCGAGCGAGCTTCCGCAGTCGCGCCGTCGCGCTGTTGACCTCGTTGCGCAGCTGTGCCAGCAGTTCCTTGATCGCAGGGAGCGAATCGGGGACGGCATGCGCCATCGCCTGCAGCGACAGTTTGACCCCAACGAGCGCTTGCCCCGCCTCGTCGTGCAGCTCGCGCGCGATGTGCTGGCGCTCCCCCTCGAGACGATTCACGTGATGCGCCGACAACGTGCGGATCTCGTCGTTCTTGGCGGCGAGCGCGCCCACGAGGCGGGCGTTCTCGATCGCTACGGCCGTTGTATTGGCCAGCGACTCCAGGAAGGCGGCATCGTGCCAGGTGAAGGGCTGCCCTCCTTCTCCGCGAAAGAGCTCGAAGAAGCCGAGGACCGAATGTTCGGCATTCTTGATCGGGACGCAGAGCGCGAAGCGGACGTCGCCCCGAAGCTCTTCGTCGGCGAGTCGGTCGGTGGGATAATCTGCGGCGAGGTAGGGGAACTCGTTCTCCAGCATGTAGCCCGGCGTCCCTTCCTGCCGACGCCAACGTCGCGGCGCCTCGTTCCACTTCCCCGAATGCCAGCGTGCGTGCGAGACCATCACGAACTCGCCGCTCCCCTCGTCGCGCTCGGCGAGCCCGGCGCGCCCGCCGTCGGCAACCAGGAAGCGCGCGGTGTGCTCGACCATGTCGCGCACCAGCGTGGCGGGCTCGCGCTGCTGGTTTACCGCTCCCGTGAAGGCGAGTAGCGCCTCCATGCCGCGTGTCCATTCCTCGAGCTGGTCGAGCAGCACCGCACGGTCGAAGCCCACGACCGCTTGTTGCGCCATCGTCTCGAGCATTCGCACGTCGAGCGCGGTGAATCCCGTGCCCAACCGCTTGTTCGCTGCGACGAAGACGGCAACCGTCTGCCCCTGATGATGCAATGCCGGCACCGCGATGAGCTGGCGCGCCCCGAGTTCGTCGAGCGTCACCCCGAGGCCGGGTATCATCGCCTGCGTGTCGGACCCGCTGAAGAGCTGACGTCGCTGCGCCACCCACTCCACGAGCGCGCGAAGCGCGTCGCTCGGGGGCTCGCTGGTCGCGCCGCTTCCATGCCGGTGGGTCGCCAGCTGCAGCATCGCATCGTTGGCGATCCGTGCGACGACCACCCACTCGCACCGAAGCGCTCCGGCGACCTGCAGCGAGAGTGCCTGTGCCAGCTCGATCGCGTCGGGTTCCTGCGCTACCGCTCGCGCCGCGGCGTGCAGCGTGTCGACCGCGGCATGCACGCGATCCGCACCCTCGCTCGTCGCTGGCGTGCTCGTCCCCCGGGGTGGTACGCCGGGGGCAATGGTCATGCGCGCACGGCGTCCGACTGCACGCGCTCTCGCCACGCGGCGCGCCGGTCGTGGAGCATCGTCATCCACTCGTCGATCCCTGTGCCGCGCTTCGATGACACTTCGAGGATCGTCATCCCCGGCCGTACCTCGTGGATCGCCGCGTGTGCCGCGTCGCGATCGAACTCGCACGCCTCGGCGATGTCCATCTTGGTGATCAACGCGACGTCGGCCGAGTTGAACATCGTGGGATACTTGAGCGGCTTGTCCTCGCCCTCAGTGACTGAAAGCAGGGCGACGCGCAGCGCTTCGCCGAGATCGTAACTCGCCGGGCAGACGAGATTCCCCACGTTCTCGATGAAGAGATAGTCCATCGACGCCAGGTCCCAGTCATCGAGGAAGGCACCGATCATTTCGGCCTCGAGGTGGCAGCGCCCGTGCGTGTTGATCTGCTTGACCGGCGCGCCGCTGCGCGCGAGCCGCTTCGCATCGTTGTCGGTTTCGAGATCACCAACCAGCGCGGCGGCGCGAGCGCCAGCGCCCACCAGATCCGACAAGGTGCGCTCGAGGAACTGCGTCTTCCCGGTCCCGGGGCTCGAGACGAGGTTCACGACGTAGACTCCCGCCTCCTCGAATCGCGTGCGCAGCGCTCGCGCGAGTTCATCGTTCTTCTTGAGGATGCCGGCGCGGACTTCAACGATGCGCGTCTGGCTCATGGTTCGACCTCCAGCGAAGCGATCTCCAGTTCTCGTCCCTGGCGAATCTCCCCGCAGGGCGTGTTGCAGGTGGGGCAGCGGAAGCTCTGCACGCCCGGGAGCTCGACCGCCTCGAGGCAGTGTGCGCACCAGACGACGAGTGGGACGTCGACGATCTCCAGCCGGGAGCCCTGCAGGAATGTCCCCTCGGTGGCCAGATCATAACAGAAGAGAAGGGCGCCCGCCTCTACGCCGGCGAGGCGCCCCACTCTCAACTGCACCGACACCACGCGCTCGGCGCTCGCCTTCCGCGCCGCTTCAGTGGCTTGTTCGACGATCCCGTGTGCGAGCGACAGTTCGTGCATCGAGTCCTTCGTGGTCGGCGCACACCAGCGTGGCGCTACTTGAGCGATTGCCCGTACGCCTTGGCGACCCGCAGGAGAAAATCGAGTGCGCGGTTGACGTCGGGATCCTTAAGTTCGCGCATGAGCCCGAAGACTCCAAGCTGTCGCGGCGGGTGCGAGTGCGACTTGGCCTCGTCGTACGACTGCGCGGCCGACCGCCCAATCGTGCCGAGGACGTGGACCGTCTTCGGCTCGAGCATCCCCGAGGCGATGAGGGTCTTGCCGGCATCGACGAGCGTGGGCATCGCCGTGAGCACTTCCCGAACCTTCTGCACGTCGAGGTTGGGGGCCGCGCCGCGAAGATCTTCGGCTCCCTGCGCCAGCGCCTGCGCGATGTCGTCACCGCGACGGAGCCACCCCTCGAGCGCCTCGAGGGTGAAGACCGCGAGTTCGAGCCGTTCGATCAGCGCCTTGAGCGACCCGATCGTCTTTTCGTCGCCGAGCTTCTCCAGCAGCCCCGATTCCATGAGTCGGGCAAAGGCCGGATTCTCGGTCGCGTCGGCGAGCTTGACCCCTGCCTTGGCGAGCTTGGGGATGCTGTCCACCACGCCGCTCGTCCCGGAGTCGCCCGCCATCTTGCGGAGGTCGGCCATGCTCGCCGCCACCGAGTCGGCGACCACATTGGCGCGTCCGAGGAAGCCGTCGAGCGCCTCGGCGACGAACGCGATCACTTCGAGCCGGTCGAGGAGGCGGTTGAGGGCGTCCGCGGTCTTCTCGTCGGCGAGACGGGCCAGCAGTTGTTCCTGCGCAGCGCTTTGCGGCGGGGAAAGCGTGATCCCCATGGAGCTCCTCCGTTGGCGGGTTCGGGGGAATGCCGGCACACAGTATGGTCGAGCTCCCGGATGCGTTATGGCATGAACATGCTATTCCGGCGATCGGGGGCGGGTGGGCATCGTCCCGCGTATGTCGACCGCGACCGTGGCGGACCCCATGGCAGTAGTTAGGCATCGCGTGCGGGTGCGCGGCGTGGTGCAGGGAGTCGGTTACCGCCCGTTTGCCTTCGCCCTCGCGCAGCGGCTTGCCGTCGCCGGCCATGTGGGAAACGACGACGCCGGCGTCTTCATCGAGGTGGAGGGCGACGAAACGCGCGTTGATGCGTTCGTGCGCGCCCTCTCCGCGGAGGCGCCGCCGCTCGCACGCGTCGAGAGCATCACGCGCGAAGCGATGCCGCTTCGTGGCGACGACGATTTTCGCATCCTCCCGAGCCATTCCGCGGGCGGGGCGGTCACCCCGGTGTCGCCCGACGTGGCGCCGTGCGACGACTGCCTGCGCGAGCTGGCCGATCCGCACGATCGCCGCCATCGCTACCCGTTCATCAACTGTACCAACTGCGGACCGCGATATACGATCGTCCGCGACATTCCGTACGATCGCGCCATGACGACGATGACGGGATTCGCGATGTGTCCCGACTGCGCGCGCGAGTATCACGATCCACTCGATCGTCGCTTCCACGCGCAGCCGGTCGCGTGCCCGGCGTGCGGTCCTCGCCTGGCGTGGCGCGCGATGCCAGCGGAGACAAGGGGCGAGACCGCCGAAGGTGAAGCCGCACTGCAACTCGCCCTCGCGCAGTTGCGCGACGGCGCGATCGTCGCCGTGAAGGGCGTCGGCGGATTCCACCTCGCGTGCGACGCGACGCGCGAGGATGTGGTCGCGACGCTTCGCGCCCGCAAGCGGCGGTTGGAGAAGCCGTTCGCCCTCCTCGTGGGCAACCTCGAGACAGCGCGGCGCTTCGCCGTCATCGGAGAGGTGGAGGCGCGCTTCCTCTCGGGTCCGGAGCGCCCGATCGTACTCGTCGATCGACGCGTCGACCCATCGCTCCCGATCGCCGAAGGCGTGGCGCCGGGGCAGCGGACGCTCGGTGTGATGCTCCCGCCGTCGCCACTGCACGTTCTGCTGTCGGAGTTTGGCCCGCTGGTGCTCACGTCGGGGAACCTGAGCGAGGAACCAATCGCGCGGGAGAACGAGGAGGCGCACCAAAGGCTCGCAGCGATCGCCGACGGCTTTCTGGAGCACGACCGCCCCATCCATGTGGTGTGCGACGACTCGGTCGTGCGCGCGCACGAAGCATTCGAACTCCCGCTCCGCCGCTCGCGCG
>CAZWVG010000054.1:0-26810 GCA_964637355.1 uncultured Gemmatimonadaceae bacterium
GACAGCAGGGACAGCAGGGACAGCAGGGACAGCAGGGACAGCAGGGACAGCAGGGTCAGCAAGGGCAGGGAGGACAGGGAGCGCAGCAGGGCGGGCAGGGTGGGCAAGGTGGGCAGCGCAGCCTCGGCGGTGGCGGGGAGCGGGATCCGATGCCTAACGGCGGAATGCTCGGCGGCAACGGTCAGGGGGCGCCACGCGGCGGGCCGCTCTCGGCCGACGACGCACGCCAGTTCTCGCGCGAGCTCCGCGGGCAGCGCGAGGCGGCGGAGGAGTTGCGGCGCGGGCTCGCCAAGGATGGGCAATCGACGGCGGACCTCGATCGCCTCATCGCGCGCTTGCGCCAGCTCGAGTCGGGGCGTTCCTTCAACGATCCCGAGGAACTGGCGCGATTGCGCACCGCCGTGCTCGAAGGCTTCAAGGAATTCGAGTTCGGATTGCGCCGGCAGCTCGGGGTGCAGGATCGCGATGGACCGGTATTGGGCGGTGGAGACGATGTGCCGCCCGGCTACCGCGACCTCGTGAGCGAATACTTCCGTTCGTTGTCGCGAAAGTCGAAGCCCTGAGCTTCGTGCTCGTTCACGTCCGCCCTCGCTCGCCCATGTCGCAGCACGTGCACCTGATCCGCACCACCCGCCCGGAGTCCTCCGAGTACGCCCCGTTTTACGGGACCTACGTGGGACACGTACCGGGAGGCGATATCGTCGAGACGCTCTCGACCCAACTCGACGCGACACTCACGCTGCTGCGCGGGCTTCCGGAGGAGTCCGGCGGGCTGCGCTATGCGCCGGGGAAGTGGAGCGTGCGCGAAGTCATCGGTCATGTCGCCGATGCCGAACGCATCTTTGCGTATCGCGCGCTCCGCTTCGCCCGCGCCGACGAGACGCCGCTGGCGTCGTTCGACGAGAATGCCTACGTGGCCAATGCATCGTTCGACGATCACCCGCTGGCCTCGCTCATCGACGAACTCGAGGCCGTGCGTCGCTCGACCGTGCTGCTGTTCGCGGCGCTCAATGGCACGGAGTGGATGCGCCATGGGGTCGCCAGCAAGAATGCGATGAGCGTGCGCGCCCTCGCCTGGGTGATCGCGGGGCACGAGCTGCACCACGTGGGGCTGCTCAAGACGCGTTACCTCTAGCGAGTCGAGCGGGGCACGGACGCTGCCTAACGCCGCGCCCCACTCCGCGTTGCGGCTGGGCGCTGTGCATCGCTAGCTTGCAGCGTGCGGTGGCCGCCGAGTGGGTGGTCGCCACCCCTCGAGCCTTCGATGCCATGCAACACTGTACCGTTCGCGGGTTGGTATCCCTGCTCGCTGCGCTCGCCATCCTTCCCGCGAGCGCCCGCGCGCAGGACAAACCGAAGCCGCGCGAACTCTCCGCGGATGTCGGCTACGTCTCCACGAGCGGCAATACCGACGTCAGCGCCTTCAATGTCGGCGAGAAGCTGATCCTTCGTGCCGGGCGATGGGAGCACAAGCAGGCCTTCGGATCGGTCTACGCCAGCCAGGACGGCGAGCAGACGTCGAACCTGCTGTTCGCCAACTGGCGCTCCGACTGGAAGTTCAGCCCGGTATTCGCGCTGTTCGGTTATGCCGGCTTCGATCGGAACCAGTTCGCGGGGATCGCGCGACGCTTCGAGGAGTCGGCCGGACTCGCCGCCAAGCTGCTCGCACGCGAACGCGACGAGTGGAGCGTCGAACTCGGCCTCGGCCTCACGCAACAGACGCCAGTCGACAGCAGCACGGTCACGTTCACCTCGGCGCGCAGCGCCACGGTATTCAAGCACAGCTTCTCGAAGACCGCGTACTTCCAGCAGGGGATCGAGTTCCTCCCCAACCTGGAGACGTCGAGCGACTATCGCGTGAACACCGAGAGCGCGCTCGTCGCACCGTTGTCGGCGCACATCGCGATGAAGGTCTCCTATGTGGTGCGCTTCGACAACCTTCCGGAAGCAGGTCGGTCGAAGGGAGATCGCATCCTCACGTCGGGGCTGCAGTTCAACTGGTGAGCACGCGACGGGACGGGTGCGCGGGGGCCGACGAGCGCCGCGAGACATTCGCGGCGCTCGTCGTCGATCAGGTCTGGTCCTGCGATGCGCGCGGGACGCCGTGCAGCTGCACCGGCGCCGAGTCGGTACGCGCCCGCATGCGCAGGTTGATCATCTCGACCAGGAACGAAAAGGCCATCGCGAAGTAGGTGTACCCCTTCGGGATGTGCTGCCCCACCCCCTCGGCGACGAGGTTCGTCCCGATCAGGACGAGGAAGGCCAGCGCCAGGATCTTGATCGTCGGGTGCTTGTCGACGAAGTCCGAGATCGGCGTAGCCGCCATCAGCATCACCGCGAGAGCGATCACGTTGGCGCCGAGCATGATCGAGATCTGGCTCACCATCCCCACCGCTGTGATGACGGAGTCGAGCGAGAAGACGATGTCGACGAGCATGATCTGCACGACGACCGCCGCGAGCGTCGCCCCGCGCGCGTCGCGCGCTTCGGCATGCGAGCTCCCTTCGAGCTTCTCGTGGATCTCGTACGTCGCCTTCCCGATGAGGAAAAGGCCGCCGATGAGGAGGATCAACGCCCGCCCGCTGAAGTCGATGCCCCAAACACTGAACAGTGGCGCCGTCAGGCGCACGATCCACGCGATCGAGAGCAGGAGCAGGATGCGCGTGACGAACGCCCCCAGCAACCCGAGGCGACGCGCCCGCGGCTGTGACTCGCGCGGCAGCGACGACGACAGGATCGAGATGAAGATGATGTTGTCGATGCCGAGGACGATCTCGAGCACCGTGAGTGTGAGCAGGCCGATCCATGCTTGGGGGTCGGCGATCCAGTCCATCGAGGGCCTCGGGGGGAAGGGGGGGCGGTCGTGCGAGCGTCGGCTGAATGCTACGGCGTCAGGTCGGGCTGGTATGTCTCGACAAACTCGAGGAAGCGCGATACCTCCAGGATGTTGCGCCCGACGAACCGCACGGTGTGCGCGTCGACCCGCGTGACGATCGGGAGGTAGGCGAGCACCTCGGCGGTGCGATAGTGCTTGAAGGAGATGTCGGCGCTCACCTGCGCGCCGACGACAAACGGGGCGATGCGGTCACGCTGCTCCACGCCGGCCTTCACCTTCGCCCGGATGAGTGCCTGTCCGGCCTTGGGCGTCATGGTCGCGGCGGAGTGAAAGGAGATCGCCCGCTTGACCACCGCCCCCTCCATGCCCGTCGCGTAGCGCTGCACCTCGGCAACCGCGGCATCGTCACCCGAGACGGCGACCACCGGAACGCCGAAGTAGCCGGCAATCGCGGCGTTCATTCCTCCTTCGGGGACCTGCTTGCCGTTGAGGGCCACTCCGGTGAGCGTTGCGCTCGACATCGTGTGTGCGCGTACGCCACGCACGTTCGAAGTCGACGCGTGATAGCCGATGAAGACGGCCGCGGCAAACGACGAATCGATTCCCTCCATCATCATCAGGGGGCGAGGCCAGGAACGGATCAGCGTGACATCATCGGGGAACTGGTCGATGAGGAGGTTCTGCCCGTTGCCGTGCGAATCGCTCACCACGATCTCGGTGGCACCGGCGTCGCGCGCCCCCTGGATGGCAGCGAGTGCCTCGCCCGTCATCCATTCGCGCGCCCGCTGGTACTCGAAGCCCGTGGGCCCCAACTGTTCGCTGCTGACGACGCCGGTCACACCTTCCATGTCTACCGAGATGTAGACCTTGAGCGGGCGTTGTGCGGCAGCCGGGCGTGGCGCGACGAGGTGCATCCCGACGATTGCGAGCGCGACGAGGAGCGACGACAGCGCGCGACGCGAATTCGCGCCGACCCTCGAGGGCGCGTCCGGGCGGTGCGAGGCGGCAGGAGCGTTCGGGAACTGGCGGGGGTGGAGGTCGTGCATCGAGATTCTCACGGCTGGGGGTGACGTACGCTGCACGAGTGAACACAGCGACACAACGGGCGGCGAAGACTCCGCGTGCTCCGCGATGGTCGCGCTGCGCGATGGTCACGCTGCGCGATGGTCACGCTGCGCGCTGGTGGTGCTCCGCGAAGCGCCCCGCGCTGTGACGGTCGGTCCCCAGGTTCGCGCGCGACCAGCACGACGCGATACCTTTCCGTCGCGATCGCATCTGGCGCGCCGTACGAGCCCCCTCCTTCACGTCCGACGATGACCGCTCCCGACCTCCGCTACCCGATCGGGCATTACACCAGACCGTCCGCATACACGCCGGATTGGCGCGAGCAGCGCCTCGCCGAGTTGTCCGCGGCACCCGCGGCGTTTCGCGCCGCCGTGAACGGACTCACCGAGGCGCAGCTCGACACGCCGTATCGCCCCGGGGGGTGGACCGTGCGTCAGGTGGCGCACCATGTCCCCGATTCGCACCTGAACGCCTACATCCGGCTCAAGTGGGCGCTCACCGAGGATCGTCCGGTCATCAAGGCGTACGACGAAGTGTCGTGGGCCGAACTCGCCGACTCGCGCGTCACCCCGGTCGAGGTCTCGCTCACCCTGCTCGAGTCTGTGCAGGACCGATTCGTTCGCCTCCTTCGATCACTGTCCGACGAGCAACTCGCCCGTGTCTACGTGCATCCCGAGACGGGAGAGCATCAGATCAACCATCTCGTCGGTCTGTACGCGTGGCATGGACGGCACCACACCGCGCACATCACCTCGCTCCGCGAACGCGAAGGCTTCTAGCACGACTCCTGCGCGATCTCGGTCCATCCGCGCACCGCGATCGACCTCCTCTTCGCCGCCACCCGACGCCCCGACTTCGACTCCATGTTGCTTCGATACCTCGCGCCACTGGCGCTCGCATCGCTGCTCATTGCACCTGCTCGCAGGCCGGTTGCCGATACGGTCGTCCTGGTTGTGCGTCACGCGGAAAAGGCCGGGCCCAGCGGCGACGTGCCGCTCTCCGAGGCGGGAGCGGTACGCGCACGCGCGCTCGTCGACATAGGGCGAGCAGCGGGGGTCTCGGCGGTGATCACGACGCAGTTCCAGCGCACGCGGCAGACGGGCGCCCCGCTCGCCGAGGCGTTAGGCATCACGCCACAGGTGATCGATGTGAAGGGCGGCGTCCCCGAGCACACGAAGGCGATCGCCGACTCGATTCGCTCCCGCTACGCGGGGAGGACGGTTCTCGTGGTCGGTCACAGCAACACCGTCCCGGCCATCGTCCGCGCGCTCGGCGGGCCGGCGTATCCGGACATCTGCGACGACATCTACGACGACCTGTTCACCGTCGTCCTGTCGCCCGATGGTGCGGCTCGTGTCATTCGCTCGCACTATGGCGCACCGTCAGCTGCTACGACGGCCTGCCCGGCAATGCGGTGAAGTGATCGCGTCCGCGCGCGGCGCCGAGAATCGGCGCCGATTTCGGTCGCTCGTGGCTGACGCCGACTGCGGGCCCGGATGCTGGACTTCGATGCCCGGCTTCGATGCCGCGCGCCGATAGCGGGCGCTGACAGCAAGCGCCGGAGCGCGCGACGTCAGCGCGCTGGAACGGAATCGGGATCGGGAGGGGTGCTCGGCGCGATCGTCGGCATCTCCGCCTCGATCCGTTCGGCGGTCGGTCGCGGCATGTCGGAGAGATGCTCGTGGGTGACTTCCCAGCGTCCGTCGCGGCGCTGCCAGACGGCGGTCCAAACGCCCCCGATCACGTGCGGCGCGCCGGTGTAGGTCCAGTGCCGAACGGTGTATTGCGCCGTCATGACCGCGACATCTCGACTGAGGACGTCGACGTCGATCGACTCCCAGTTCCATGTCGGGTGCACCATGAAGCGCCCCACGCCGTCCCAGAAGGACTGTACGGCGGAGCCGAGCATCTCACGCGTGTTGGTGACCCGGCCCGCAGTGGCCGAGATGACGCGTCCTTCGTTCGGATAGATCGAAAGCATTCGCGTCGGGACGTCAGGGGCGCTCAAGTCGTATGCGCCCCGCACGAGGGCGCGAATCGAATCGGCGATCGCCGTCGATTCGGCGGCGCCGAGGCGCGTCGAGCCGGTGTTCGAGCTCCCGGCGCAGCCCGAGAGCTGGGCAATGATGACGGTAATCGCCGAGAAGCGAATGACGAGCGATGAAGAGCTTCGCGCGTTCAGCATGAGCGGGGAGAGGTGCGTGGGGGATGAGCGAGCGACAGGTGTCTGTTCGATGTCTCGCGCGCGAGACGGAGAAATGTCAGCATCCGGGGACAGACAGAGCTAACTTGCGTGCGCGCGCCGAAGTGCGACACTTTGGCCCGCTCCCTGCACTGAAGCGCCCGCGCGGGCGCGTGAGCCGCGTTCGATTTCTGCCTTGCTCAATTCCGGGGGAAAGATGCGTACCAACCTCGTACACGTGCTTGTCCCGCTCGCGATGGTGGCGGCGGCGTGCGGCGGTGGACCGTCGAAAACCGCGCAGCTCTCGGACGACCTGAAACAGGATCTCGCGGCATCGTCGACGCCCAAGCTCGAGCTTGCAAGCCAGGCGAGCGACTACAAGCCGATGCGATTCGTCTCCGACATCGAGCAGACCACGGCGTCCACGCCGGTCCCGCGCGCACCTACGCCGCGTCCCGTGCGCGCGCCAGTGAAGGCGGCCCCAGCGCCGGAACCCGAGGCGACCGTCGCGGCTCCCCCTGCGCCGGAAGAGACGCAGGTGGCGCAGGCCCCTCAGTCGCAGCCCGAAGAGACGGTTTCGGCCGTTCCTAGCGTAGCACCGCGCCCCGCCGCCCTCCCGGTTGACGTCCCGTCGAACGTTGGGAGCGGCACTCGCGAAGGGAGCGTGATCGGCGGATCCGATCGCGGCGATCGCGGCGGCAACATTGGCGGGATCATCGGTGTGGTGATTCGTGGTGGTGGCGTTGGGGATGACCACTGCGTCCCGCGTCGTCGCGGCGGGCGGTTCCCATTCCCGATCAACCCGATGCGATAACGATTCAGCGACGCGCCGCCTGCGGGGGCGCTGGACGCAACACGACGTATCGATCGAGCGGGGCGAGGAGCGTTAGGCTCCTCGCCCCGCGTTGCATTCGGCCTCTGCATCGGGAGGGTGCAGCAGCTCACGTCGACACGCGTGTCCGTGCGAGGGAAGCGAACAACGCCTCTCGCGCGGCTGCCACGCCTTCGCGCGGGCGATCCGCGACGACTGGCGGCACACAGGGCGTTGCCCCATGTTCCGCCCACGACGACGCCGCCACCGCCACCTCAACGCCCTATTGGAAACGCCTGTGCTGAAGAAGGACTTTCCCGATCACCACGATGCGGACCTCGTGCTCAAGCTCTACGAACTCCGGCGCGAGAGCGTCATGCGGGATTCGCGGAACCAGCTCAATGCCGCCTTCTGGCCCACCACGCTCGACGAGGCGCTGGCTATCACGAAGTCGGATCATCCGCTCAACGCGGCGTATCGTCAGTGCCTGACCTATTGGGAGATGACGTACGCGATGGCGCGGCACGGCGTGATGCACGCCGATTTCATGCTGGAGAGCAACGGGGAAGGACTCCTCCTCTTCGCGCGCTTCGAGCCATTCCTCGAAGAGTTTCGAAAGGCGATGGGAAATCCGCTCTCCTTCCGAAACTCGGAGTGGATCGCCAACGAGACGGAGATGGGGCGCCTCATCATGGATCGCTTCCGCGCCCGGGTGAAGGCGCGCATGGCGGGGAAGTAGCCATGCCGAAGAAGAAGAAGAAGAAGAGCGTGGCCATCCCGCAGCCGTTCGCCGTGAAGCGTTCCAGCATCCAGGGGCGCGGAGGCTTCGCGACGCGCGACATCAAGAAAGGGGAGCGCATCATCGAGTACGTGGGCGAGCGGATCGGCTGGCGCGAAGCCGACGAGCGGTACGACGACGACGCGATGAAGCGGCATCATACCTTCCTCTTCGCCGTCACGTCGCGCACGGTCATCGACGGCGCGGTCGACGGCAACGACTCGCGCTTCATCAACCACGCGTGCGATCCCAATTGCGAGGCGGTGGACGAGAAGGGGCACATCTTCATCGACGCGATCCGCCCGATTGCGGCTGGCGAGGAGCTCAACTACGACTACGCGTACGCGCGCGACAAGTCGACGACGGAAGAAGACGAGCTGTTGTACGCCTGTCGCTGCGGTTCGCCCAAGTGCCGAGGGACGATCCTCGAGCCGGCGCCCAAGAAGAAGGGAGCGCTTCCCAAGACGCACCACGTCGCGGCGCGCCACCCGCACGAAGCGACGACCTCGACCCGCACGAAATCGAGCGCCGGCGGCGCTGGTGCGAAGAAGGGGAAGGGACCGTCCAAGCGAGGCGGAGGGACGCGACGCAGCACGAGGGGGCGTTGATGGGAGGACCGGCGTTCACCGTCGCGCGGGCGGGCGACACGATGCGCGCGCTGCTCAACGGCGCGGTCGACTACGCCGGTCTCTTTCCGCCCGCCGCGCTCGACATGGCAGCGGCGGTCTCCAACTTCGCGACCTACCGCTCCTCTGCCGATGCGTGGGCGCTCGGGCGATTCGTCGTTTCGGCCGCACGCCTGGACGAGTTCGCGCAGGCGGCGACTCCGCATTGGCCTGCCGCCGTTGCGTCCCACGGCGCGTGGCCTCTCAGCGTACTCGTGGGGAGCGACGTCGTCACCGACGCCGCTCGCATCGCCAGCTTCAATGGATCGTACCGCGGCTACGCTGTCGTCGATTGCATCGAAACCTCGGCGAGCGATGCCGAAGCGATCCGGAAGCTGGCGATGCGCTTTTCGGCACAGGAGCTCTACATCGAGGTGCCGCTCGACGCATCACTCGCCGCTCTGTTGTCGGTTATTAGGGAGTGCGGGGCGATGGCCAAGGTCCGCACCGGGGGGATCGTGGCCCACGTGATTCCATCGGCCGCTGCGGTGGCGCGCTTCATTCGTGCGTGCGCCGAAGCCGGTGTCGCGTTCAAGGCGACCGCCGGGCTGCACCACCCGCTGCGCGGGGACTATCCGCTCACGTATGCCCCCGGCAGCGCACGCGCGACGATGTTCGGGTACGTGAACGTCTTCGTCGCTGCGCTCCGCGCCCACGAAGGAGCGCCCGAGAACGAACTCGTCGCCGTGCTCGAGGCGAGCGACTTCGCCGCACTCTCGCGCGCCGCTGGGCGCACCACGGAGGCCACGTACGACGTACTTTGCGGACTTCCTGCCGACGCCATGCGCGCGACGCGCGCCACCTTCGCACGCTCGTTCGGATCGTGCTCGTTCCGCGAGCCGTTGGACGACCTGGCCGCCCTCCTCCAGCGGTGAACTGATGCTCAACGACACGCACCTCCCCGACCTGCGCTCGTGGATCGAGAGCGCGAACGACGGAAGGACCGACTTCCCGGTGCAGAACCTGCCGTACGGCGTCTTTCGCCGGCGCGGGAGCGACGAGGCGTGGCGCGTTGGCGTGGCCATCGGGACGATGATTCTCGATGTGGATGCTGTCCATCGGTTGGGATTCGTCGATGGCGCTGCGGCCGCAGCTGCCACCACCTGCGCCTCGCCATCGCTGAATGGACTGATGTCGCTTGGCCCCGAGGCGTGGTCCGCGCTGCGGCGCGCGTTGAGCCGCCTGCTCCGCGACGACACGCCAACAGGGAAGATGGCCAAGGATCGCGCCCCGGTGCTCATCGTCGCCCAGGAGGACGCCGAGTTGCACCTGCCGGTCAAGGTCGGCGACTATACGGACTTCTACGCCTCGGTGTACCACGCCACCAACGTCGGCGCGATGTTCCGCCCCGACCAGCCGCTCCTCCCGAACTACAAGTGGATCCCGATCGGTTACCACGGGCGTTCGTCATCGCTCGTCGTCAGCGGAACGCCGATCGTGCGTCCCACTGGTCAACTGGGAGGAAGCGCCGAGAGCGTTCCCACCTTCGCCGCGACGGCGCGCCTCGACTACGAGGCAGAACTGGGCCTGTTCGTCGGGGCCGGCAACAAGATGGGCGAGCCGATCGCGATCGCGGATGCGCCGCGGCACCTCTTCGGTATTGCCCTGCTCAACGACTGGTCGGCGCGCGATATCCAGGCCTGGGAGTACCAGCCACTCGGCCCGTTTCTCGCCAAGAGCTTCGCCACCTCGCTATCGCCGTGGGTAGTGACGATGGAGGCGCTGGCGCCTTATCGCTGCGCGGCGTTTGCCCGCCCCGCGGGCGATCCCGCCCCGCTTCCCTATCTCTCCGATGCCGGCGACCAGGCACACGGTGGGCTGGATATCGCCGTCGAGGTCTGGTTCCGGACGGCGCACATGCGCGAGGCCGGGGCCGAGGCGGTGCGACTGTCCAGCGGCAACGCGCGCGACCTCTACTGGACCATGGCGCAGCTCCTCACGCATCACGCAAGCGCGGGATGCAACCTGCAGCCGGGCGACCTCCTCGGGAGCGGGACGGTGTCGGGCGCCGAACGAGAATCTCGCGGCTGCCTGCTCGAACTCACCTGGCGCGGGGCCGAGCCGATCACGCTCCCCAACGGCGAAGTGCGGCGCTTCCTCGAGGATGGCGACGAGGTCATCCTACGCGGCCGCTGCAGCGCCGAGGGGCGCGCGCATCTCGGCTTCGGCGCGTGCACCGGCGTCGTGCGCCCCGCTTCCTCTTCCCCCTTTTGACCCCGGACGAATCATCATGCAGGCCGTGCTGACCGAAGCCGCCCCCATTCCGGGTGGACACTACTCGCAAGGCATCGTACACAACGGTGTGGTCTACGTTGCTGGCCAGCTTCCCATGACACCGGGAAGCAGCGAGCACGTCGTGGGGACGATGGAGCAACAGACCGAGCAGACGCTGCGCAATGTCGAAGCGGTGCTGGTCGCCTGCGGGAGCGGACTCGATCGCGTCCTGCAGATGACGATTTACGTCAGCGACATCTCTGCGTGGGGGGCGGTGAATGCGACGTATGCGCGCATCATGGGCGACCACAAACCGGCGCGTGCCGTTGTTCCGGTCAAGGACCTGCATTTTGGCTACCAGATCGAGATCCAGGCGATCGCCGCGGTGACCTGACAGTCGTATCCGCGCGACCATAACGAGGGCGAGCATCAACACTACTGGAGAGCATATGCAACGGTACGAGCCGACGCGGGACATGCGCGCTCACACGGTCGCCGCCAGATGCAAGGCGACGGCGACGCTGTTCGGAGCGCTCGCCCTCTCGCTCATCGCAGGGCAGGGGACGGTTGCGGCGCAGACGCCGGCCGCCGCGCAGGATTCGGCATTCACGCGCACCGACGTGATGATCCCCATGCGTGACGGCGTGAAGCTGTACACGCGGGTGTTCGCGCCGCGCGCGCAGTCCGAAGCGCTCCCCATCATGTTCATCCGCACGCCATACGGGATCGACGGCACGAGTTCGCGCGCGATCGAAGGTGGGTACGGCTTTCTCGCGAAGGACGGCTACGTCTTCGTCTTCCAGGACATTCGCGGGAAGTTCCACTCCGAAGGGGAGTTCGAGATGCAGCGCCCTCCGCGGCGCGATCGCAACGATCCCAAGGCGATCGACGAAGGGACCGATGCGTACGACAGCATCGAGTGGCTCATCCACAACGTCCCGAACACCGTGCCGCGTGTCGGCATGACTGGCGTGTCGTATCCCGGATGGCTCACGGCGATGGCGATGCTCGAGCCGCACCCGGCGCTCAAGGCAGTCTCACCACAGGCCTCGCCCGCCGACATGTGGATGGGAGACGACTTCCACCACAACGGCGCCTTCAGGCTGAGCTACGGCTTCGAGTACGCCACAATGATGGAAAGCGGGAAGGACGTGCAGCAGTTCAAGTTCGACACGTGGGACACGTACGACTGGTACCTGCGACTCGGCACGCTCGCCAACGTCAACGAGAAGATCCTCAAGGGTAAGATCCCGACGTGGAACGACTTCTCGCGGCGCCCTGACTACGACGGGTTCTGGCAACGCCAGGCGATGAAGGGCTACCTCACGCGCGTGACGATCCCGACGCTCAACGTGGCCGGCTGGTGGGACCAGGAAGATTTCTACGGCCCGATCACCATCTATCGCGAGTTGGAGAAGCACGACTCCCAGCACCAGAACTATCTCGTCGTGGGGCCGTGGAATCACGGCGGGTGGATGCGCGGAGAGGGGAACCAGCTCGGGCCGATCCAGTTCGGGCAGGCGACCGGGCGCTTCTTTCGCGACTCGCTGATGGCGCCATTCTTCGCGCAGTACCTGCACAACAAGGGAACGGTGCAGCTGGCGGAAGCGACGACGTTCGAGGCGGGGAGCAACGAGTGGCGCCGGTACGATTCGTGGCCCCCGAAAGTCGGCGTGTCGTCACGCAACTTCTACTTTCGCGATCACGGGCGCCTCACCACCGATCCTCCGCCGGCGGCAGGCGCGGCGGAAGCCGCCAAGGAGTACGACACCTACATCTCGGATCCATCCAAGCCCGTCCCGTACCGCGCCCGTCCGATCATGGCCACCTACGATCCGCGGGGCTCGACCTGGTCGACCTGGCTGACCGAGGACCAGCGCTTCGTGCACAATCGCCCCGACGTCCTGAGTTACGACACCGGCGTCCTCGACGCC
Organism: uncultured Gemmatimonadaceae bacterium; assembly: GCA_964637355.1. GTDB lineage: Bacteria > Gemmatimonadota > Gemmatimonadetes > Gemmatimonadales > Gemmatimonadaceae > SCN-70-22. Next base: position 12,486 of record CAZWVG010000054.1, read on the forward strand.
GACCTCACGATCGCTGGCGACATCAGCGTCACGGTGAGCGCGGCTACGACGGGTAGCGACGCCGACTGGATCGTGAAGCTTATCGACGTCTACCCCGATTCCGGGATGCAGGAGAACCGGATGAACGGCTACCAGCTCATGGTGGCCAACGAAGTCTTTCGCGGGCGCTACCTCAAGAGCTTCGAGAAGCCCGCGCCGCTCGTGCCGGGGAAGGTCAACGAGGTGACGATCGACCTGCATACGCAAGCCTACACCTTCAAGAAGGGGCATCGCGTGATGGTGCAGGTGCAGAGCACCTGGTTCCCGCTGATCGACCGCAACCCGCAGAAGTTCGTCCCGAACATCTTCGAAGCGAAGGAGAGCGACTTCCAGGTAGCCACCTACAAGGTCTACCGATCGGCAGCGCATCCGTCGCGCATCGTCCTTCCGGTGGTGAACAAGACCGTCCAGTAGCGCAAGGCGACCCCTCGTCTCGCCCGCGAACTCGTCCCTCCTTCGCACCCGTACCCCATGTCCCAGGCACTCGCTGGAAAGGTTGCCCTCGTCACCGGTGCGACGCGCGGCATCGGGCGGGCGATCTCGTTCGCGCTCGGCGAGGCGGGAGCGCACGTGATCGTCGTCTCCCGAAAGGCACCGGCGGTCGACGAGACGGTGTCGGCACTTCGCGCCGGCGGACACAGCGCCGAGGGGATCGTCTCGAACGTGGGCCGCCTCGATGCATTGCAGGCCCTCGCCGACGGCGTGCTCGCCGCGCACAACGGGATCGACGTCCTGGTCAACAACGCCGCAGCGAATCCGGTCTTCGGGCCGGTCGAGGATACCTCACCCGAGGCCTTCGCCAAGATCATGGATGTGAACCTTCGTGCACCGTTCGAGCTGGCGAAGCGCTTCCTACCGTCGATGGCCGAGCGTGGTGGTGGTTCGATCATCAACATCTCATCCATCGGTGGTGTCTCGCCTGAGGCGCACCTGGGGATCTACAGCGTGAGCAAGGCGGCGCTCATCTCGCTCACCGAGGTCATGGCGCGTGAGTGGGGGGCGCGAAACGTTCGCGCCAACGCGATCTGCCCGGGGCTGATCAAGACCGACTTCAGTCGTGCGCTCTGGGGCAATCCCGAACTCCTCGAGCGTTCGCACGCCCGGCAGCCGATCCCGCGCATGGGAGAACCCGAGGACGTCGCGGCGCTCGCGCTATTCCTGGCGTCGCCCGCGTCGTCGTTCTGTACCGGAGGGACGTACATGGTCGACGGTGGCTACACCATCTAGGCATCGCCCCTCCTTGCCATGACCGAGTCCGGCGCACCGAAATCCCCCGGTTCGACTAACGCTTCGCTGCGAGAACGGGTGCGTGCGTTCGTCGACGAGGTCCTGCTCCCGCTCGAACCTGCGTTCCTCAACGAATCGTGGTCGTCGATCGCGCCTTCGCTCGAACGCGCGCGTGGAGAGGCACGCAGACGCGGACTGTGGGCGCCGCACCTCCCGCCGGCGATGGGGGGGCAGGGGCTCTCGCTCCTCGAATTCGCCGGGGTGAGCGAGGAACTCGGGCGCACGCCGATCGGCCACTTCTCGCTCAACTGTCAGGCGCCCGACATCGGCAACATGGAGTTGCTGCACGCGCACGGTTCGCCGGAGCAACACGAACGATTCCTCGCACCGCTCGCACGCGGTGACGTCCGCTCCTGCTTCGCGATGACCGAACCGGAGCGCGCCGGCTCCAACCCTACCTGGCTCGACACGCGCGCGGTGCGCGATGGCGACGACTACGTGATCACCGGGCAGAAGTGGTTCACCTCGGCGGCAGATGGCGCGGCGTTCGCCATCGTCATGGCCGTGACCGACCCGGATGCGCCGCCCCACAAACGCGCGAGCCAGATCATCGTCCCGACCGACACGCCCGGCTTCGCGATCGTGCGCAACATCAAGGTGATGGGTGATGCCGGGGAAGGATACCCGACGCACGCCGAAGTGCAGCTGACGGAATGCCGAGTCCCGCGGAGCAATCGCCTCGGCGCCGAAGGTGCGGGCTTCGCGCTCGCGCAGGAGCGACTCGGGCCCGGTCGGATCCATCACTGCATGCGATGGATCGGGATCTGCGAGCGCGCCCTCGATCTCCTCTGTCGACGGGCAGCTTGGCGGGAAATTGCGCCCGGCATCGTGCTGGGGACCAAGCAGAGCGTGCAACACATGATCGCCGACTCGCGCGCGGAGATCGACGCCGCTCGCCTCCTGGTCCTCGACACGGCGCGGCGCATCGACACGCACGGGGCACGCGAGGCGCGCGAATCGGTCTCGACGATCAAGTACTACACGGCCGGCGTGCTGCAGCGGGTGCTCGACCGTGCCCTCCAGGTGCACGGCGCCCTTGGGATGACCGACGACACGCCGCTGGCGTACTGGTACCGGCACGAGCGCGCGGCGCGCATCTACGACGGTGCCGACGAAGTGCACAAGAGCGTCGTGGCGCGCCGCATCCTCAAGGGATACGGCGTGACGCTGCACGAATGACCGAAGAGTCGGCGCGCGATCCGCGACTCGACCATCCGGTCGCAGTGCGTGAGGGGGAAGAGCTCGATGAGCCGGCCCTCGCCGCCTACCTGCGAGCGCAGGGACTCACGGAGGCCGGCTCGATCGACATCGCGCAGTTTCCGCGCGGCTTCTCCAACCTGACCTACCTCGTCACAGCAGGCAACCGTGGGTGGATCCTTCGGCGCCCTCCGTTCGGCATAGGCAGGGGGGTCGCCCACGATGTGGTCCGCGAGGCGCGCCTCCTCGCCGCGTTAGGCTCGGCGTACGCGCGGGTGCCGCGCATCGTGGCGATCTGCGATGACGACACCGTCCTCGGCGCGCCGTTCTATCTCATGGCGCGCGCGACCGGGATCATCCTGCGCGACCGCCTCCCCGCGGGCCTGTCGCTCGACGCGGCGGAGATGCGGCGCGTGTCCGAGTGCGTCGTCGATACGCTGGCGGAGATCCACGGGGTGGACTACGCGTCCGCTGGGCTTTCGGAGTTGGGGCATCCCGAGGGGTACGCGCGCCGACAGGTAGAAGGGTGGACCCGTCGCTACGTCGCGGCGCGCACCGGAGATCAGCCCGAACTGGAAGCGCTCGCCGAGTGGCTGCCCGAGTCGATTCCCGAATCGTCGCGCGCCGCGCTCCTGCATAACGATTTCAAGTACGACAATCTGGTCCTCGATCCCGCCGACCCGTCGCGCGTCGTCGCGGTCCTCGACTGGGAGATGGCGACGATCGGCGACCCGCTGATGGACCTCGGAACGTCGCTGGCGTACTGGGTCGAAGCCGGCGATCCACCCGCGCTCCGGGCGCTTGGACTCGGCGTGACGACCATAGAGGGGAATCTCACGCGCGAAGAAGTCGTCGCGCGCTACGAGGCGGCAACCGGGCGCGCGGTCGACGCCGCAGTATTCTACTACGCCTACGGCCTGTTCAAGGTTGGCGTCATCGCCCAACAGATCTACAGCCGATACGCACGCGGACTCACCCGCGATCCGCGTTTCGCGGCGCTCGATCGCGCCGTCGCGGCGCTGGGGAGCGCTGGGATGCGAGCGGTCCGTCGCGGGCGCATCGGGGGTCTGGACTAGCTCGCGTGCCGAGCACGTTCCGCTCACGGGCGCCTAACGCGCGCGCGACGCCGGCAAGGCACGCGCGGCCGTCGCACGCTGCCACTTCTCGATCCCGTTCACGATGCCGTTCGCGTACGCCGCCACCCCCTCGGGCGTGCGCAGGAAGGCTTCGCGCTCGGGGAGCACGATTCCGCTCCCTTCCACCAACGCCGCGGTCGCCCAGGCTGGGCGTAACACCGCGTACTCACCCTGATAGCTCCCGATGGCGGGGTGTCCGAGCGCCGCTGCGACTTCGACCAGGAGCGCGTGTGCGAGCGCCCTTCCATTCGGGTTCATCCAGTACGTCTGCGTCCCGAAGACGGCCGTCGGCGGACGCCCCGGTCCCGGGGCGTTCAGGTGCAACGAGATGAAGAGCTGCACCGGCGATTGCTCAGCGATGACGGCGCGCGCTTCGAGCGACAACGGCGCTGAAGTCTGGCGCGTGAGCGACACCGCGGCGCCCCGCGCCTCGAGCTCGCGAGCCGCGACGCGGGCGACCGCGAGCGTGACGGAATCTTCCATCAACCCCGACGGGCCGATCGTACCGTCGGGAGGGTGTCCGGGGTCGAGCGTCACCCGCAATCCCTCGAGTGTGCGCGAGGTCGGCGTGCGATGGCGCACCCGCAGCTGCAACGCACCACCCCGCCACTCCGTGCGCCACCCCAGCGGCATCGCTACGAGTCCGAGATCGACGACGGTACGCCCCGGGGCGGTGTCGCGCGGGACGATTCGCCTGATGGTCGTCCCTTCACCATTCATAGCTGGCGGCGCGTCTTTCCAACTCGCGCCGAAGATCGTCCAGTGCAGCCGGTCGCCCGTCAGCTCCACCGTCGATGGAAGCCGCTCCGGAAGCGCAATCGAGAGCAGCGTCTCGGTGGAGTCGGCCGTCACGTGCAACGCACCCGCGAAAAGGGGTTCCGTGTGCCCTCGCGCCAGGGTGTCGGCATCGACCGACGGTACCCACACGTGTTCGTGCGGCGCGAGTTGCAGCCGGTACGATCGATCGGTGCGCGCGTCGGCGTGCACGCGAATCCCTTGTGCGATGCCGAGTACGACTTCGCCTCCCGGACGTGATCGTGTGTAGATCGGGCGCCACTGCGTCGCGCTGTCGGCGGTGTCGCTGGGGAGGCGCCGCATCGTCACCCACCGCGACCATGGTCGCACACCGCCCTCTGCCTCGGTGCGCGGTGTTGCGGGCGTGATCGATGTCGCTCCCGCGCGGGAGAGCGGGATGGTGCGGGTGACGCGCTCGCTCCCGCGACGCGCGACGAAAAGCAGGGCGGGGTTTGTCCCGGGAGGCGCCGGAACGAACATGGCAAAGGTTCCGTTGGGCTCGACCTTTACCTTCACACCGTTTACTTCCAGCGTGGCACGCCCCGTGCCCACCGTTCCCCACGCGGCGATGGAGTCGACGGCGGGGACGATCGTCCCCGGCTGAGGATAGGGGAGCTCGATGCGAAGTGCCCCGTCGAGCGGCGGGATGCGGGAGTCGGGTGATGCGCACGCGGCGACGGATGCGAGTAGCGCGAGCAGCCCGTAGGGCGCAAGTGACGGGAAGGAGCGTGCGGATCGGGACATGGGATTACGATAGCACCGGAGCGGTACGACGAGCATGGGAAGCCTGGTACGCATGACGGTGCGAATTAGCGCGATCGCTGCGATCCTCTTTGTAGCGGATCTCGCGTGGACGCCGTCGGCGTACCGCCGTAGGGTGCAGTCGCTCGCCAGCGTGATGCCCGACACGACGGCGTTCATGCGACGTGCCGCGAACGCCGGCCACCCCGTGCGTGAGTACGCGTGGGTCTCGCTCGATTCCATCGCTCCGGTGGCAGCGTGCGCGGTCGTATTGGCCGAAGACGAGGAGTTCTTCGACAAGGGGACGGTCAGCTGGCGCGCGCAGCGCGTCCTCGCGCAGCGCATGCTCCGCGGCGACTTCACGCGTGGCGGGAGCGGGTTGTCGCAACAGCTCGCGCGCAACCTCTTCCTGAGCGCCGATCGCACTCCGCGTCGGAAGGCGCGGGAATACCTGCTGGCCTACGAGCTGTCGCACGCCTTGCCGAAGACCCGCATTCTCGAGTTGTACGTCAACGTCGTGGAGTTTGGCGAAGGGACCTGGGGGATCGAAGCGGCGAGCCAGCGCTACTTCGGCGTTCCGGCAGCTGCACTCACCACGACGCAGGGGATCGTGCTCGCGTCGTTCCTCCCCGCGCCGCGTCGCGAGCTGCGCTATGTGCTCGGCCCGATGGCGCGTCAACGACAGGAGGCGATCGCCCGCAAGTTGTGGAAGGCGCGCTTGCTCAGCGATCGGGACCTGTCGGCCACGCTCGATCGGCTGCGCGCCTGGCGCACCGAGGCCCGTGCGGCGGGCAGTGCACGCGACGGTTGGGCGCGCGCCGAAGAGTTGCTCGGCGACGAAGCACCCTCGTTCGCCGCGTCGCCATCGACGCCGGGGGCGCTCCCCCTCGCAAGACTCTGCGACGCACGGCGCCGCGGGCTTTGACGAGCGGCGCGCCGCGCCAGTGTACTGCGCCGTTAGGCGGGGAAGACCTCGAAAACCCCCGCCGCGCCCATTCCGCCACCGATACACATCGTCACCAGGCCGTAGCCACCCCCGCGACGTCCGAGTTCGTGGACCAGCTGCGTCGTGAGCTTGGCCCCGGTCGCGCCTAACGGGTGACCGAGCGCGATCGCCCCGCCGTTGACGTTCACCTTGTCCATCGGCATCTCGAGGTCGCGCGCCACCGCGAGCGCCTGCGCGGCGAACGCTTCGTTGAACTCGATGAGGGCGATATCGGACATCGAGATTCCCGCCTTGGCCAGCGCCTTCGGCACCGCCTTGATCGGTCCGATCCCCATCACGTCGGGATCGACGCCCGCGACGGCGAACGACGCAAGGCGTGCGAGGGGGCGAAGGCCGAGCGCCGACGCCCGCTCGCCGCTCATCAAGGCGATCGCCGCGGCTCCATCGCTGTAGGGTGAGGAGTTCCCCGCGGTGACGCTCCCCCCGACCTTGAACGCGGCGGGAAGCTTGCCGAGTCGCTCGAGCGTCGAGTCGGTGCGCACCAGCTCATCGACCGCGAAATGCCCCTCCTGCACCTCCTTGTTTGTCCCCTGCCACGTCACGCGCTCGACGGGAACCGGGACGATCTGGTCGACGAACGCCCCCGACTCGATCGCCTGCGCCGCCTTCGTGTGACTGTCCAGCGCGTACTGGTCCTGGTCCCCCCGGCTCACCGACCACCGCTCGGCGACGCGCTCCGCGGTCAGCCCCATCGCGATCATCTCCTCCGTCATCTGCGGATGGAGGCGCGTGTGGAAGCCCGACATCGGGACCTGGCTCATCATCTCCACACCTCCCGCCACCACCACTTCGGCCATCCCGCTCATGATCGACTGCGCCGCCATCGCCACTGTTTGCAGGCCGGAGGAGCAGAAGCGATTCACCGTGACCGCCGGGACGTCGACCGGAAGTCGGGCGCGCAGCACGGCGAGGCGAGCAACGTTGAGTCCCTGTGCGCCCTCGGGCATCGCGCACCCCCACACGACATCCTCGATCGAGCGCGGGTCGAGGTCGGCGCGCTTGATCGCCTCCTGCAGCACGAGGGCCGACAGATCGATCGGATGAACTCCAGCGAGCGAGCCGTCCTTCTTCCCCCGCCCGACGGCGGTGCGCACGGCGCTCACAATCACTGCGTCTGGCATGTCTCGAACTCTCCGTCGGGCTGTATGTGCAGGCGAGGGCGTCGGCGTGCGCCGGCAACGGCGCGGGCGCCGGCCTGTCCGCCATGTTTAGTTGCGCAGCGGCTTGCCGGTCTTGAGCGTGTGCTGAATGCGCGCCTGCGTCTCCGGCGTACCGAGCAGCGTGAGGAAGGCCTCGCGCTCGAGATCTAGCACATCCTGCTCGCTCACGTCGCGCGGCGGGCCATCCCCGCCGGAAAGCACATAGGCGACGTGGGTGGCGATCTTCACCTCGTGGTCGGTGATGTAGCCCGCCTCGCGCATTGCCCAAATGCCGTATTGCAGGTTCCCCATCGCTTCATTGCCGAGCGCGCGAATCGTCATCGGAACCGGCGCGACGTAGTCTGGCGCGAGGTCCAGCACGCGCGCCTTCGCGTCGGCCAGCAGGCGGTCGCGATTCATCGAGATCCGATCGCCCTGTCGCAGGAATCCGAGCGCACGCGCCTCGAGCGCGCTGGTGCTCGTCGTCGCCATCGTGATCAGCTTGAAGGCGCGCTTGACCGCCTCGAACGGATCTGCTTCCTCGTAGCTCGCGAGCTCATTGGTGAAGCGGAACAACATCTCCTTCGTACCGCCGCCGCCCGGAAGGAGCCCGACGCCCACTTCCACGAGTCCCATGTACAGCTCGGCGTGCGCCTGCACTCGTGCGGCATGCAGCGAGAATTCGCACCCACCGCCTAACGCCAAGCCGAAAGGGGCGACGACGATGGGGAAGGGGGCGCGCCGGAGCGACATCACGCTCTGCTGGAAGCGATTCACCCCTTGCTCCATCTGCTGCCATTCGCCGGCGGCGACCCCCTGCACGACCGCGGCGAGGTCTGCCCCAGCCGAAAAGGTCCTCGGGTCGGCGTTGCCGATGACGAGCCCGACGTGGCCCCCGGTCGCGATGCGCCGCTCCGCCGACTCCAGCAGCTGCAACACCGGCGCTCCGAGCGTGTTCATCTTCGCCCGGAACTCGAGAAGGAGGACGCCGTCGCCCATGTCGAGCAACGCTGCCCCAGCGTTCTCCTCGACCGATCCGCTCCGCAGGTGCAACAGAGGAAGATCGATGTGTCCCGGAATGGGCTCGATCGGCGCGTAATCTCCGGCAAACGTCAGTTGGCGCGGGCCGCTGTTGAGGCTGCGGTAGAACGCCTCCTGTGCCGTTTGCAGCAACTTGGGTTGCGGCTGTCCCGATTTGACGAGGGCACCGCGGACGAAGTCGAGCCCAAGCGCGTCGAGCTGGCGAAAGGGGCCCATCTCCCACGCATATCCCCATTCCATCGCCCGGTCGACCGAGCTGATGTCGTACGCGAGTTCGGGAGTCTTCTCGATGGTGTACACCCCAACGGCGAGCAGCAGCTCCCGCAGGAACTCCGCATGCTTCCCGCCGGCAGTGGTCAGCGCGTGGAGCCGGTCAGCGAGCGGAAGCTTCTCGAGGAAGGCCAACTCGGGAAAGGTGGGCTTCGCCTGCGGGCCATACTCGAGCGTCTTCCAATCGAGCGTGAGGATCGCCTTCTTGTCGCGGGCGTAGAAACCCTTCCCGGTCTTCTCGCCGAGACGCCCGGACTCCACCAGCGCTCCGACCCATGCCGGGAGTGCGAAATCCTCGCCAGTCGTCGCGCCGGTGCCGGCGGCGACATGGGTGAGCACATCGATCCCCGAGATGTCGCCGGTGCGGAACGTCGCCGACTTCGGTCGCCCGATGAGCGGTCCGGTGAGCGCGTCGACCTCGTCGATCGTCAGGTCGAACTGCTCCATCAGCCGCAACACGCGCACCATCCCAAAGATCCCCAGCCGGTTGGCGATGAACCCCGGGACGTCCTTGGCGATGACCACTCCCTTGCCGAGGAGTCGTTGCGCGAACTCGCGCGTCGACGACAGGACGTCGGGGGCAGTGTCGGGGGTGGGGATCAGCTCGAGGAGGTGGAGGTAGCGCGGTGGGTTGAAGAAGTGTGTGCCGAGGAAGTGACGCTTGAAGGCGTCGCTCCGCCCCTCGGTGAGGAGGCGCATCGGAATTCCCGACGTGTTCGATGCCACGATCGCCGTGGGGCGGCGGATCGGTTCGAGACGCTCGTACAGCGCACGCTTGGGCTCCGGCTTCTCGATGATCGCTTCGACGATCCAGTCACAATCGGCGAGGAGCTCGAGATGGTCGGCCGTATTCCCGGTAGTGATGAGCGCGGCGCGGGTCGGCTCCATGAAAGGCGCCGGCTTCGCCTTGAGTGCGCGTTGCACGGCTCCCCTGGCGATGCTGTTGCGATCGGGTTCACCCGGCACGTCGAGGAGCACAACCGGAATCCCGGCCGATGCGGCGAGCGCGGCTATCCCGCTCCCCATCGCTCCTGCCCCAATCACGCCGACCTTGGCAATGCGCATCTGCGATTCACCTGTGGGTTTGTGGCTGACAGAAGATTCCCCATCGCCCATTCGCACGGAAGTGGGAAAGGCGAACAGCGGCGTCTTCCATGCACCGATTCGTTCGACTACGCTCCACGCATGCGTCGCCTTGTCCTTCTCGCGCTCGCCGCGATCGCCGCACGATCATCCGCAGCGCAGTCGCCAGCGCAGTCGCCAGCGCAGTCGCCAGCGCAGTCGCCAGCGCAGTCGACGCGAGATTCGCTCAACGTCCCCGGCGTCTCGCTCGCGCTCGCGAACCATCGATCCAAGGAGATTCGCGACGTTCGCTACGATCTCGTGCTCGACGTCACGGCGAGCGACTCGGCCATCGGCCGCGTCGCCGTCCGGTTTCATCTGCGTCGCGATGGCGACGTCATCCTCGATTTTCGTGGCGCACTTCACGGTCGCGTGCGGGCGAACGGGCGCGTGCTCCCGAACGTCGAGTACAACGGCGCACACATTCGAATTCCGGCCAGCGCCGTTCACGTCGGCGTGAACCGATTGGACTTCGACTTCGCGACACCGATCGCGGCCGCGGGCGCAAGCATCATTCGCGTGAAGGATCCATCGGATTCGGCGACGTACCTCTACACGCTCCTGGTGCCGTCCGACGCGAATCTCCTCTTCCCCTGTTTCGACCAGCCCGATCTCAAGGCAAAGGTCACCCTCACGCTCACGACGCCGTTCGGCTGGACCGCCGTCGCCAACGGCGCCAAGCTGCGCACCGAGTCCACCTCGCGCGGACTGGTCACGACCTTTCGCGAGACCGAGTCGATCAGCACGTATCTCATCGCCTTCGCCGCCGGGCCGTGGGTCGAACTTCAGGCACGGGGGAGTCGAAAGCCGATCACGCTGTACGCCCGCAAGTCGCGCCTCGCCGATATCGACGCCGACTCGATCATCCTCGCCAACGATCGCGCGGCGAGCTGGCTGGAGCAGTACTTCGCGACCCCATTCCCCTTTCAGAAGCTCGACGTCGTCCTCGCGCCGGCCTTTCCCTTCGGCGGAATGGAGCATCCAGGAGCGATCTTCTACAGCGAGGAGCGCTTCGTCTTTCGCGAGCGCCCCACGCTCCCGCAACGACTGGGGCGCACCGCCACGATCTACCACGAGGTTGCCCATCAGTGGTTCGGCGACCTCGTGACCATGGAATGGTTCGACGACCTCTGGCTCAAGGAGGGATTCGCAACCTACATGGCGGCCAAGATGCAGGACGCGCTCGATCCGGCGTCGGAGGCGTGGAAGACCTTTTACCTCCGCAACAAGCCGGTTGCGTACGCCGTCGACGCATCGGAGGGGACGACACCGATCTGGCAGCGACTGGGCAACCTCGATCAGGCCAAGAGCAACTACGGCGCGATCGTCTACAACAAGGCGCCCGGGGTGCTCAAACAGCTCAACTACCTCGTGGGGGACGACGCATTCCGCGAAGGACTGCAGCTCTTCGTGAACAAGCACCGGTACGCCAATGCCACGTGGCGTGACCTCCTCGATGCGATCGCGGTTCCGGCCAAGCGCCCGCTCCGGGCATGGGGCGACGACTATATCCTCCGTCCGGGAATGCCGATCCTCGAGCAGCGTCTCGACGTGCGGGACGGGAAGATTTCCCGATTTGCCATCGTACAGCGCCCGGCGCGCTCGCTCTCCGGAATGCGCCCGTGGCCGATCCGTACCGAGCTTCTGGTGATGTCGGACAAGGGGGAGGCGCAGCGGATTCCGCTCACGATCACCACTGACACCACGGTCGTCGAGGAACTGGCCGGCAAGCCCATCCCGGCCTTCGTCTTCGCGAACTCCCGCGACTTCGCATATGCGCTCACCATGCTCGACCCGTCGAGCGTGAGTACGCTGGAGCGGACGATCGGCTCGGTGCGCGACCCGTTCCTCCGGTCGATGCTGTGGGGGGCGCTCTGGGATCTGGTGCGCGAGGCGCTCCTCTCACCGCAGCGTTTCGTTCGTCTGGCGATTCGCGAGCTTCCGCGCGAACAGGATGAACAGATCGTCTCGGGAATCATCTCGCGCCTCACGCGGGCGACGAGCGCCTATCTCCCGCCGGTGCTCCGCGACGCGACGCTCCCCGACGTGGAGCGCACGCTGCTCGACGGGGCCAACAACGCCGAGTCGCCGTATGGGATCCGGAAAGCGAACTTCGACGCCTGGGTGCGGGTGGCTGCGACCCAACCGACCGTCGCCCTTCTCGCCGGGATGCTGGACAGCACGACCATCGCCGGGGAGCCGCTTCGCGCCCCGACCCGCTGGGCAATCGTTACGCGCCTGATGGCACTCGGCGTTCCGGGGGCGACCGACCTGCTGGCCCGAGAGGAGGCGCGCGACCAGACCGCCGAGGGGGTTCGGCGTGCCTTTGTCGCGCGGGCGGCGAGCCCGGATCCCGCGGTCAAGCAACAGTATTTTCAGCGGTATTTCGCCGACTCGACGCTCAACGAGGATTGGGCGACAGCTTCGCTCGATGCGTTCAATACGCTTGAATCTCAGTCACTTACGCTGCCGTATCTCACGCCGGCTCTAGACTCCTTGCCGTGGATTCAGCGCAACCGCCGGATCTTCTTCCTCGGCTCCTGGATCGGCGCGTTTGTCGACGGACAGACCAGCGATTCGGCGCTCACGGTCGTGCGCGATTTTCTGAGCGGACGAAGCGATCTCCCGATCGATTTGCGCCGAAAGGTGTTACAGGCCACGGACGAACTCGAGCGAACGGTGAGAATTCGCCGAACTTTCGAAGTGGCGACGCCGACCAGCACGGATATGACCGTGCGCCGGAATTCTGCCGCACCTCCACGACGCTCCGGCGCAACAGTCGAACGGCGGGATTGGGGGAGAGGGACGGACCGACGCGTGATGTGAGGCGTGGTCGCCGCGAATCGGCCGGGCGAAATGCAAGTCGCTCTTGCGTGATGCATGACACACCGCGAGATGCGACGGACGTCACGTGAGTCCAGAGCGGGAGACTACATCGTGGTATGCCGGTAAGTTTCTGCAGGGATAGAGTTTAGAACGATCGACCTCGCGCATCGTGTCGCGTGATGCTCGGCGAGGGGCACGTACTCTGCTACTCATCCATGCGTTCGGACTTGTGCAATACAGTCCGGAGGCGAATTATTGGCACCCCATTCCCACAGGTGGTTGGAGCCTATGCTCGCTCCGCTCAGCCCGCTCGACGCATATCGCACGGACCTGGACCGGCAGCATCGGCGGTCTGAGTTCGGGAACGCCGATACGGTGTGGCTTCTTCTTGCCCACTGTCTCGGACGCCTGAGCAAGGTCGGGGACGCCGTGCGTGATCAGTTGGCGCTTCAGTCGGCGAATGCACTTCGTGACCTGGCCGATTCGGCCCAGGAGTCGGAGGTGTACGATTCGTCGCACGTGAACGACCTGCGTATGATGATCGCCGGACTCTCGGCGATCGAGACGCGCGTCGGGGCCGACTCGGTCTCCCGCGCCTGTCGCGGATTCGCAGCGCGCATGGCGGAGTCGGGGGCCCTCTCGGTGGCCTTCTCGGTCGTGAGCTTCGCCCGGACGGTCGCCGCCGACGCCTCCGACCGGGAGCGGGGACTCCTCGCCGCCGATCAGGCGCGCATCGCCCGTCAGCTCGGTGAGCTCAACACGGCCGACGAACTGTATCGTACCGCGAGCGCCATTGGGGAGCGCTCGTCGGACCAGGAACTCCTGTCGCGCGCCTCGCTTGGCCGCGGCGTGATCGCGCGTGTGCGCGGCAACTATCCCAAGGCGCGGGCCTTCTTCCAGCACGGTCTCACGCTCGCCGAGTCATCCAGTTCGCGCGAGCTCGAGTTCTTCGCCCATCAGGGTCTCACGATCGTGACCTGCGTGACGGGGGATACCGACGCCTCGATCCGCCACGGGTGGGAGGCTTTCCGTCTGGCGGTCGGCGACAGCACGCGTGAAGCGGAGTCGCTGGCGAACCTCTCACAGCTTTGTCTGGAGTACGGATACTCGCGTGCGGCGCTCAGCGGATTCATGGCGACGTTGGCGCGCACGAGGACGCTCCGTATTCGCCTCTCCGCGCTCGGCGGTGCCGCCCTTGCTGCCGGCCGGCTCGAGGAGCGCGGAACGCTTGGTCGCGTGACGGCTGAGATCAACGCCATCGTTGAAAATTCGTCGCTTCCGTACGAGAACGCCCAGGCGTTGCTGCACCTGTCGATGGCGCATCTCGCAGTTGGTGACGAGCTCACGTCGGAGCGCTATCGCCAGGAAGTGCAGAAGATTGCAAAGGCGCGGGGATACTTCGAGTTGCAGGAGCGAGTGGAGCGCGCGGAGCTTGCGCGGGCCGCTCAGCTGGCGGCCCAGCGCGATCTCTGCTCCACTTCCCGTCGCGTCGTCACAACTCTCGAGACCTTCGAACCGGAGTCCGAGGAGCTCGCCTTCGCGCACTAGCCGTCTTAGATGTGCGGATTCACGAAGTCGACGTGCGGGTTCACGAAGTCGACGTGAGGATTCACGAAGTCAGCGTTGACGCAGGCACCGGCCTTCGGATTGCACTTCGCCGAGCTGTCCGGCCCCATCGGCGATGAGGAGCAAGCGGCCAGGCTGGCGGCGGCAATGATGTAGGCGG
>CAZWVG010000055.1:0-26576 GCA_964637355.1 uncultured Gemmatimonadaceae bacterium
CCCGCTCGAACACGAGGATCGCCAGGTTCTCGCCGCTGGGAATGAGCTTCCCGTCGGCAAACTCGGGGACGTCCAGATTGAGGTTGCGGTGATCGAAGCGCTCGCGCACCTCACGGGACAGGATGCCGTCGAGCACTCCGAGGTCGACCACGAAGCCGGTCAACGGGTCGACGCTCCCCGCGACAGTCACGTCGCAGGTGTAGCTGTGTCCGTGAAAGTTGGGGCGCGCGCACGGGCCAAACGTCGCCTCGTTGCGCGCGTCATCCCATTCCGGGCGGCGATAGCGGTGCGCAGCGGCGAACGTGACCCGTCGGGTGAGGTACGCCCGCGCCATGCTCAGCGCCCGAACGAGTAGGTCAGCCCTGCGGTAAAGCCCACGTTGCGCGTCCACACGTTGCGACCCGCCGAGGGATCGAGCACCGTCGGGTCAGCCGTCGACTTCGTGAAGTACGAGTCGGGATAGCGAATGCGGTAGAAGTAATTGCCCGCCTCGATCCGTCCCTGCCAATGACCGCGCGGCGTAAACTTGATGGCCGGCCGGAGCGTGAGGAGAAACGGGTACCCAAACTTGTAGAAGCCGGTGTCGGGCTTGTCGAACCCGGCCCCGAGACCCAACCCGCCACCTAACGACGGCACGAGTCCGTGCCACGACTTGTATCCCGTCAGGTTGAGCGCGAATCCGATGTCGGTCAGCAGCAGGTTGACCGACTTCGTGCCGAGGAATCGCGTGGCGAGGAGCTGGTTGGGATCGATCACGCGACGATCGGTCTTGACCATCGCCGCGTTCACGGTGAAGTAGGCCGGCCCCGTCATGCGAAACTCGTAGTGCATCCCCGCCATCGGCCCGCTCTGCGGGGCGACACGCGCCGGATCCTTGCGCGCGTTGAACTGCCCACCAAAGAAGGTGAGCTCCTGGCGATGCTCGAGGTCGCGGTACGGCGACTTGCGCGGGATGTATCCCACCTGCGCTCCGGCCGCCGCCGGAAGGGAGGCTGTCACGGCGGCGAGGAGGAGCATTCGAATCGTCATCAGTACTCGGCGTCAGTCCAAGAGGCGCAGCGCGCCTCAGTCAGAGAGGCGCAACGCGCCTCAGTCCATGAGGCGCAGGGCGCGCCCCGTCATGTCGGTCGGTTGCTCGATGCCGAGCATCGAGAGAATCGTCGGTCCCACATCGCACAGCGCGCCCCCGCTTCGCATGGGGTGGTCGCCATCCGGGTCGAGCACGACCAGCGGAACGGGATTCGTCGTGTGGGCCGTGTGCGGCCCCCCGGTCGCCGGATCGATCATCACTTCACAGTTGCCATGGTCGGCGGTCACCAGGAGGCGGGCTCCCGCCGATTCGCACGCTCTCACGACACGCGACAGGCACGAGTCCACCGTCTCCAACGCCTTGAGCACCGCGGGAATGGAACCGGTGTGCCCGACCATGTCGGCGTTGGCGTAGTTACACAGCGTGAAGTCGTACGATCCACTCGCGATCGCCTCCACCAGCACGTCTGTCACCCCAACCGCCGACATCTCCGGCTGCAGGTCATACGTCGCGACCTTGGGACTCGGCACGAGGTTGCGCACCTCGCCGGCGAACGGTGTCTCCAACCCGCCGTTGTAGAAGTAGGTCACGTGCGGGTACTTCTCGGTTTCCGCCGTGCGGAACATCGTCATCCCGGTTTCCGATACCACTTCGGCGACGATGCGGGCCATCGAGAAGGGGGCGAACGCCACCGGAAACGAGAACGACTCCTCGTACGACGTCATCGTCGCCAGGTGCAAGTTCCTCGGGCGCGCGCTCACGTCGAAGCCACTGAAATCGGGCTGCGTCAGCGCGCGCACCATCTGGCGCATGCGGTCGGAGCGATAGTTGAAGGCGATGATCGCATCGCCATCGCGGATCGGGGCGACCGGGACACCGTTCTCGGTCACCACCATCGGCGTGATGAACTCGTCGGTCTCGCCGCGGTCGTAGGATGCGCGAATCGCCGCGAGCGGATCCTCGGTCGTCGGTCCAACCCCCATCACGCTGTCGTACCACTTCTTCACCCGCTCCCAGCGCTTGTCGCGGTCCATCCCGAAGTAGCGCCCGCCGAGAGACGCGACCTTCGCCTTCCCCTTGGCTGCGGCCAGGAGCTGCTGCATGTAGCCGTAGCCGCTCGTGGGGAGGGTATCGCGTCCGTCGATGAGCGCCTGGATCGCGACCTTGTGGACTCCCTGCTGCGCCGCGAGTTCGATCAGCGCGATGAGGTGTGACTGTTGCGCGTGTACTCCGCCGTCACCGAGCAAGCCCAGGAGGTGCAGCGTCCCGCCGCTTTGCTTGACGAAGGAACAGGCGTCGACAAAGGCTGCCTTGGAGAAGAAGCTCCGGTCGACGATCGATTCGTCGATGCGCACGAGGTCCTGCTTGACCACTCGACCCGCGCCGAGGTTGAGATGTCCCACCTCGGAGTTGCCCATTTGTCCGGCGGGGAGTCCAACGGCGAGGCCTGAGGCGTCGAGGAGCGTGCGCGGTGCACGCGACCAGAGCGCATTCCACGTCGGCATGTCGGCCATCGCGACAGCGTTCCCTTCGCGCGACTCCCGATGACCGAAGCCATCGACGACTACCAGCACTACGGGGCGGACTTTCGGTCGGGGCATCTTGGCTTTGGAGCCGATGAAGTAAGTTTCTGGCACGAGCGCCGGTCGGAATGTATCACCTCGCCCAAGCCTGAATGAGTGGATCCGAAGCAACCGGTGGCTGGCCAGCGCTCCGGCAGAAGCACCCCCGCATCCTCCTCGTACTCTCCCTCGCGATCGCCGTCCTCGTCGCGGGCAATGCGATGCTCGCCGTGCGATTCCTCCGCTATCGCAGCGAGACCGCACGCCTTCGGGCCGGGATGAGCGACGCCGAGCGGCAGCGCGCCGACATGGTGGAGTCGTCGGAGCAGAATCGCGTCAGCGTGGAGATGGAACTCCTCCGTCGTCAGGCAGCGGTCGACGACGCGCTCCACCTCTCCGTCTCGGTCGACAGCGGGGTGATGCGGCTCCAGCGAAGCGGTGCCCTCCTGCGCGAGATGCCAGTACGTGTCGGTCATGCAGAGCAGGTCGCCGGCGCCGGCGCACCCGGTGACATCCGCGTCGTTCCGCCGCGCGGCTCGCGATCGATCGAGCGCATACTCGGCGCGAAGGATCGGTGGGAAGTCCCGGCGTGGGTGTTTTCGGAGCGCGGCGTCGCGCCCCCGGCCGACCGGAACGTGGCGGGGGTGCTCGGACGAGACGCGCTTGTCCTGAGCGGCGGGACGGTCATCTATGCCCCCCCAGATTCGGGACTTCTCGCTGACAGCAGCTACGTGATGCCAGGCGCCGTCCGCGTGTCGCGCGGTGACCTGCGGGCAATCGCGCCCAACATCGCCCCCGGCGTGACGGTGTACTTCTACGAATGACGAGCCTCAGAAACTTCCTCTCCCTTGGCGGGAGCGCGGCGCGCTTCATGGTGGCGCTCGCCGTTCTCCTCCTCGCCTCGGCGGCTGCCCTCGGCGCGGCCACGCTCACTGCCCGGTATCGCCGCGACGTCACGCGGATGGTCTTCAACGACAACCTGCAGCTTCTGGAAGACGTCAAGCGCAAGGTTGGGCAGACGTCGGACTCGCTGCAGACCATCGTCGACGCTCCGGTCGATTCCGCCGCGGGAAAGGCGTACGTGGTCGTCAGCATTGCCGATCGACGGCTCTGGTATCGTAGCGGCGACTCGATCCTCTTCACGACGCGCGTGGCGACGGGGAGCGGGCGCGTGCTGGCCAAGGGGGGCGGGAACCAGTGGAAGTTCGAGACACCGCGCGGGCGCCTGGTCGTGCAGAGCAAGGAGAGCGACCCCGCCTGGGTCCCCCCCGACTGGCACTACGTCGAGGTCGCGCACAAGAAGAAGCTCGGCCTCCTCGCGCTCAATCGTGGCGAGGAGATCCCGATGGGCGATAACGCGGTGCTTACCGTCTCAGGCTCCAACGTCGTGAAGCGGTTGGCGGACGGGACCGAAGAGGTCTTCGAAGCCGGAGAGGGGAAGGACCTCGTCGTGAACGGAAAGCTGGTGATTCCGCCGTTCGGCACCAACCAGCGACGCTTTCCCGGTGTCGTAGGAACACAGCGGCTCAACCTTGGCGATGGCTACGCACTGCACGGGACCGACGTCCCGTCGTCGATTGGGAGCGCCGCGAGCCACGGATGTGTGAGACTGCGGAACGAAGACATCGAAACGCTGTATCGGATCGTGCCGATTGGTACTCCGGTCTATATCTACTGACCTACTTTCGGGCGATGCGCCGCTGCTGCACCTTTCGCGGCGTCGTGTTCGCACCGATCGAGGGGTGGGTGAAGGGCGGACGGAGTGAAGGGACGAAGAGGTTTTCGCCTGCGACCGTAGCGTCGCCCGTCGCTTGGCGACGGTGGCGAGGAAAGGGCTGAGTCCGGTCAGGCAGAACGTGACGACACAAGCGCAATCACCGTCGAACGGTGGGCGCGCCCACACGAGTCGCGCGAGACCGTAACCAGGCAAATCCGGGACATTCGTATCGTGCAGTGTTGCATCCGCGGCGGAGTCGCCGCCTTCGTTAGCGCCGCCCTGGCTTCGTTCGCCCCCGTGTCGCATGCCGACGCGCTCCCCGCGGTGGTGCACTTCCCGAGCGTTCCGCGCACCATCGCGCGCATCGCGCTCCCCGATTCCATCGCCGGCCGTAGCGGCAAGCTCAAGGCGCGCATCGTATCGCCGCGTCGAAGCGGCGCAGGAATTCGCATTCTGCGCGAGCTCTTTGGTGACTCGGCCGAGCACGAGCCGGGGATCTATCATGCCGCCGACTCGGCGACGGGACGCCCGTTCTCGCTCATCACGCTCCTCCCGTTCGACGCGCGCGAGCGCGGCAAGCTGGGGAGTTATCGCATCGGATTCTGGCCGGGTGAGCGCCGCACGTCGTGGCAGGAGGAGAAGGCCCCCGATGGCTTCATCGAAGTGACGACGGCAAACCAGGACACGCCGCTCTCCGACCACTTCCGGCTCCGCGATTTTCTCACGCACGACCAGCAGTCGGTCTGGCCCAAGTACATGGTCCTTCGCGATGCGCTGGTCGACAAGCTCGAGCTGGTGATCAGCGACCTGCAGTCGCGCGGTTACAAGGTGTCGCATATGCAGGTGATGTCGGGCTTCCGCACGCCGCAGTACAACGCGCAGGGAGTGGGGAAGAAGGGGGGACGCGCGACCGACTCGCGTCACCAGTACGGTGATGCTGCCGACGTCTTCGTCGACAGCAATGGTGACGGACGCATGGACGACCTCAATCACGATGGGCGCGTCGATACCCGCGATGCCAAGATCGTGCTGCAGTCGGTCGAGCGCATCGAGTCGTTGCATCCCGACCTGATTGGCGGAGCGGGACTCTACAGGGCGACGCGCGCGCACGGTCCGTTCGTGCACGTCGATGTGCGGGGTTCGCGCGCGCGCTGGGGGCGGAGCTAGTCGCATGCAACCGCATTGGCAGGCGCCGGGCCCGGTCTATCGCGCTCCCGAGGTGACGCGCGTCTCGCGCCTCAGGTCGCGGGCGCTGCCGATCGTTGGGGCAATGATCCTCGCCCTGGGTTCGCTCCTTGCGCTGCGCCGCGCCGATGCCGCGTTCGGTCCGCCGGCCGCCGCTGCCCCTCCTCCGCCACCACCGTCGGCGCGCCTCGCCTCGAGTGCGATGGGGCGGAGCCGCGGTGTGCAGATGCGGTTCGCACTTCCGGGGGAGCGCGTTCAATTCCCGATCGAGCTGCGCGCCGCGCCGTCGTCGGTGTCGTTCGAGTGGATCCCGCTCGGGCAGCTGATGCCGCTCGATTCGGCGCGCGTCGTGGCGGGTACGCTCAACGCGCCGCAGCGCCCGGGCTTCTATCGCCTCGCAGTGGTGAACGCCGGCGGGCGCACGATCATCGACAGCCTCACGCTGGCGGTGATGGTCCCCTTCTCCGACAAGGTGAAGGGGACGATCAACGGCTATCAGATCGGCAATTATCGCGGGGAGCAGTGGGGAGGGGG
This sequence comes from uncultured Gemmatimonadaceae bacterium, assembly GCA_964637355.1. Classification (GTDB taxonomy): domain Bacteria; phylum Gemmatimonadota; class Gemmatimonadetes; order Gemmatimonadales; family Gemmatimonadaceae; genus SCN-70-22. Next base: position 6,029 of record CAZWVG010000055.1, read on the forward strand.
ACTCGAGCGCCCGCGTGGCTTCCTCGAGATCTCCCAGCCGCAGGCCGACTTGCAGCTGTCGGCGCACATGCGCGTCGGCGACTTCATCACGCACGACGAACAGACGCGCTGGCCGCGCTACGCCGCCGTCGACTCGCGACTCCTCGACAAGCTCGAACTCATCTTCGACGAGATCGCCAGCTGGCACGGCGGGCAGGGGCGCGCGCCGGTCGAGGTGGACGTGCACTCCGGTTTCCGCACGCCGTTGTACAATCGCCGAGTACCGCGCGCGGCGGGTGACTCGCGCCATCAGTACGGTGACGCCGCCGACATCGCCGTCGATGCCAACCGCGACGGACGCGTGGACGCGAAAGACCTGCGTCTCGTGGAGCTGGCGGTGGAAATCGTCGAGAAGAAGTATCCCGATCTCGTCGGCGGACTGGGGCTCTACACCTATGGTGCGAGTTCATACGCGCACGTCGACGCGCGAGGCACCCGGGCCCGCTGGCGGAGCTGACGGCTCCCTCGCATGTTCGGCGTGAGCGAGGCGCCGGCCTGGAATCGCTCGCCGACCTGTCGTGATCCGTCGCGGATGAAACTGGCCAACCGAGCCCAGTCGTAGGGCTCGCGACACGATCGCCGCCGTGAGCGGCGCGAACGCTCGATCTCCCGCACTCATCGAATCATGGCGCTCTCCCCGCACCTCCGCGACCGCATCCTTCGCCAGCTCGACACGCTGAGCGACGAGAAGGGATACGCCGTGCTCGACTACGTCGAGTTCGTCGCGACGCGATACGGCACGAAGGAGGCGTCGGCCGCATCGCTCTTCAGCCGCTTCACCGACGGGATCGAGGACACGATGCGCGCCGGGAAGCTCTCTGCCTCGGCGATCTCTCAGACGATGGGACTTCTCAATCAGGCCGTGGGCGTGCTGGGAGGCGTGGCTGCGGCAGGGAAGTCGGTCGCGAACGACATCGTCAGCACGGCGAGCGACGTGGCGAAGTCGGTGAGCGGGACGACGGCAGCTCCGCCGAATCCCGGGGCGGCGACGCCGACTCCCGCGCCTCCCGCGCCCGCGGCGCGCGACCGGGCGAGCAGCGGCGCGAACGGTGACATGGCCGACAATCCGTCGCCATCCTGAGCGCGTGGTTGGCGCAGCGATCGTGAGGTGATGCGCACGCGGTCCGCCACGTTCGCTGCAACAACGACGAGCGCCGGCCGGCCAGACGCGCGAATGGCTTGAAGTCGCCCTTCGGCGGGTCTAGCTTTCGCCATGGCGACAACAACTCGATCTTCCGACACGCCCGCTGCTCCGCACACGACGGAGAGCGGGCTTTTGCATGCCGGTAGCAACGGTTCCGCCCCGAGCGGACGCATCCGGCTCGACTCGGCGCTGACGTTCGACGACGTCCTCCTCGCGCCCCGGCACTCGCTGGTTCACCCCAAGAACGTCGATACGACCACCTGGTTCACGCGCGGTATTCCGCTCAACGTCCCCCTCGTCTCGGCGGCGATGGACACGGTGACCGAGAGCGAGATGGCGATCGCGATGGCCCGGGCCGGCGGGATCGGGGTGATCCACAAGAACATGTCGATCGACCGGCAGGCCGCCGAGGTGGACCGGGTGAAGCGATCGGAGAGTGGGATGATCCTCAACCCGATCACGCTCACTCCCGAGGCCTTGCTTGGCGAAGCGGTGGCGTTGATGAGCCGTTTCAAGATCAGCGGCGTTCCGATCGTTGACGGCAGCGGACGCCTTGTGGGGATCATCACCAACCGCGACCTGCAGTTCGAGCGCAACGTCAAGCGTCCGATCCGCGAGGTGATGACGGCGACCGGGCTGGTGACGGCCCCGTTAGGCACCACGCTCGACGACGCCGAGCGGATCCTCGCCGAGCACCGCATCGAGAAGCTCCCGGTGATCGATGAGCAGGGGACGCTCAAGGGATTGATCACCATCAAGGACATCCACAAGCGCCGCCAGTTCCCCATCGCCAACAAGGACCAGCACGGGCGGTTGCGCTGCGCTGCCGCGTTAGGCGCCGGCGCCGACGTCACCGATCGGGCGCAGGCGCTCGTCGATGCCGGCGTCGACGTCCTCATCATCGACACGGCGCACGGGCACAGCGAGGACGTGCTCAAGGCGACCGCGCGGGTGCGCGAGGCCTTCCCTCAGGTGCAACTCGTGGCCGGCAATATCGCCTCGCGCGAGGGCGCGGCGGCGCTCGCCGAGCGTGGCGTGGACGCGATCAAGGTCGGCGTGGGACCCGGCTCCATCTGCACGACGCGTGTTGTCACCGGCGTGGGCGTCCCGCAACTCACCGCGGTGATGGATGCGGTGGCCGGATCGACCGGGCTCCCGATCATCGCCGACGGTGGCGTGAAGTACTCGGGCGACATCGTGAAGGCGCTTGCCGCCGGTGCCTCGAGCGTGATGATGGGGTCGATGCTCGCCGGGACCGAAGAGAGCCCTGGCGAATCGTTCCTCCTCGAGGGGCGCCGCTTCAAGATGATCCGCGGGATGGGCTCCCTCTCGGCGATGCAGGACGGGAGCGCCGATCGCTACTTCCAGGAAGGGGAGCTCTCACCCAAGAAGCTCGTGCCGGAAGGGATCGAGGGGCGCGTGCCCTACAAGGGGCCCGTGAGCGATGTGCTCTTCCAGATGGTCGGCGGCCTGCGGAGCGGCATGGGGTACGTCGGGTGCGCCGACATCAAGGAGTTGCGCACCGAGTCGCAGTTCGTGCGCATCACCGCGGCTGGTCTCCGCGAGTCGCATCCGCACGACGTGACGATCACACGCGAGGCACCTAACTACTCGGTGTAGTCGGCACGCGCGGAGCAAAAGCTCTTCACCACAGAGATCACAGAGGACACAGAGGACACGGAGGGGAAAAGCATGTCTTTCTCCGTGACGTTCCTTCGTCCCGTCGAAGCAAGGGCTTCGCTCTTCTCCGTGACCTCCGTGTCCTCTGTGGTAAATGCGTTTGGTAGTACCCCGCCGCGATTCGGAATCTCGATGGTGCCCTCCGCGTTCTCCGCGGACTCCGCGGTCAAAAGCATCTCCACCACGGAGAACGAGGAGAGGTTCACCTCGGGAGTGGCGTATCTCTCGCCGCTCGACTAGCCGCGTCACGCGGGATTCGGCTGCTTGCAGGGGCCCGGCGATGCCTCGCGTGTCCAATCTCTTGCAGCTCGCCGGTCGCCCCTCGCGCGTGTGGTACGGTGCGCGTCGATTTCCTTGACAAGCGCGTTGGCCAAGTCCCACCTTGCCAACCCGCTGGTGGCAGCACGCAGCGACGGGCGATCGTGGCGGCGATCGCCCTTTTCCTTTTCCAACCCGGAGACTCCCACCATGGGGCTGTTCTCGAAGAAAAGTCTCGACCTCCTGATGCGCGAGGCCGATGGCACGCACGGTGAACCGACGCTCAAGCGAACGCTCGGCGCGATGAACCTCACCCTGCTCGGTATCGGTGCCATCATCGGGGCGGGGATCTTCGTGCTCACCGGGACCGCGGCGGCGCAGTATGCCGGCAACGCGATCGTCCTCTCGTTCGTCCTCGCGGGGACCGGGTGCCTCTTCGCGGGGCTCTGCTATGCGGAGTTTGCCTCGATGATCCCGATCGCCGGGAGCGCGTACACCTACGGCTACGCGACGCTCGGCGAACTGGTGGCGTGGATCATCGGCTGGGACTTGATCCTCGAGTATCTCTTCGCGGCCTCCACGGTGTCCGTCGGATGGTCCGGTTACTTCACCTCGTTCCTGCGCGACTACGCGGGGATCAACCTCCCGGCGTCGCTGACCAATGCGCCGTTCAACGTCGAGGGGACGCACACGCTGGTGGCGAGCGGAGCGATCATCAACCTCCCGGCGATGTTCCTCGTGGCGATCCTCACCACGCTCCTCGTGATCGGGATCCAGGAGTCGGCAAAGCTCAATAACATCATCGTCTTCGTGAAGGTCACGATCGTCTTCCTGGTGATCGGCTTCGGCTTCATGTACGTGAAGCCGGAGAACTGGCAGCCGTTCATCGCCCCCAACACCGGGACGTTCGGCCAATTCGGCTGGAGCGGGATCGTGCGCGCCGCCGGCGTGATCTTCTTCGCCTACATCGGCTTCGACGCCGTGTCGACGGCGGCGCAGGAAGCTAAGAATCCGCAGCGAGACCTTCCGATCGGGATCCTGGCGTCGCTCACCATCTGCACGGTGCTGTACATCCTGATGTCGCGGGTGATGACCGGTGTGGCACCGTACGCGGAGCTGAACGTCCCCGACCCGGTCTACGTCGCGATCGCCAAGGCCGGCCCGGGACTCGAATGGCTCAAGCCGCTCATCGGGCTCGGCGCGATTGCCGGCCTCGCTTCGGTCGTCCTCGTCATGCTCCTCGGACAGCCGCGCATCTTCTACGCGATGTCGCGCGACGGACTCCTCCCGCCGGTCTTTGGCAAGGTGCACCCGAAGTACCACACGCCGTACATCTCGACGATCATCACTGGCGTTTTCGCCATGTTCATCGCCGGGCTCTTCCCGATCGCGCTCCTCGGCGAGCTGGTCTCGATCGGGACGCTCCTGGCCTTCGTGATCGTGAGCATTGGGGTGCTCGTGCTGCGCTACCGGCAGCCGAACCTCCATCGTCCGTTCCGTACGCCGCTAGTCCCACTGGTGCCGATCCTCTCGATCCTCATCTGTGGCTACATGATGTACGGGCTTCCGCCGGACACCTGGATCCGCCTCTTCGTCTGGCTGGCGATCGGGCTGGCGATCTACTTCCTCTACGGGCGCCACAATTCCCGCGTCCAGGCGCGCGAGCGCGGGGAGTCGTAGGAGCGAGGAGGAAGCGAGGGCGAGCGTACCTCCGCCCACGTCCGGCGCCCGCGGGCGCCGAGCGACGAACGCGAACCGTTCGGCGGGGGAAGCTGTTAGTTTGTTTGCGGCGCTCCGGACGGGGCGCCGCATTCGCTCCATCCGACATTCGTGCCACTGAACGGACTCCTCAAGGTTCCGGCGCAGCGCCTCGACGCGATCGCCCGTATCGCCGAGACACTCAAGACCACTCCGGTGGTCGCGCTCACGACCCACATCAACGCAGACGGTGACGCCGCGGGATCGGTCTCGGCGCTGGCGCGGCTCCTTCCGCAGCTCGGCGTGACCGCCCGGATCGTGAATCCGACGCCGTGGCCCGTCATCTTCGACTACCTGCTCGGTCCCGACATCGTGGATCGCACGTCGAAGGGGAGCGCCGCGCTCAAGGGGGTGGATGGGATCATCGCCCTCGACGTGAGCGACATGAAGCGGCTCGGTGTACTCGCTGATTCCGTTCGGGCGGCGACAGTCCCGCGCATCGTCATCGACCATCACGTCCCCACCGAGGAGCCGGCGGGAGAGATCGTCCTCGACGATACCGACGCCTGCGCTACCGCCGAGCTCCTCTTCGACTTCGCCGTCACGCTCAACCTCGAGATCACGCCGGCGATCGCCGAGGCGCTGTACACGGCGATCCTCACCGACACGGGGGGATTCCGCTACTCGAACACGTCGCCGCGCTGCCACGCGATCGCTGCGTTGCTGTTGTCGCAGGGCGTGGATCCGGAGGAGATGTTCCGGCGCATCTACGCATCGGTCTCGCCGGGGCGCCTCTTCCTCCTGCGCGATTCGCTGCATTCGCTTGGGCACGATGCTTCGCACGGTATCTCGTGGATCTGCGTGACCGCCGATGCGCTCGAGCGCTACGACGTGAGCCCCGAGGACCTCGACGGGATCGTGGAGCATCCGCGCTCGATCGCCGGGACGCGCATGGCGCTCTTCTTCCGCGACCTCGGCTACGGGAAGGTGAAGGTCTCGTTCCGCAGCACGGGAACCGTCGACGTGAACCGCTTCGCGCGGCAGTTCGGCGGGGGCGGGCACGCCAAGGCGTCGGGGGCGCTCATCACCGGGACGCTCGACGCGGTGCGCGACAAGGTCGTCGGCGCGGCGCGCGACTACGTCGGCGAAATGTCGCCGACCCCTGCCGCCTGATTCGTCCCCACTTTCCTTCGTTGGTCACATGGCTACCACGCTGCAGGCCCGTATCGGCATGGCGCTCTCCGCCATCCGCAATCCACGCACGGGAGAAGACGTCCTCACCAGCCAGATGGTGCGCGACATCGGAACGACGCTCGACGGCAAGGTGCACCTGACGGTGGTGCTCGCGCCGCACGACGACGCGACGCTCGTGCGTGATGTACGCCAGAGCGTGGAGCGCATCGACGGCGTCACCGCGGTGCAGGTAGCGATCAAGGATCCCTCGGAGTTTGCCAAGGGGAGCGCGCCTGCGGCGGCGGCACGGACTGCTGCGCCGACGGGTGGCGGCGCCTCGCGTGCCCTCCCGGTCATGGACGAGCGCCCCGCCGCCCCGCGCCCGAGCGCGCCACAGCCGGTGCTCTATCCCAAGCTCGGGCGCATCATCGCCGTCTCTTCCGGCAAGGGAGGTGTAGGGAAGAGCACCGTGGCGGTGAACCTCGCGGTGGCGCTCGCCGAGCGCGGGCTGCGCGTGGGGCTCATGGACGCCGACATCTACGGCCCCAACATCCCGCGGATGATGGGGGTCAACGCCGCGCCGCAGGTGATCGACGAGAAGATCATCCCGCTCGAGGCGCACGGCGTGAAGATCATCTCGTTAGGCTTCCTGATCGAGCGCGACCAGCCGGCGATCTGGCGCGGTCCCATCGTAATGAAGATCACGACGCAGTTCCTCCGCGACGTGGACTGGGGACAGCTCGACTTCTTCATCGTCGACATGCCGCCCGGCACCGGCGACGCGCAGCTCTCGCTCGTGCAGGCGACGCAGGTGACCGGCGCGCTCATCGTCACGACGCCGCAGGACGTCGCGGTGGGCGATGCACTGCGCGGGGTCAAGATGTTCCAGCGCACCGGCGTCCCGGTGCTCGGCGTCGTCGAGAACATGTCGTGGTTCGAGTGCCCGCACTGCGGCAAGCCGACGGCGCTCTTCGGGAGCGGCGGAGGGCAGAAGCTCGCCGACGAGTGCGAACTCCCGCTCCTCGCCCAGGTCCCGCTCTATCCGCGCGTGATGGAAGGGGGAGACACCGGGCGCCCGATCGTTGCGGCCGACGCCGAGAGTCCCGCCGCGCGCGCGCTCGCGGCGCTCGCCGACCGGCTCGCCGTTTCGTTAGGCGCGGTGGCCTGATGCCGCGCCTGGCATGAGCCGGGGCTCGGCATGAGCCAGGTCGTGGGGGCGTTGGTCGACGACGCGCTCCCACGCACGATCCGGCGCGTCGCCATCCCGGCGGTCGGATCGAATCTCCTCATGACGCTGTTCACGACCCTCGACGCCTACTGGGTCGGGACACGCGTCGGGCCGGCCGGACTCGCCGCCGTTTCCACTGCCATGTTCTGGGTCTGGCTCGTTCTCGCCTTCGCCGAGGGATTGGCGTTGGGGCTGACGGCGCTGGCCGCGCGACGGCATGGAGAAGGGAACCCCGAGGAGGCAGCCCGCGTGGCCGGAGGGGCGCTCGTCTTCACGCTCGCCGCGGGCGTGGTGGTCGGACTCGCCGGCGCCGCCGGCGTTCGCGCGCTCTTCGCCTTCATGCAGACCCCGCCCGAGGTCACGGCGCTCGCCGGCGACTACCTGAGGATCTACTTCATCGGGCTCCCCTTCATCTACGGCTACTTCTGCGTCGACGCGACATTCCGCGCGGCGGGTGACACCCGCACGCCGCTCGTCCTGCTCGCTAGTTCGGTGGCCTGCACGCTGGTTCTCGACCCGGTCCTGATCCTTGGACTCGCGGGTGCTCCCAAACTCGGGATCGCCGGCGCGGCGGTGGCACTCGTCGCCACGCGGGGATCGGTCTTCGTGATCGGGCTCTGGCTCCTGCGCCGGCGCGGGATGTTGCAGCTGGGCCGCGAACGCATCCCGGGGGCCCCGCCATTCGCGGCGACCGTGGCGCGCGTCGCTCGGCGCGTGCTGCGCATCGGCCTCCCCACGGCGACGACCGGGATGATCTTCTCGTTCATCTACGTCGCCCTCACCCGCACGACCACGCGCTTCGGCACCCCGGCCTTGGCGGCGCTCGGCCTCGGGCATCGCATCGAGAGCTGGCTCTACATGATCGGCGTCGGCTTCGGCGCCACGGCGGCGGCAGTCGTTGGACAGAACCTCGGCGCGCGTCAGGTCGACCGTGCCGAGCGCGCCGGCTGGATCACCATGGGCTTCGCGATGGTCCCGGCGACAGCGATGGCGATCGCTTCGCTCGCCATCCCGGAGACGCTGGCGCTCGTCTTCACCAACGATCCGACCGTGGTGGAGGAGACCGCCTCCTACCTGCGCATCAACGCCCTCTCGCAACTCCTTCTCCCGGCGGAGATCGTGCTCGAAGGGGGGCTTGGCGGGGCGGGGAACACGATTCCGCCGATGATCACCTCCACGGTGCTCTCGGCGCTCCGCATCCCGCTCGCGGCGTGGTGGGCGACCATCTGGGGGCCGGCGGGGATCTGGTGGGCGATCTCGGTCACTGCCGCCGGCCGGGGGTTTGCGATGATGTACCTCTGGCGCAGCGGGCGGTGGAAGCTCATGTCTGTGTGATGCGACCGCTGATCACGCTGCTCACCGACTTTGGGACGGCCGACGGATACGTGGCCGAGATGAAGGGGGTCCTCCTGATGGGGGCCCCCGACGCTCAGCTCATCGACCTCACGCACGAGATCCCGCCGCAGGACGTCGAGCTGGCGCGCCTGACGATCGCCCGCTGCTGGCGCCGCTTCCCGACGGGCACCGTGCACCTGGCGGTGGTCGATCCCGGTGTCGGGACGGCGCGCGCCTGCCTCGCGGTGGAGAGCGAAGGGCGTTTTCTCGTGGGGCCCGACAACGGGATACTGTCGCCGGCGCTGCTCCTGGCGGGGGCGCGCGCCGTATCGATCACCGTCCCGCCGTCGGCGTCGCAGACCTTTCACGGTCGCGACGTCTTCGCCCCGGCCGCCGCCGCGCTCGCGACCGGGACACCGCTCGACGCGTTAGGCGAACCGGCCGATTCACCGATCGTACGGCGTACGCGCGAGGCGGTGAGGCGCGAAGACGGTGCGGTGCTGGGCGAGGTGATCGCGATCGATCGCTTCGGCAACGCGATCACCAACCTGCTGGGGGCCCGCGCCGGGGTCGTGGCCGCCGGCGGGCGTCCCGTCCCAATTCGCACCACCTACGCCGACGTTGCATCCGGCGCGCCGGTGGCGATCAGCGGCTCGACCGGACTCCTCGAGGTGGCCGTGCGCGACGGTAGCGCCGCCGCGATGCTCGGCCTAACGCGCGGCAGCACGATCGTCTGGTACAAGCGTTGAGCATCGCCCGAGGCGCGATCGACCAGCGCTCTCCGCAGTCGCGCCGTGCGCATCGAACCCCCGTCCCCCGTCCCCCGTCTCCCGTCCCCCGTCCCCCACATTCCGACGGGCGCCCACGGCACCGACCTGCATGCCGCGGAACGCCCGCCGTTCTCCCCCCCCGGGGAGAAAGTCACAGCACCTGCTACGGGTTGTTGTTGATGCACCCCTGGAAGTTCGGGTTGTTGCGCTCGTCGGCCGAGACGGGGAGGACGTAGTCGGTGCCGTAGGTACCCCCCTTGAAGTACGCCCCAGACGGATAGACCGAGGCGACCGACCGACCGTACTGTCGAACCTCGCGCCGCTGGTCGCCCGTACGATGTGCCGTCAGGTACAACCAGTACGCGCGCTCCTTGAACAGCAGGTCCACGCGCCCCGCCGCCGTCCCCGGATCAGACACCGGATCAAGTCCGTCGGTTGCCCGCAGCGCGTTGAGCGTGCCGAGCATCGCCGACGGATTTCCACCTTGCAGCGACGCTTCCGATTCGATGAGCCGCGCCTCGACCCCATCGGCGAGCACCGTCGGCGTCGTCGCATCGGGATACTTGAGAGCGACGACGAGTTCCGTCGCCCCGTCGAAACCGGGACCGCCGGTATCCTCGGGACGAATGCGCGGGTCGTCGTCCGACGCGTAGGGGAGGCCGACGCCCGCCTCGCGATCGGCGACGCTGAACGACGCCGAGTTGGTGAAGTAGTGCCAGATCCCGTTCTTCTGCCGGTCCGAGTTTGTCGACGACTCGATCTCGAATCGGAAGTCGCTCGGGACGCCAGCGACGGCAGCGGCGGCATCGGCAAAGCGCCCAAGGTTGAGCAGTGCACGCCCCTTCCCGACACGCCCCAGCGATACGAGGTCGGGATCCTGGAGCGCCTGGGCCATCGTGATCACCGAGTCGAACCGCGCGATCGCGGCCTCGAAGATCTGCGTGGTGGTGAGCGGCTCCCCGTACTGCAATTCCTCGTTGTCGGTGATGGTGCTGAAGGGGACGCCGGAGCAGTAATGCTCCCCGAACAGGACGTGTGCGTACGCATCGATGGCGATCATCTCGATGTGCCCCGCCGATCCCGCGTCGAACTCGGCATACTTGCGCGATGCGGCGGCCGCGGCGGCGCGTGCGCGCGACAGGTCGAGAAAGAGCGCGACCATCGTCCCGTTCGCCGCCGTCACCCGGTGGGCATCGAGGTTGATGCGATCGCTGAACGTCTCGGCGTTGATCAACTCGTCGGAGAAAAGCCCGCTCAGGTTGACGATTCCTTCGTGGCCGCCGTTCTGCAGGTCACCGCCGCCGGAGTACGCGATCTGGAACGATCCGAACACGCCGGAGCGGAGCGCCGGGAGCGCCTCCTTACCCGTAAGGTTTCCGGGGCGCACGACGTCCGGATCGGACACATCGAGTACCGTGTTGGGATCGCAGCCGACCAGCGGAACCGCGGCGACGAGGAGCGCAGCGCCCAGCACCGCGCGGTGCAACGACATGGATGAAATTCGATTGTAGGGTTTCATGGGGCTCACCATCCGAGGGCGATGCGCGCCGTGAGGTATCGCACGGGGGGCTGGGTGAAGAACTCGGCGGTGCTGTAGTTGGACGTGCCGTTGTACGAGATCTCGGGATCGAAGCCGGTGTAGTTCGTCCATGTGGCGAGATTGCGACCGGCGAGCGTGAGGCTGAGCGTCGAAGCCCCCATCCGGCGCGCCCACTCGTTGGGGGCGTCGAAGGTGAGCGAGACCTCGCGCAGCTTCCAGAACGAGGCATCCTCGATGTAGCCGGCGCTCGTCCCGAGGAGGCCGGCGACACGCCGGGCCTGGAGGAAGAGCGACGAACCGGGGGCGAACGCCTCCTCGCATCGCACAAACACGGCGCAGCGGAACTCCTGCCCGGCGTTGTAGATGCTGAAGCCGCCGCGGTGGTTGAAGAGCGCCGAAAGGCGCACGCGGCGATAGAGCGTGAGTGTCGGCGTGATGGACACTTCGCGGCTCGGGATCGGCGCCCCGAGATAGGCGGAGTTCTCGCCAAGCGTGACTTCGTTCGTCCCGATGATGCCGTCGCCGTTGGCGTCGGACCAGGTGTACGGGACCTGCCAATAGCCGCCGACCGGATGCCCCTCCGCGACGCGCTGAACGAAGTTGCCGTCGAGCGCACCGAGTCCGAGGAAGATCGTGTCGACGCCGGCGCCGAGCGTAACGAGGCGGTTCCTGTTCGTCGAGCCGGCCACGTTCACGTCGAAGCGCAGCGCACGCGTGTCGACGAGCGAGGCCTGCAGCGACGCCTCGAAGCCGCGGTTCGTCGCCTCACCGAGGTTTTCGTAGCGCGTCGCCGCGCCGGTCGACGGCGGGAGATTGCGCTGGATCAGCGCGTCGCGCGTCGTCTTGTGGTACGCCGTCAACTCGAGCGACGCGCGCCCGCCAAACAGCCCGAGGTCGACGCCCCCTTCGTACTCGGTCGATTTCTCCGGCTTGAGCGTCGCGTTGCCCACGTTGTTCGCCAGCTCCACCCCTCCGAGGTCGCTCGACTGGCGGCGGTAGGCAATCGTGTTGTAGTACGTGACGGCGTTGCGGAAGCCCGGGCGCTGCCCCGACTGCCCCGCAGCGGCGCGCAGCCGGAGGGACGAGACGGCGGGCATGCGCGGGAACCACGACTCTTCGTTGATCACCCACGAGAGCGATGCGGCCGGGTAGGTGACGAACTGGAGATCCTGACCGAAGTTGGAGTTGTCGTCGCCACGGAGCGACGCGGTGAAGAAGAACTTGTCGCGCCAGGCGAGGCGCTGCTGCGCCACGACGCCGAGCGTCACGATCTCCTGGTTCTGCTCGGCGACGGCGAAACCGCTCGTCACACCTCCGAGCGAACCGGTGCCGGCGGCGAGTCCACGCCCGAAGGCCTGCGTCCCGCGCAGGATCTCGCGATTGAACTGCGTCCCCACCGTGGTGTTCGCCTCGACGCTGGCGAGCGGTCGCCACGATGCCGTCGCATTGACATTCCCCGTGTAGGTCCACAGCGAGTACGGATTGGACGTCGCCTGGCCGATGGAGCGATCGTCGGGGCCGGGGATGAGATCGGGGGGAACGACCGAATGGTCGGTGCGCCCTGCGTAGTCGACGCCGCCGAGCGCGACGACCGAGAGCCAGCTGCTCGGGCGCCACGTGCCATTGAGCGATGCGGTCACGCGCTCGACCGACTGGTCGGTCCCGATCTGGCTGTACAACGACGGCTCGTAGAAGAGATAGCCGCGCGTCGCCGGGTTGTCGAACGCCGACCCGAGCACGCTGTTGGCGATGGGGCTCAGGTCGTTGTTGTCGTTCTGCGGGAGGCGTGCACGCACCTGGTTGTAGCCGAGCTTCGCCGAGAATTCGGCGTTAGGCGCGAGCTGCCCGTTGACGTTCGTGCGGATCCCCTGCTTGCGCACGAAGTTGTTGGAGTACACCCCCTGCTCGCGCGAGTAGTCGCTCCCGAGGAAGAATTGGGTGCGGTCGGTTCCCCCGGCCGCGCTCACGCCGTACGCGTTGCGCCACCCCCGCACGAAGACCGAGGCGTCGGAGATGGGCGTCCAGTGGACCAGCGAGTCGGGCTTGGGGGTGCAGGCGTTGCTGGCGACATCCACGAGCGTGCACGCGGTCGTACGCGCACCGCTCGGCCGCGTCCCGACGCGAGCGAAGTTGGCGGGGTAGTCGAAGACGTCCTCGACGCGCCCGCCGTCGCCGTAGAAATTCCAGCGCGTCGCTCCGGACTTGCCGCGCTTGGTGGTGATCTGCACGACGCCGTTTGCCGCCGCGGTGCCGTAGAGCGCCGCGGCCGCCGGTCCCTTGATGATCTCGATGTTCTCGATGTCGTCGGGATTGAGGTCGTCGAGGCGCGTCGGGTTCTGTCCGCCGAGGCTGATCGTCGACCCGCCGGGATCGCTCACCGATCGGATCCCGTCGATGAGGATCAGCGGTTCGTTCGAGAGCGACACCGAGTTGGAGCCGCGAATACGGATGCGCGATCCCGTACCGCTGGTTCCGCTCGTTTGGGTGACGGTGACGTTTGCGGCGCGTGACGAGAGGAGGTCGTTCACGCCACTGGTGATGACGGTCGGGAGCGAGTCGACGGTGAGCGCGGCGATGCTGTTGCCGGTTTCGCGCTGCCGCTCCGAGGCGCCGGTCGCGCTCACCGTGACCTGGTCGAGCCGCGTGATGGTGGCGGTGAGCGCGAAGTCGAGCGTCGCTTCCTGCCCACCGGTGAGCGTCGCACTGTCGACCGAGGCGGCGTAGCCGAGTCGCAGGACGCGAATGCGTACGCGCCCGGCATTCACGCCAACGAGGCGATACTGCCCGGTCTCGCTGGTGCGCGTGTCACGGCTCGTCCCGATCACGCTCACGATCGCGTCGCCGACAGGCGCACCGGTGGCGCGATCCGTCACGCGTCCCGCTATCGTCCCAACGCCTTGTGCCTGCAGCGATGCGCTGCCGAGTACGAGTGCCACGCCAAGCAACTGCCACTGACGTTTGTGGTGCATGGGCCCTCCGTGTGTTGAGGTCTGCCTGGACTGCGCAGCCACGTACGCGGAGGGACGGGCAGGACTCCATGCGAATGGGGCAGGACGCGATGCCCGCCACACGGACGGTGTAGAACCTAACGGGAGGTGTCCGACCGTTCGTGCCGTTGCCGAAACGCTTTGTCACCGGCGTCGACCGTGACGCGCGGTGCGCCTGAGCGCGACGGGATCAACCGTGCGCGTGCAGGACGTGCAGGGAAGCGGTGGCGTGCACCCTATTGCTTCGCAGCGGTCCAGCTCCCGCCGGTCACCGTGCCGTTCACCAGCAGGTTGGGTGGGCAGGTGTAGCGATCGAAGGTGATCGTTCCGTATGTCCCCTGTGCCGACGCGTTGCTGAGGAACGTCCCGCTCACCGAGGCATTCGAGGTCGAGCCTGCGGTGGAGAAGGAGAAGGCGTTGCCGCTGACGAGGGTGAGCGGTGACGCCGAGTAGGTGAGGGCGCACGGGGATCCCGGCGGAGTGCCGACGTTGATCGAGAGCGACGCGATGCGGCCGTAGAGGACCGTCATGCTGAAGGTGCGCCCGCTCCCCGCCTGCCCGCGCCACGCGCCATCGAAGGAACTCGCTGTCCCAGTGTAGGCAAAGCCGCTTCCGGTTACGCCGCCGGCCGTTGCGCGGATCGTCGCGACGCCGACCGAGGCGGCGGTGAGGAGGCCGGTGACGCTGTCGATGGCTGCAACAGCGGGGTTGGTCGAGCTCCACCGCACCGCGACGCCCTGCAGGATTGCACCCGCCGGGTCGCGCACCGTCGTCGACATGACCTGCTTCGCGCCGACTGCGATGAGGAGCGTGGCGGGATCCACGACGACGCTTCCGACCGGCGCGGCGGCCACGTCGACGGTGACCTCGACATCCTGCGGCGCACCCTGCGCGAGCGCATCGATCGTCACGGTGGCAGCGTGGCGACCAACGGTGAGCGAGGTGCTGGTGACGCGCAGCGAGAGGGTGGCCGTCGGCGTCGCGCTGGTCGCCGAGAGCGTCGCCTGCAGCCACCCGGTGCTCGCCGACGCGTATTGTACCGAGGCCACCGAGAGCCCGGCGAGCGTCCCTCCGCCTCCGTTCCGTATCGTGATCGAGGCTGGCGCCGGGAGCGCCCCTCCAGCAAACGCCGAAAACGCAACGTGCGCGCTGTCGAGCGCGAGACGCGGGGGCGGTACGATAGCGAGCGTCGCGGTTCCGCTCTTTCCCTCGCTCGTCGCCACGACAGCGACCGACGGGGCGGGGGAGAGCGCCGTCACGACTCCCGTCGCCGAGACGGCGGCGTTAGATGGCGAGGAGGATTGCCAGGTGATCGTGCGAGCTGTGAGGATGTTGCCTTGCGCATCGCGCAACGTGGCCGCGAGCTGCAACGAGTCGCCCTGCACGAGCGTGCCGTTGGCTGGTGACACGTCGACCGTGGCGACGGGCGCCTCGACGAGAACCAGCGCCGCGTCGTTCGCCGCGCCTGCCGTCGCGCGAATCGTTGCGAGCCCCGGCGAAGCTGCGGTGACGACCCCTGCGCCCGTCACCGAGGCGACCGACGGTGTGCTCGACGTCCACTGCACCGCCAACTGCGCAGCGCTGCAGTGCTGCGCGGTGACCGCTGCCGTCAGCGTGGTGGTCTCACCGACCATGAGCGGCCGCGCGACCGGCGATACCTGCACCGCACTCACGCTGCACACCGGTGCCGGCGCCGCATGCTCCGACGACGAACATCCCGCGCCAGCGAGCGCCAGCGCAGCGACGACTCCCGGAGCGACGCGACGCCGAGGGCGCCGAAAGCGAGTGACGTTCATGCGATACGCAATCTATCCGCGCGCTCGAGGCGACGAGTCGTATCTCCTGAGAGCGAGACGACGATACCCATCAGCCGCAATGCAAGGATGTCGATGCATACGATAGGTTGCGCGCACCTGCTCAGGGAGACCAGCATGAGTTCGATCCCCCGTCACCTCGCCGCGATGTTCCTCCTCGCGAGCGCTGCGTGCGCGAAAGGAGGAGACAGTTCGCCAGCGTCCGATACCTCGGCGCTCTCCGCTCCGCCGCCTCCCCCCGCGGCAGCTCCGGCGTCGCCTGCCGACTGGAAGGTGAGCGAGTTGGGGATCGGTCCGCTGCACGCCGGCATGACGGTCGCCGAGGTCGCCGCAGCCGTCCCTGGTGAATTCACCGTGGCGGCGGGCGATTCGGCGAGTGAGTGTACCTACGCCTCGTGGAGTGCGGCGCCCGCGGGGGTGCACGTGATGCTATCCTCGGGCGTTGTCGCGCGCATCGACGTCGACAGCCAGTCGGTGCGCACCGAGGGCGGCGCCGGCGTGGGAAGCAGCGAGGCAATCGTCGACTCGCTCTATCGGGGACGGGTGCGGCGCATGCCGCACAAGTACACGCCGGGCGCGTCGTATCTCGTGGTCGTCGCGCCTGCCGACACGATGAACCGCATCGTCTTCGAGACCGACGGCAAGGTGGTCACGACCTATCGCGCGGGACGCTCTCCGCAGGTGGAGTTCGTCGAGCGCTGCGGATGACGAAACAGCGCGAGCCACCCGGTTGCGCCGAGTGGCTCGCTGAGGTGAGCGGGTGGCGCTGCAGAGTCGCCCTAACGATACTCCCACGCCGCAGCGGCGACTTCTCCGAGGGCCTGCCCCACCACGCGCGTCGTTTCATCGGGTGCGAGCGAGACGGCGACGTTGTTCGCGTAGACCACCACGATGAGCTTCTTGCCGCTGGCGGTCGTCATGTAGCCGGCCAGTCCTTTCCCCTCGACGAGCAGGTTTCGGTTGAGCGGATCTTCGACGGCGTAGGTCCCCGTCTTCGCGTGCACGTGCCCTGCAGCCGGTGATTGGGCCTGGATGTTGTAGAGTGTCCCATCCTTGCCCAGGATCGGGAGCGCCGAGTGGAAGGCGGCAAAGTCGGGGCGCCCTGCCATCATCTTGAGGTAGCTCACCATGAAGGCGGGGGAGAAGTGCGCATCGCCGCCGGCGCCATCCCCCTGCTGCGCGCCGCGCGTGTCGAGCCCCTCGCCCTGCAGCCACTCGCGCTCCACATCGAAGCCGTTCATCCCCTTGTCCTTCCCGAAGAGCGCCCCCATCAGCATCGGCATCGACGAGGCGTGCATGTTCTGCGACACCTTGAGGATGACCTTCGCCATCTCGGTCGCGGGGGCCGAGACGTGCTCGGCGACGACGTTCGCGTCGGTGTAGCCCCGCTTGAGCGTCTCGAAGTTCACCGGCGTGTCGGCAGCGCGCGCGCTCGCCGACACCCCCCGGGCGCGCAGCGCCTCGGCAAGCACTAACTCGGCGAAGCGGGAAGGGACAGGAACCGGATAGTCGTAGAGGCGCCCCGGCATCCCGGCCGGGTACGTCCCGACGACCGTGACGGTCACGCTCCCGTCAGCGCGCGTCTGCTCCGACCCGATGTCGATCGTCGGCTGGCCGGATCCCTCGCCCGTCGTCGCCTTGTTCACGAAGCGCACGTAGGGATTCGGCGGGGAGATTGCCAGTTGTACCGGGGCACCGGGCGATGCGCCGGGGGTGACCGTCACGTCGATGACGTTGTCGTTCACCGAGATCGGCGAGACGACGACGCCGCTCCCGAGCTCGCGCGTCCCTTCGTGGTAGAGCGAAGCATCGACGATGACGTGGCCGGTGATGCGCTTGACTCGCTTGACCGCGATCTGCGCCGCCATCGCCTTGATCACCGTCAGCGGGTCGCCCGGTACCGCCTTCGTGTCTGGGGCGCCACCATATGCGTGATCGTGGTTCTCGAAGGCGAGCGAGCCGTTGGGCTGCATTCGCTGCGAGAGGTTAGGGTCGCCGCTCGCCACCAGTATCAGGTCACCGCGCAACGTCCCGTCGGCGCCGATCGGACCGGTGCGATAGATGCGAGTGCGGAAGCGGTGATCGGCGCCGAGCTTGGCCAGCGCCGTCCCGACCGAGAGGAGCTTGGTCGTCGACCCGGGGACGAAGAGCTTCTCTTCGTTGAGGGTGTAGATCGGACGCCCGGCGTCGAGGTCGTAGAACTCGATCCCCCAGAGCGCGTGCTTGAACTCCGGGCGGTTGATGATCTGCTCGACGCGCTGCGCCAGCGCTGGATCGTTCTGGGCGCGCGCCGGTGCGGACGCCACGAGTGAGGAGGCGCCGAGCGACAGCGCGAATGCGAGCCGGACAGGACCACGCATGGGACGGACTCCAGGAGAGGCGAGCGAGTGCATCGAACCGCCGGGGAGGACGCCCCGGCACTGTGTGGGCAATAATGTATACAATTCCTCCGTCCACGCGCGATCGCCCCGGGAGATTCACGTGGCCGCGACGGGCGACACGGTGCGGCGCGCGAGGTGGCGTGGCGCAGTTCAACTGCGAGGCGCGTTGGACCGTGCCGCCGAACGGCGCGAGGGGGGCAGCGCCGAATGACGCGGACCGTCGCGAGGAGTCGCTACCGCAGCGCCGCCGCTTCCAGCCGCGCGAGCATCGCGTCTTCACTTGGCGGGTTGAGCACGTTGTCCCGCGCAAACATGTCGCGTTGCGGATAGCCCGTCCCGCGTATCCGCGCCGCCGCCCCCTCGAGGTCGTACGCGGTGCGGCGCAGCTCGAGAGTATTCCCGATCAGCAGCCAATACGCCCCCGCTGCGCCGAACGGCATCCCCACGCTCCCGGCGTTCACCACGCGCACGCCACCCACCGCGCGGTCGAACTGCATGTGTGTGTGACCGCAGACCACGAGCGACGCCGTGATCGCCCCAAAGACAGGGAGCAGGACAGCCTCCGGCGTCTCACGTGTGAAGATGTCCGTGTCATTGGCTGGCGTCGCGTGGCAGAAGAGCATCTCGCCGATCCCCGGCAAGGCCATGCGCACCGTCGCCGGCCATTCGCGCATCGCCGTCTCATGCTCCGGCGACAGCCCGGCCTCGCACCAGCGAATGTTCTCGAGCACCGCCGGCGGGAGCGTCGACGCCTCGCCGCTCCGCTGCGCCAGCACCTCGCGGTCGCCGTTGCCGCGAAGGTACACCACCGGGACGGGGAGCGTCGCCAGCAGCTCGAGCGGCTCGTTCACCATTGGGCCGGGAAGCACGTCCCCTCCCACGACGATGAGATCCACGCGCGCCGCCAGCACGTCGGCGACAACTGCCTCGAGCGCCGGCAGATTCCCGTGAATGTCGTACAGCGCCGCGATGCGCATCGGAGGTGCGGCCGAGCGCGAAAGCGCCGGGCCTAACGCGGCCACCCCGACTGCGGGAGCCCGCTCGTCAGGCGCAACGCGTTGCCGAAGTACACCTTCTTGAGCACCGAATCCGGAAGGTCTATGCCGTAGAGCTTCCAGGTCGCGTGGTAATTGCGGTAGTAGTCGAAGTAGTCGTCGCGCGTCTCGAAGACCCGCCAGTAGTACGGGTACTCCTCGGGCTGGAACGAGTCCTTTCCGAAGAGGATGCGATCCTGGTACTTCACGAAGAAGTCGTGCGCCGCGCGCGGCTGGCGCCCGATGTCGTACAGCACCGCCCCCACCTCGGCGTTCACGTTCGGCATCGCGTCGAACATCCTGCCCAGCCGGCCGAGGTCGTTGGCGTGCCACCCGAGGTGCGCGATCACGAACGTCGTCTTCGGGTTGTGTCGGAGCATGTTGTCCCGCTCCGTCATCAGCTCCTCGAAGCTCGGGTACTGATCGGCGGGATACCGTCGCCCCGGGAAGAGCGCCAGCTCGAGCCAGCGCTCGTTATGCATGTCGATCGGCTTCCAGAATTCCTGCGGATCGGCGGTGTGAATGAAGACCGGGAGGTTGAGTCGCGCCGCGGCTTCCCAGATCGGGTTGAGGTCCGGGTCGTCGATGCGGAGCCGGCTCCCGTCGGCCTTCTTGATCGAGAGCCCCAGCGACTTGGAGATCTCGCCGATGCCGACGGCGCCAGCTGCAACATCGGCCTCGAGCTGCGCCACCGCCTTCGCCGCCCACCCCGGCCCCACGTCGCGGAAGTTGATCCCGGCGAGGATGCGCACGCGGTCCTTCATCGTGGGCGACGCCTTGACGGTCGCCACCTGCTGCTTGAGCGTTTCTCCCGACACGTTGTTCGCGGCGACGATGATCCGCACGTTGAGCCGGTCGAGGTCAGCGCCGAGCTCCTTCAGTCCGTCGGCGGAACTGAGCTGCGACGTGGGGTGTCCGTGAAAATCGATCGCCGGAAACTTCGCCGTCGGCACCAGGTGCTCCGGCGCGACGAGCGTCGAGTGCGGGCGATAGTCGAGGATGCTGGGGACCTCCAGCGTCGGCGCCTGGCAGTTGCGCGGGCGCACCTCCGTCATCCCCGGCGGGCATTCCTCGCCATCCTTGATCTGTGCCCCCCGATTCCCAGGGCCACCGCGCTGCTGCGCGAGGGAAGGGATGGAGAGAGCGAGCGTGGACGCGAGGAGGGCGACGACGGCGGATGGGCGCATGATGGCTCCGGGATGCAGGTCCCGTAATCTGCACCCCGTGCGCGACCACGCGAAGCGTGTGTGGTGAAGCGTACCGCGCGTGACGGAGCGAGGCGCGTGAGGAAGCGCGCGCGTTGCTCAGCGCCCGCGCTGCTCAGCGCCCGCGCTGCTCAGCGCCCGCGCGCGCTCCCCGAGTCGGCCTTGGACGTAACCACCGGGCGACGCGCCGCCACCACGCCAGTCACCGGTGTCGGCGTCTGCCAGCTTGCGGCGTCGAGCGCCGGGGCAGGGGCCTGCAGCA
>CAZWVG010000056.1:0-25988 GCA_964637355.1 uncultured Gemmatimonadaceae bacterium
CCGAGACCGGCGAGCGCCTGCGCGCGCACCAGGAGTGCGCAGGGGATGCGTCCCTCGTTGTGCGGGTCGAAGTGCTGCACGCTCGCCAGCGCCTCGTCCCACTGTTCCGAGGCGGCCAGCGCCACACCACGGGCGAGCCGGAGGGCGCGGACGCCGAGCGTTGCACCTGGCGAGAGGGCGCCGTTCGACGCCTCGGCTGCGCGCTCCTCGCCCACCGGAACGAGCGTATTCACCTCGCCCAGCAGCTCCAGCGCCCGCGCCGCGTTCCCCAGGCGCGCAAGTCCCGTGGCGAGCGATGCCCCCGTCCAGCGCGTCCACGTCGCCGATCGCAGGCGACGCGCGATCGCATGCGCGGTCTCGAGCTGCTGCAGCGCCTCCTCCTGCGCGAAGAGGTCGAGCGCGACGATCCCGAGCGTGCGCCGCGCCGCGCATTGCCATTCGCGGTGTTGCAGCTCCTCGGCGATCGCCAATGCTTCGCGCGCGTAGGCGAGGGCGCGCGCGTACTCGCCTCGCCAGGCGAGGCAATCCGCGAGCATCGCGCGAGCGAACGCTTCACCGGCCCGCCAGCCGATGTCCACCGTTATGCGGACGGGACGCTCCTCATCGAGAATTCCGGCGAGGAGGGCGCTCTGGTGCACTTCTGCCGACGATGCGTGGTGGCTCGGACCGCACACCGCGAGCACCGAGAGCGCATTCGAGAGTCCGCGCCGGTCTTCGAGCGCCGAGAACAGCTCGACCGACCGCTCATAGTGACGCCCGGCAATCGTCTGGTCTCCGGCGATGTGGTGCGTCATCGCCACCAGGTCGACCGTTTCGGCGACACCGCGCTGGTCCCCCGCGCGCTCAAAGGCGGCCAGCGCCTCGTCGTGGTACGGGAGCGCAGCGATCGGCTCCTCGCGATTGACGTACCAATTCCCCACGCGATTGAGGCTGCGCGCGATGAGTGTCGGCTCGTCGAGTTCGCGCGCCACCGCCAGCGCCTCCCGCCGCAGCTCCCCGGCCTTCTCGTAGTCCCGCGCCGCCCAAAGCATCCCCAGCGCGAGGAGCGAACCCCATTCGTCGCGACGCGCTCCTGACGCGCGCGACGCATCGAGCGCCGCCGCGAAGTCGTCGTGCGCCTGCTCGAAGGCGCCGAGTGTTTCGTGCGCGCCGCCGCGCGCGAGGAGGAGCGCCGGGTTCGGCGGCTCTCCGAGGCGCTCCGTCGCCACGATCGCCCGATCGAAGTGCTGGAGCGCCTCGCGCGGTGCCGAGAGCGAGAGCGCGTGCGCCGCGGAGCGCGTCGCATGCATGCGCGCACGCTCCCAGAGCCCGGCCTCGAAGGTGTGATAGGCGAGCGCGTCCTCGACGTCGTGCGCCCCGGCGGAATGTTGCTGCTCGAGGATCCGGGCGATCGCGCTGTGAAGTGCGGTGCGCTCGCGCGTCAGGAGTCGCGCGAGGATCGCCTCGCGCGTGAGCGCATGCCGAAAGGCGAACGCATCGGCCGACTCCTCGGTCACCAGTTGGGCCGCGAGGAGCTCCTTGAGCAGCGCGAGAAGGCGCGCCTCGTCATGACCAGTGATCGCCTGCATCAGCGCGAAGTCGAAGCGACGCCCCGCCACCGCGGCGACCGATGCCATGGCACTCGCCGCTTCGCTCAGCCCGGCCAGCCGACGAGCAACGGCTTCGGTAGCGGTACGCGGAATCTTCACGCGATCGAGCGGACCTGCGCGCCACCCCGTGCTCCCCCGCACCAGGTCGCCGGAGACGAGGAGTGCCTTGAGCATCTCCTCGAGGAAGAATGGGTTGCCCTCCGTGCGCTCGAAGAGCGCCGCGACGAATGTCGGCCCCGGTGCCGGAACGCTGCCAAAGATCGCCTGCAGCATCGTCGCCACCTCGTCTTCCCCAAGCCGGCGCAGCGACACGTCCGACGCGACGCGCCCGCGATCCAGGTCGGCGAGGAGGCGGGCGAGGCGCGGAGAGACCTCGTCGCTGCGGAAGGTCAACAGGACCGCGAGCGGCTCGCTGGCGATGCGACGCGAGAGGTGCAACAGGAAATCGAGCGTCGCTTCGTCGCTCCAGTGCACGTCCTCGACGACCACGAGGAGTGGCTGTACCGCGGCGAGCGCCAGGATCGCGGAAGTGAGGTCGTGAAAGAGGCGGCGTCGGTCTTCTTCGGGGTCGCGCGCTTCACGAGCCGACGCCGCCGGAAAGACGGAACGCAACTCGGGAAAGAGCGTGACGAGCGCATCGCTCGCTGTCGAGAAGTAGTGTTGCGCCACCGCTGGCGACGCGGTCGAGGCGACGTTTCGCACGATGTCGAGGAGCGGCGCATACGGCTGCGCGCGATCGGCCTCGAAGCAGGCGCCTTGCAGCACGGCGAATCCCGTCTCGCGCGCCAGCTCCATCGTCGCGCGCGTGAGTCGCGACTTCCCGATCCCCGCCTCCCCCGACACGAGGAGCACGCCGCCGTTTGACTGGCGCGCCCGCTCGATCGTGCCGCGCGCGGCGGAAAGCGGTCCGCTCCGGCCGATGAGTACGGGACAGACGACGCTCGGCTCGGCGATCACGAGATGGGGAGTTGCATCACGGGCGAGCCCCCGGCGCGCAGCGCCATCCTACTGCCGCCGTATGCGAATCGCACTCCCGCCGCCCGGTGCAAGCGCGAGATGCAGGACCGTGTTGGCGTCAACGGGACGCGACGAGATCGCCACCGGCAACGGATTCGTGAGCCAGTCGGCCCCTGCACCATCGGCGTAGATCTCCGCCACATACTTCGCTCCCGGCGCGAGGAAGCGCAGCGGAACGTCGACGGCACGCGCGTTCTCGTCGGTGATGGCGCCGATGAACCAGTTTTCGCGCCCGCGCTCCTTGCGCGCCACGACCACGTAGTCGCCGATCGCTCCATCGATCACGCGCGTCGTGTCCCAGTCGACCGCGACGTCGCGCACGAACTGGAACGCCGGCTGGTTGGCGTAGCGCTCGATCACGTCGGCCGCCATCTGCACCGGTGAATACAGCACGACATACAGCGCGAGCTGCTTGGCGATCGTGGTCCGCACCCGCGGCTGGTCGGGCGTGCGTGCCGCGCCGGTCGAGCCTTGCAGCTGGATGTCGAAGATTCCCGGCGTGTAGTCCATGGGGCCGGCGAGGAGGCGCGTGAAGAAGAGGATCGTCTCGTGCTCCGGAGGATTTCCGCCGTCGGGGCCGCCGGCGTTGTACTCCTGCCCGCGCGCCCCCTCGCGGCTCATCATGTTCGGCCAGGTGCGCCGCTCTCCGGTGTCCATCACCGGCTCGTGCGCGTTGACCGTGATCCCATAGCGCGCCGCCGTCTCGATCACCTTCCGGTAGTGGCGCACCATGTACTGCCCGGTGTGCGCATGTCCCTCCAGCGTGCGATCGTTCACGTACCCCGTCTTGATGTTGGTCACGCCTAACGACTTGTACAGCGCGAAGGCGCTGTCGAGCTGCCGCTCGTAGTTGGCGATCCCCATCGCCGTCTCGTTATGCACGATGAGGGCGATTCCCTTCGAGCGGGCGTAGTCGGCGACGGCGCGCAGGTCGTAGTCCGGATACGGACGCGTGTACGAGAAGTCGGCGCCGTGCGTCCCGATCCAGTCGCCGTCCCACCCCACGTTCCACCCTTCCACCAGTGTCCCACCCAACCGGTTGGCCGCGGCAAAATCGATGTAGCGCTTGGCGTTCGCCGTGGTCGCACCGTGCTTGGGGCCCGAATTCCAGGTGTAGAGCCCCGCGTGCATCCCCCACCAGATCCCGTCGTACTTCATCGGGGCGATCCAGCGCGTGTCGGCGATGCGGCTCGGCGGGTTGAGGTTGAGCCCGAGTACGGACGGGACGAGCCCGGCGGGAGTGTCCGCCAGCTGCACCGTGCGCCACGGCGTCACGAACGGTGTCCGACCGCGCACCTTCACGCCATCCGCCCAGGCGCCGAGCGCCGTGCGAAAGGTCCGCTCCCCGACGCGTGCGAGGTCCATCGCCGCGTAGTCCTCGAGGTCGGCTTCGTGCAGCACCACCATCGGACCGCCTTGCAGCTGCATCGTCAGCGGTGTGCGCACCGTGTCGAGCATGCTCACCGGCGACGACGCATACAGCATTTCATACCGATCCATCGCCTTGCGATTCCCCGGAATCCACCACGCCTTGGCGTTATCGGCCATGGCGAACTCGGTCAGCTCCTCGTCGATCTCGAAGGCGCCAAGGTTGGGTTGTTCGGGGAGTTCGTAGCGGAAGCCGATCCCGTCGTCGAAGGCGCGAAAGACGAGCCGCAACTCGCGACGCAGCGCGGTGGTTTCGGCGATGCGCAGGCGCAACTCGTTGTGATGGTCGCGCACCCGTGCGACTTCGCCCCAAGGCTGCGTCCAGGTCGTGTCGACGGACGCACGCGCGGTATCGACGATCGTCCACCCCGAATCGAGCGCTGGTGCGCCGCGGAGCTGGAAGCCGAGCCGCGAGGGGAGGAGGATCCTGCGTCCGTCACGTGCAACGGCGTAGGTGAGTCGCCCGGCGCGGAGCTCGACGGTGACCTGGTTGCGTCCGTCGGGGGAGGCGAGTCGGAGGGTAGGTTGGGCCGGGAGGAGTGCGGCGCCCAGGCTCACGGCTGCGAGGTACAGCGCGATACGTGTCGCGAGCACGCGCGCACCGATCGAGGTGGGTGTCGGCGAAGAATTCAACAGCGAGCGGAGGGATAGACGGTTCGGCATACGGCGGCTGCAAGAGTAGCGCGCAAGTTCCCGCTTGCCCGGGGCTACGTCAAATGCGGCGAGAGCTCGACACGTCTCGGGGCGCGCGATCTGCAGCACTCCGCGAGTATTCCCCTACCCTCCCGCCACCGGCGGATCCCACCACCGCGACAGGTTGCTCCCCGACGCCCGCGGATGCTCCGCGTAGTGCGACACGTCGTTGAACAACATCAGGCGCGCCCGCACCGGATCCTTGAAGTCGAGCACATTGAGGCACGCCGGCGCCTGGTCGAGCCGGTCACGATACCCCCGCACGTCGAAGCCCAGCAGCGAACTCAGGATGATGCGGATCGTCGCCTTGTGCGAGAGCACCAGCACGCGCTCGTTGGTGTGCTTCTCGACGATCGACCGGATGACCGGGAGCGCGCGTGCCAGCACGCTCACCCCCGACTCCCCGCCTTCCGGCGCGTAGGTGAACGGATCCTCCTCCCACGACGCATACTCCGCGGGGAACTGCGCCTCCACGTCGCGGCGCGCCATCCCCTCCCAGTGCCCGTGCGAGATCTCACGCAACCCCTCCTCGATCGCCGGCACCACACCTAACGACTGGCAGATGATCTGCGCCGACTCGATGGCCCGCGAATAGTTGCTGGCGTACACAGCGGAGATTCCGTCGCCCGCGAGCCGCGCACCGAGTCGCGCGCACTGCTGGCGCCCGGGCTCGGAGAGATCGACACCGTCGGCGCCGGAGAAACGGTCCTCCGTCGAGAGCGGCGTGGCGCCGTGTCGGACGAGATAGAGTCGGGTCATGGCCGGAACATAGAGGGGCTCCCGCAAGATATCGCGAGAACCCCTCGTCGTTCCGTCCAATGCGAACACCGCGCCAATTCGTCG
This sequence comes from uncultured Gemmatimonadaceae bacterium, assembly GCA_964637355.1. GTDB lineage: Bacteria > Gemmatimonadota > Gemmatimonadetes > Gemmatimonadales > Gemmatimonadaceae > SCN-70-22. The sequence continues at coordinate 5,571 of CAZWVG010000056.1, forward strand.
GTGTTACGCGCGCGTTGTCGTTACTGCCGATACCACACATCCGCGTGATTGAACACATACTGCCGCACCGTGAAGCGATGGTGCGCGGCCGCCTTGGCGATGTCCATCGAGCTCACGGTGCCGAGGAGCGCACCGTCTTCGGTCACGAAGATGCGATGGATCTCCTTCTCCTCCATCAGTTCCGCGGCCCGCTCGGCTGGATCGTCGGGGCCAAGCGTGTGGAGCGGTGCACGCGTCATCGCCTCGCTCACCTGGTGCTCCTCGAGCACATTCCACTCCGGCGCCCCATGCTGCGCCATGCGCGCAGTGACTTCGGCGCCTGCGTCGTCCCACATGCTGGGGAAGAACCGCCCTTCGTCCTCGTCCGTTTCTCCGAGCTCGTCGTCGACCGGTTCCTCGTCCTGTTCATCGAGATGGTCGCGAATCTCGCGCTCCGTCGGTACCCCCGGGAGCGACGCCGCAAAGGCCATCAGGTCGGTGCTCGTGATCACGCCGACGAGTCGGTTGCCGGCGACCACCGGTGCGCCACCGATGTGCCGAGTCGCGAACAACTCCATCGCCTCACGAATCGTCGTTTCCGGATCCACCGTCACGACGTCGGTGGTCATGATGTCGCGGAGTCGTAGCATAGGGCACCTCCCGTGAACTGCGCTGTCGAAAGTCACCATCCGACTGGCGCCGGCTCGCACCACCGCGTGTGCTGCGTGTGTAGGCGCTAATCGGATGATGGGTCGCCGCCGTGCGCGCGGAAGTCGGAGAATGCCCCCGATACTGCGAGGGTTTCCCCGGTCGCTCACACGCTCAGGCGAGACGCGCTCCCGCACCGTGGCGTCGCGCGGAGTCGACGCTCCGCTCATGTTTGGATGCGGCACTTCCCCCGCGTTTTTTCCTTCACCCTCCCGAACGTCGGTTGTCTCGAGCTCATGGCATGACGCGATACCGATTCGCGATGCGACTTCTCGCGACGCTGTCGCTGATCGCGCCGGCGCGCGCCGCGAGCCAGTCTCCCGCGTCGTTGGCATCGCGCCCGACGCTGCGCGTCGGCCATGCGTCGACTCCGCTGCGCCTCGACGGCCGGCTCGACGAGCCGGAATGGATGACTGCGGACTCGATTGCGGCGCTCACCGAGCTGGAGCCGAACGAGGGAGAAGCTCCCATGGGGCGCACCGTCGTGCGCGTCCTCGCCGACGGCGACGCACTCGTCTTCGGCATTCGCGCCGACGACCCGGATGCCTCGCGGCTCACCGCCTTCGCGCGCGCCCGCGATGCCGATCTGTCGAACGAAGATCACGTCAAGATCGCGCTCGACACCTATCTCGACGGCCGCTCCGGCTTTGTCTTCGCGATCAATCCGAACGGAGCGCGCTACGATGCACTCGTCATCAACCAGGGTGAAGGCGAGAACGCGAACTGGGATGCCGTGTGGGAAGCGGCGACCGCACGCACAGCCAGCGGTTGGACGGCCGAGGTGCGGATTCCGGCGCGGAGCCTTCTCTTCCGACGCGGGCTCTCGACCTGGGGATTCAACGTGCAGCGTCGCATCCAGCGCCTGCTCGAGTCGAGTCGTTGGGCCTCTCCCGACCGCGACGTCAAGTTCGGCCTCATGAGTCGCGCCGGACTCCTTGCCGACGTTCCCGCATTCGACCTCGGCGTCGGGCTCAGCGTGCGTCCGGCGCTGACGGCAGGAGCAGGCGTCCCCTCGGCAGGGGCGCGGTGGGACGGATCGCGCGATGCGAGCCTGGACGTGACGCAGCGCGTGGGCGCCAACGCGCTCGCCTCGCTTACCGTCAACACCGACTTCGCCGAGACCGAGGTCGATACCCGGCGCACCAACCTCACGCGCTTCCCGCTCGTCTTCCCGGAGAAGCGCACCTTTTTCCTCGAAGGGTCCGACATCTTCGACTTCGGGCTCGGGACCAACGACGACGTGCGCCCGTTCTTCAGCCGACGCATCGGCTTGTTAGGCGGCTCGCGCATCCCGATCGACGCGGGGCTCAAGCTGAACGGCCGGGAGCGGGGGACGAGCTTCGGTGCGCTGGTCGTCCGTACGGGACACGGAGGCGATGCGATCGACGCGCTCCCCACGGCGAACACGATGGGCGTCGTGCGCGTGAAGCAGAACATCCTGCGCGAGTCTACCATCGGCGCGATCGCCACGTTCGGCGGTCCGCTCGGGCGACGTGGCTCGTGGCTCGCGGGCCCGGACCTCACGTACCAGACGTCGCACTTCCGGGGCGACAAGAACCTGCTCATCGGCGGCTGGGCGCTGGCTACCGGGCACGATTCGCTCCCCGGACGCGGTGCCGCATGGGGAGGAAAGATCGACTATCCCAACGACGTCTGGGACGTATCGGCGACGTTCAAGCGACTGGGAGAGGACTTCGACCCGTCGTTAGGCTTCGTCCCGCGCCCCGCCGTCCAGACCTCGGCGCTCAGCATCACCTTCCAGCCGCGCCCTTCCCGCCCGATCCTCGGACTCCGCGTCCGGCAGATGTTCCACGAGTTCATGGCGACGCTGGTGAGCGATCTCGACAACCGATGGGAGAGCTATCGCGTCTTCACCGCACCGGTCAACTGGCGCCTCGAAAGCGGCGACCGGTTCGAGTTCAATGTCGTCCCGGTCGGCGAGCGACTCGTCGCGCCGTTCCAGATCGCCGACGCCGTGACAATCCCTACGGGCGCGTATCACTGGCATCGCTACCGACTGGAAGCAGGGCTCGCCGCCAAGCGGCGCTTCTCCGGACAGTTCACCTGGTGGTTCGGCGACTTCTACGACGGGCGCTTGCAGGAATACCAGGCTACCGCGTCGTGGAAGCCATCGGCGCTCTTCATCATGGACTTCAACGCCACGCGCAACGTGGGGCGCATGACCGAGGGGGATTTCACCCAGCAAGTGGTCGGCACGCGGCTCCGCATCAACGCCTCGCCCGACCTCCAGTTCAACAGCTACCTGCAGTACGACAACGAGAGCGGGAGCTTCGGCACCAATTCGCGCCTTCGCTGGACCTTCCGCCCGGTCGGCGACCTGTTCGTCGTGTATAACCACAACGTGCGCGAGCTGCTCGACGGCATGGAGCAGCGGCGCGGGTGGCATTTCGACTCCAACCAGTTACTGGTCAAGGTGCAATATGCTTTCCGGTACTAGTCGTTCGGCCAGCGACATTCCTCGGATGTTCGCGTGGAGAGCGGTGGCGCGCGCGTGTATCACGCGTCTCGCGGCATTCGCGGGAGTCGCCGCCACCTTCGCCCTTTCACCGAATCCGGCCTTCGCCCAGCAGGTGGACTGGAAGTCCGTCGAGACCGCGATCGGCCGGGCCGGCGTGGTACAGCCTGGCGACGTCTATCGTTTCAACTTCCCGCGGAGCGACATGCACGTCACCGTTGATGGTGTCACCATCAAGCCGTCGTTCGCGCTCGGTGGGTGGATCGCCATGAAGGCGGCGCACGACGGCGTCGTGGCGATGGGCGACCTGGTGCTCTCGGACGACGAGCTGAACCCCGTCATCTCGCGATTGCAGGAAGGAGGGATCGAGCAGACCGCGATCCATCATCATCTCCTGCATGAATCGCCGCGGGTGTACTACGTCCACGTGCACGGCCATGGCGATCCCGTGAAGCTCGCCACGACCATTCGCGCGGCGCTTGCCCTCACCAGGCTTCCGCCGCCCGCTCCCGCTCCGTCAGCCGCAACGCCGGCAGCTCCGCTCGATCTCGACACCGCCGTGGTCGCTCGCGCGCTCGGCCATTCGGGGCGCGTGAACGGCGGGGTGTACCAGGTGAGCGTCCCGCGCGCCGAGACGATTCGCGAGGGAGACTTCGAGATCCCGCCGTCGATGGGACTCGGGACGGCGATCAACTTCCAGCCGACCGGCGGCGGCAAGGCCGCGATCACCGGCGATTTCGTGATGGTGTCGAGCGAGGTGAACGGCGTGATTCGCGCGCTGCGTTCGGCGGGGATCGAGGTCACATCGCTGCACAATCACATGCTCGACGACTCGCCGCACCTCTTCTTCATGCACTTCTGGGCGAACGACGATGCGGTGAAGCTGGCGCAGGGGCTCAAGTGGGCGCTGGGGAAGACGAACTCGAAGTAGGCCACGGCGAGTGGCGAGGCAGCTCCGAAGCGGTTGAGGCGTATCTGCGAGATGTTGGCAATTCGGATGAGAGGGTTGGCGCGCTGATTATCGCCGACAGCCGCGCCGAAGGTTTGCATTCATCCGTTTGTCCAACTGAGCACGGCTTCGGGGCGCCACCCGGGGTTCCGCGCGGCGTATCCCTACGTCCGGCTCGACTTCGGCGGGGGCGAAACGACGATCGACATCGTCGCCGAGGGCTACGATGCCGGCGCGCGACCAGGGCGTGTCCTCGCGACCGAGCCCGAGCTCAGGGTGAGACTCGCGCTCGCCGGCGCGGGGGGTGACGATGGTACGCGAGGACCGCGTGCGCGACGCGATTGATCGGGGCGAACTCGTGCCTCTGCTCGAGTCGTATTGCCTGCCATTTCCGGGCTACTACTCGCAAGCTGCGCACGGGCGAGATGCGTCGCCGGCGTTGCGGGCGCTGGCCGAGTATCTCAAGCGGGCGCGGAACGGGCGTCGTCGAACGTACGAGTAGAACGCCTGCTTCGAATTCGAGAATACGTGACGGCCCCCACGTTCGCGCGCGTATCTCAGCGTCGAACGAGCTGATGCGCAATCAGCGACTCTGCTGCCGCGATGACGGCGTCTTCCGCAGACCTTGGCTGCCAGCCGAGCAGCGTCCGGGCCTTTTCGTTCGACGCGTTTCGAACGATACCGAGTTGCGGCACAAGCTCCCTGAGCCGCGGCACCCCCAGCGCGAGCAACCGAGTCAACCAGATCGGCATTTCTCGCGTTGGAACACGTCTCGCGGAAGCACCGAGCCGTCGGCGTAGCATTCGCGCGACCTCGACGAACGCAACAGGCGGGCCAGATGTCGCGATGAATCGCTCTCCGTTCGCTGCAGGGTTCGACATCGCTCGGACGTGCAAAGCAGCAACATCGCGTACGTCGACGACGCCGAAGTACAATTGTGGAACAGCGGGCATCGCGCCGTCGAGCAGCTGCTTGATCATCCCGATTGAGCCCGCGAAATCCGACCCAAGCATGGGACCAAAGATTCCCACCGGATTGATCGCCGTCAGTTCCAGTCGATCATCCTGTGCAGACACGAACTCCCACGCCGCGCGCTCCGCCAAGGTCTTGGACTTGATGTACGGCTGAACGTCGGCCGCGCGCGGATCAGTCCAGTCCGACTCACTAAAGGTCCGCTGCGATGCGTCATGACCGTACCCAACGGCCGCGAACGACGACGTCATGACCACGCGCCTGACGCTGGCGCTTCGCGCCGCCCGCAGGACGCGCAACGTGCCATCGCGCGCAGGGACGATCAATTCGTTCTCATCCTTGGGCGACGTCGCCGGAAACGGCGATGCGACGTGAAGCACGTACTCGCATCCATCAATGGCATCGGCCCAGCCGTCGTCCCGCTCCAGATCGGCGCGGGCAAACTCGAGATGAGCTTCGGCGTGCATACCTCCCGACTGCAATGACGCGCGTACCTCCGGCTCACGCGCGAGGTCGCGCAACGTCGTCCGCACGACGTGTCCTTCACCAACGAGCTGCAGGATCACATGACGTGCGAGAAAACCGCTTCCGCCAGTTACGAGTACGTTCGACATCGCTTTCCCGTAGATTTGCTACGGAGGATTGTTGGTCGGTCTCGCAGCCGACAAGTACGCAGGATTTCCAGACTACCCATGATCACGTCGACTGCGATGCGAAGCGACGCGACGTCGAGCAGCGCTGCGTTCGAGGAGTGCGCGGAGGAGTGCGCCCCTGATCCAGCGCGCATTGCGCAGTTCGAGCGAGCGGTGCGCGCAGTATCGGGCAAGTGGAAGATCGCCATTCTCGCCGCACTCCTGGATGGCCCGCGTCGATTTGGAGAGCTCAGGCGCGCCGTGCCGGAGGCGTCGCGGCATATGCTCACGGAGCACCTGCGTGAACTCGCCACCGACGGATTGGTTCATCGTACTCCGCGTGCGGAACGCGTGAGGCGCGTAGACTACGAGCTGACACGCGCGGGCTACGCCTTGCTTCCGGTGCTGCGCGCGCTGAGAGACTGGTCGGACACGCACGGGACTTCACTCGGCGGCGGCCGCTGAGTTCGAAGAGGACTCGACGGTGCGCGCGCGAGCCCAACGCCACTAATTGCTCACGCTGGTCTCGTTCTCCCTCTCGCAGATCCACCCTCGCCTCGACGCGCAGAGCTATCGGGTGGTACCTGAACGCGACAGGCGCCCGTCACTCTTGCGAGGCGGGCGCCTTTCTCGATCGAACTCAAAGACTCGCTTATCGGGACGGCGGGATTTGAACCCGCGACCCCCTGAACCCCATTCAGGTGCGCTACCGGACTGCGCTACGTCCCGCCGCATCTCCCACCTGCGGAAGTCCCGCAACGTAACCCCCCACCAGACGCGAGACAACTAGAGTCCGCCCGACCACCCGCACGCCAACGTTCCACAAATCGCGCCCACTTCACACACCAGCTTTACAAACCCCTTTACAAGCCCCGCCCGATTTACCAACGCATCCCTTGCCGGAAACGCCCGGTTTCCACATGGTGCGAGCTGACCCGTCCACACCGTCGCGATCCCCCTCCCCCGCGCACCCGCACCCCACCGCTCGTGCCGCTGACCGGCTCCAACCCCGTCGACACCCTCTGGATCGCCATCGCCACCGGGCTGGTCCTGCTCATGACCCCCGCGCTCGCCCTCTTCTACGGCGGGCTCGTTCGGTCCAAGAGCATCCTCAATACGATGATGATGTCGATCGCCTCCTTCGCGGTCGTCGGCGTTCCGTGGCTCCTCATTGGATACTCCCTCGCCTTCGGTACCGGGAACGCCTGGATCGGCGACGCGGGCTACGTCTTCCTCAATGGCGTCGGCATCGACGCCAAGGGGTCGATCCCGCACCTCCTCTTCATGGCGTACCAGGGGACCTTCGCCGTGATCACCGCGGGGCTGATCTCGGGGGCACTGGTCGAGCGGATGCGTTTCGCCGCCTACCTCCTGTTCATCGCCCTCTGGTCGATCGTCGTCTACTCGCCGATCGCCCACTGGGTCTGGGGGGGCGGGTGGCTCGGCACCTGGGGCGTGCTGGACTTCGCCGGCGGCACGGTGGTGCACATCGCGGCGGGGACAGCGGCGGGTGTCGCGGCGATCGTCGTCAAGGCGCGTCGCGACTATGGGCGCCGCGGCTTCCTCCCGCATAACGTCCCGATGATGCTCCTCGGGACCGCCCTGCTCTGGATCGGTTGGCTCGGCTTCAACGGCGGGAGCGCGCTCGCCGTGAACGGGACGATGGTCCTCGCCCTCGTCAACACGATCATCGCCCCGATGGGGACGCTCGCCGTCTGGCTCACGCTCGACCTCTGGCGCACGCGTCACGCGACGGCCGTCGGCGCCGGCACCGGGCTTGTAGTCGGACTCGTCGCCATCACCCCGGCCTGCGGTTTCGTCTCCCCGCTCGGCGCGCTCGCGATCGGCGCGATCGCCGCCGTTCCGAGCTACTTCGTGATCCTCAAGCGCGCCTCGACGCGCCTCGACGACTCGCTCGACGTGGTCGGCGCGCACGGCGTGGGCGGGATCGTCGGGGCGCTCTGCACGGGATTGTTTGCCACCACGGCGTGGGGTTCGCCGACCGACGGCCTCCTCTACGGCAATCCGGCACTCTTTAGCAAGCAGGCGGTCGGCGTGCTCGCCACCGTGGTCTATGCGTCGATCGGCACCTTCGTCGTCCTCAAGGCGGTCGCCCTGGTACGCCCGCTGCGCGTCGCCGCACGCGCCGAAGCGGGAGGACTCGATGTCTCGCAGCATGGCGAAGAAGGGTATTCCGATGGCGAGGGCGCGATGCTGGTGCTGCAGGAAGAACCTGCCTGAGCGTACGTTCACTCAGAGCCCGTCTTCCCCCCTCGCCGAGCGAGCGTCATGGAGCGCTTCGTCCTGTCTTCGTCCCGACTTCATCCTACGGTTTCGACCATGCGACTGATTGTGGCCATCATCCGTCCCGAAAAGCTCGGTGACGTGCTCGAGCTGCTCTATCGCGCCGATGTCCGTGGCCTCACCGTCTCACGCGTGCAGGGGCACGGCGGCGAAACGATGCACGTCGAGAATTACCGAGGCACGACCGTCAAGGTCGAGCTGCATCCCAAGGTGCGCATCGAGATCGGCGTCTCCGATCCGTTCGTCGATGTCACGATCGACGCGATCGTGAAGGGGGCCCGCACGGGCGAGGTTGGGGACGGCAAGATCTTCGTACTCCCGGTGGAGAAAGTCGTCCGCATTCGCACCGGCGAGGAAGATCGCGCTGCCGTCACCCCGCTCGTTCCCGTCGAGTCGCCCGAAGAGTAGCGAAGCCGCTACGGAACGATCGCGCCCACGGCGCGCACCGCATCGGAATCGACAACGGCGCCCCATCTCCCGGGCGCCGTTCTCCTTTGTGCTCTCAGAAGTTCTGGACGGTATTCCAGTCGTCGTCGTCGAGCGGGATCGAGATCTCCGGTTCACCTCCGACCGCGCCTCGCGCTGCTGCCGACGGTTGGTGACGCGGCTGCCCCTTGACCGCACCTTGACCGCGCCCGGCACCTCGCCCCGACGGTGCCGCGCCTAACGCGCGACTCTCCCGCCCCGCCGATGCGGCGACCTGTCGTCCGAACGTCGCACGCGACGCCCCCGCACCGCGCGACAGCGCGAACGCGCCAACCAGCGCGCGCAGCGAGTCGCTCTGCTCGGTGAGGTTGCGAGAGGCCCCCTCGCTCTCGTCGGCGCTCGCCGCCACCCCCTGCGTCCGGAGCGACATGTCCTCCAGCGCACGATCGATCAACTCGACGCCGCGCGCCTGCTCGTCGCTCGCCGCGGCGATCTCGCCGACGACCTGCCCCACCCGGTTCACCCGTGCATCGATCTCGCCGAGCTGCGTGAGCACCTTGGCATTGAGCGCGACCCCCTGCTCCGTGCTTCGCACCGACTCGTCGATCAGCTCCGCGGTGTTGCGGGCCGCCTCGGCCGATCGCATCGCGAGGCTGCGCACCTCGTCCGCGACAACGGCGAAGCCGCGTCCGCTGTCGCCAGCGCGCGCCGCCTCGACGGCGGCGTTGAGCGCAAGGAGGTTGGTCTGGAAGGCGATGTCGTCGATCGTCTTCACGATCTTGGCGGTCGCCTCGGCGCTGCTCTTGATGCGCGCGATCGCCTCGGCAAGGTGCTGGACCTCCAGCACCCCAGCCTGTGTGCTGGCCAAGGCTCCTTCGGCGAGCGAGCGCCCTTCGGTGGCGCTCGCCGCGTTGCGCTTGGTCATCGCCGCGAGCTGGCGCGCGCTCGCCGACACCTCTTCCAGCGATGCCGCCTGGTCGCTCGCCCCGCGCGCCAACTCCTTGCTCCCCGCGTCGATCTGCGTCGCGCTGCTCGCCACGCCGTCGGCCGTATCCGCCACCGCGCGCAATGCTTCGGCCAGTTTGTCGACAGCGGCGTTCACGGACTCCTGCAGCCGCGCGTGGTCCCCCGAGTAGTTGCCAGCAACTCGCGACGTGAGGTCGCGCTGCGCCAGGCGTTCCAGCGTTGCCGTCGCTGCGTTCACCGGTGCGATCACCGCATCCAGCGTGTGGTTGATCCCCTCCACGAGCTCGCGGTACGACCCTTCGAAGGCGACCTCGTTGCCACGCTCGGCAAGCTTTCCTGCTTTTGCCTCTCCGACCAGCCGGTTGGACTCGGCGATGAGGGCGCGGAGGCTCACCCGCGCTCCCTCGAACGCCGCAATCGTGGACTGCGTGTGCTCGATGATGTCGTTGACCGCCTCGGTCAGGCGCCCGATCTCGTCGTTCGACGTGACGGGAAGCGGCTTGGTCGTCACGGCGATCGTCGGCGTGAGGTCGCCGTGCGACATCGCCGTGATCCCGCCACGCAGCTCGGTGATGCACGCGTCGCGCAACGTCTGGACGCGCTCGATCACCGCGAAGAGTGAGGCCGAGAGCCGGCGCTCGACGAAGCCGGCGGCGAACATCGTCAGGAGTGTCACGATGAGGGCCGCGACCACAACCACGATCTCGGCCCGGGCGAACTCGGCATGACTCGCGGACCGAATCGCTTCGGCCTTCGACTGGATCAGCTCACCCGTCGCCTTCATCTCCTTCTCGAGCGCGCGGAAGCTGTCCTCGAAGCGTACGAGAGAACCGGCGAGAACCGTGGGATCTCCGCTCGCGTTCTGCTCCACCGCGCGCGCCCTGGCTACGTAGTCATCGAGCGCCGGCCCCATCTCGGCCACCCGCGTGATGATTGCCGAGTCGACCTGCATGCGCTGCACGTTCGCCATGCTCGAGAGCAGGTGCTCGGCGTGCGTCTGCATGTCCGACTTGGCCTGCTGCGAACGCTTGTCGTTCGCCGTCTGAGCGGCGAGCAGCGCCGAGTAGACGTCGGACCGGAGCGCATCGTGCATCATGTTCGCATCCATCTGCGAACGCTGTGCTGCATTGGCGTGCACTAACGATTCGACGGTACCGATGCTGTTCTTGAGCGACAGATACCCCACCGCGCCGACGATCACCGTCCCGACGGCGCCGAGCAGCGTGAGGGAGAGGAGCTTCGCACGAAGCGAGAGCGAGGAGAGCATTCGCGGGACCAGGTTGGAGCTGCGCGAAGGAACGGGCGCGCGGGGCGCCGGATACACGGGTGTGCCTCCTGAGTATCGGCGCTCGCCGTCCTCAGCTGCACTGCGACCCAGCGTTCCCGGCACGCCCCGTCAGCTGCCATCGGGCACCGACGCCATCCAACGCCTGCCATCGGCCCACCTGGTGGCGCGCCGGCGCTAGTCGCTCAGCGCTTGCTCCGCCGCGCGAGCGAGTACTGTCGCGATCGTGGATTCCAGCCGGCGGAACTCGAACGGCTTTTCCAACACGGGACAACCAGCGTGCTGCAGGAATTCGGCGGTCGATGCTTCGTGCGCATCGCCGCTCGCAAAGACCAGGCGTCGAAGGAGGGTCGGGTGATGCGCCGACATCCACGCGTGCAACTCCTCGCCTCCCGACGTCGGCATGCGCAGGTCGCAGATCACCAGTTCGAACGCCGGCGCACTCGACGCCGCCGTGCCCTGGACCAGCGTTGCGCGCGCCGCGTGGCCGTCAGACGCCTCGGTGACTTCCCACCCGCGTCGTCCAAGCCAGCGACGGAGCACGCCGCGGACTCCAGCTTCATCGTCGACGACGAGCGCACGACGGAGGGGCGCGACATCGAGCGCGCTGTCAGGACGCACGGGCACCTCGCCGTACGGGTTCCAGCGCGCTCACCGCCTCCCAACCACGCGCCGCTTGCGCCGCGCGCACGGTCTCGCAGGTCGGTGCACCATGCGGTACCTCTCCCAGGACGAATTCCGAGAGCACGGCGTCGAGTCGCTCTGCTTCGTTGGTCAAGGCGATGGCGACCTGCTGCGATGCGTCGGCCGTCTCGGCCGTGTCGTGCGTGATGTTGCCGACTTCCTCGACCGCCACCGTGATCTGCGCCACCCCCGCCGCCTGTTGCTCGTTTGCCGACGCGATTTCGTTGATCACGTCGCGCACCTGTCGCACCCGCGTGTCGATGTCGGCCAGCCGCGCACTCACGTCATCGCTGAGCGCGGCGCCATCGGCGGCCTGCTGCACCGACTGCGCGATCAGGTCGCTGGTATTCCGCGCTGCGGCAGCACTCCGCATCGCGAGATCGCGGACCTCGTTCGCCACTACCGCGAAGCCGCGGCCGGCGTCGCCAGCGCGCGCTGCCTCGACCGCCGCATTCAGCGCGAGGAGGTTCGTCTGGAAGGCAATCTCGTCGATCGTGCGGACGATTTTCGCCGTCGCGTCGGCGCCGACCTTGATGCGCGTGACGGCGTCGGCGAGGGCGCCCATCGCCTGCACGCCAGCTGTCGCCGTTTGGCGCGCCTGATCGGCGAGCTCGCGCCCCGACTGCGCATGACGCGCCGTCTTCTTCGCGGTCGACGCAATCTCGTGCAGCGACGCCGAGGATTCCTCCACCACCGCCGCCTGCGACGCCGCGCCGGTGGCAAGACGGCGACTCCCATCGACAATCCCGTCGGCCGCACAGCGCACGGTGGACGACAGGGTGGCGACATCGCGCAAGGTCGACTCCAGTCGCTCCACCGCGGAATTGTAGGCGCGCTGCCCGAGGAGCTGATCCCCCTCGAAGCTCCCCTCGAGTCGCGACGTCATGTCGCAGCGGGCGAGCCCATCGACCGCCTGACGAAGCGACGAGAGGAACCGAAGCACATCGTCGCGCTCGCGCGCGGCTCCCTCGTGCGCCTGTTGCACGGCATCCATCGACGCATTGAGGTCGCTGATCACGCGCCGGTACGACCCGGCGAACAACTCCGCGTTGCCACGCCGCGTGAAGTCACGCCGCTTCGCCGCCGCCGACACCTCTCCCGCTTCGGCGACCAGGTTACGCAATGCGACGATCACTCCCCGATACGCCTCCGCGGTCTCGCCTCCGCCGACCTCGACGTCGACGTTGCCCGCGGCGAGCTCACGCGCCACCTGCTGCAGCAGGTCTGCTTCGCACACCTCGCGCTCCAGGCGCCGCGCCATCCAGACGAGCACGCCCGTCTCCATCACGACGAGCGCTGCGTGAATCGCCACGATCGGCAGCGTGCATGCCCCGTGCGGGAGGACGTACACTCCGACGCCGCGGTTCTGGAGCGCCATGAAGACGAGGTGGTGCAGTGCGATCAGCACCGCGGCCAGCACCGGCGGTCGCCAGTCGCGATATGCCAGCAGGAAGGCGAGGGAGACGAAGACGTGAAAGTGCGCCTCCACCATGCCATGGGCCTGGTGGATGTAGATCGCCGAATACGCCATCAGGGCGACGGCGACCACGGGCCGCGTCGTAGCGGCCCCCGCGCTCGTTCGCGTGAGCCAGAACACGCCAAGCGAGATCGGCGCTGCGATGCCGAGCGCCACCGCCCACGTGGCGTGCACCGTAGCCAGCGCGAGCGCGACTGGCAGGTGGGCCAGGAGGATGTAGCCGAGCGAGCGATCGATCTCTCCGCGCGTGCGCTCGAGCATCGAGCAACGTCCGGAGCGGCCTTCGAGGTGCGCTGCAGTCATGCGGAGAATGGCGTCGTAGGCGCCGGCCCGCCTCGTCGGGCGTATGTCGGCGGAGTCCCTACACGTATCGGCCGGGGGACGCCCCTCCTTGAGCTACGATTGTGCGAAGCGGGGAGGGCGCTGTTCCCGATGAGTGAATGCAAACAAAAGCAGACGTGGCCGAGGGTTAGGTCCCCGGCCACGTCGTGGTTTGCGTGCGGCAACGCCTCTCAGGTGAAGCGATGCATGCGCGATTGGAGATGCTCGCGATACGTGCGACTCAGCTTGAGTTGACGCCCGTCGCGCAGGATGACCACGTAATCGCCCGCAAACCAGGGCTGCAGCTCCTTGATCCGGTCGATGTTGACGATGACCGCGCGATGGATGCGCACGAACATCGACGGGTCGAGCTGCCCCTCGATGTGGTGCATGGTTTCGCGAATCAGGTGCGAGACCTTTCCGGTGTGGACTCGCACATAGTTGCCGGACGCCTCGAACCAGTCGACATCGCTCACCTTCACGAAGAAGACGCGACCGTCGTGCTTGACCATGAGGCGGTCGAGCGTGCGCGTGCGCGGCATCGTGCTGGTCGCGGTGGCCGTTCCCGAGGGGGCGCTGGCGAGCGCCGCACTGGTCCGATCCTCGCCCAGCACCTGTTCGAGCAGGGCGCGGATCTTCCGCCCCTGCTCGGCCGACGACTCGCGCTCGATGTGGCTCCGCGCCCGCTGGAACGCCGAGCGGAAACGCTCGGGATCGTACGGCTTGAGCAGATAGTCGATGGCGTTCACGTCGAACGCACGCACTGCATACTCATTGTAGGCGGTGACGAAGATCGTCGGGGGCATGTCCTCGGCGCCTAACGCGTCGACCACGCCGAAGCCGTCGACGTCGGGCATCTGCACGTCGAGGAGGACGAGATCGGGACGGTCCTTGCGGATCGAGTCGATCGCCTCTCCCCCGCTCCCCACCTCGTCCACCACGTCGACGTCCGGCTCGAGACGCAGCAGGCGCCGGACGCGGCGCCGTGCGATCGGTTCATCGTCCACTACCAACACGCGTATCGGCATGGGGGGTTCTCCTGTCCAGCGTTAGGCCACCGCAACCGAGAGCCCGGCGGGCTCGGGACGGCTTGCGGCGGTGGGCGGGTCGGCGATGAGGAGCACCGCCGTCGCCCGGTCGGGAAACGTCACGCTCACGAGTGAGCCGGCATCGAGGACGGCCGCCTCGGCAACGCTCTTGGTACGCCACCAGGCATGCGAGCCCCCCGAACGCCCTCCCCAAAGCGCCTCACCCCACAAGCGCACGCGTGTGGCATCGCCCACTCGCTCGACCTCTACCCGTACGGTCAACGGCTCGCCAGGATTCAACGTGTCGGCGGCGAGGAGGTCGTCGGCCATCGTGCAGATCAGCCGGCTGGGAATGCGCAGCGCCTGCATCGCGCTCGACGCGGAGGTCACGAGCTGCACCCCGGGGCGAATCCCCGCGCGGTGCGTCTCCACGCAGGCGAGGAGGAGGTCGAGCTCCTGCTTGAGGGTCGTCGTCGCATCGCGCCCGAGTTCGAGCGTGAGGCGCAACGTGTCGGCGAGACGAGTGATCAGCCGCTCGGCGCGCGGCACGTCGCGATGCACGAGGTCGGCGAGGAGGGCGAGCGTCGCGAGGAGAAATTGCGGACGAAGCTGCACGCGGAGCGCCTGGAAGCGCGACCCGGCAATCCGCGCCGTGAGTCGCGCTCCCTCCAACTCCCGTGTGCGGAACCAGCTCACGAAGTCGCGCGCATGCGACCAGGCGAGCAACCCGAAGTACACGAAGAAGTCGCCGGTGAGCGGGTTCATGTTCGGCGGCGAGAGCACGGGAAACTCGGTGAGTCCCGACCAGCGCATCACGCCGGTGTGGATCACCCCCGTGGCGATCGCAAAGGCCACGTGCAGCGGTAGCCTGCGCCCCCAGTTGGTCGCATCGAAACGGAAGCGCCGCGCCAGCGCGAGGACGATCGGGCTGAGCGCAATCCAGATGACCGACGTCGCGACCTGCAAGCGTGCGACCTCGAGCCAGGAGAAGTCCGTCCCGGGGCGCGCTGCGGCTGTGTAGAGCGCCATCTGGTTCGTCCAGAAGATCGCCAGCGCGAGCCAGAGCACGCCGACGACGAGCCAGGCGCGCGCGCCGAGGGCGGGCGCGGGTTGCAGCGACGCACTTGCGGTCACCGCTTCCTGAGCCGCTGGTGCCTCGCGACGCGGTGGACGAAAGCTCCCGCTCACCTGCCACTGTGGCGCGGAGGATTCGTCGTCAACGCCGTGCGCGACCGGCGAGGCGACGGGGGCCTCGGCGAGCGGCGGCACCAGCGCCGAGTATTCTCCGGTGCGCCACGTCGCCGGATCCTCGAACTCCTGCGCGACGATCTTCGCGCCGTCGGGAGTTCCCTCGGGCGACGCGACGGTGATCGCCTCTCCCTCTCGGTAGGGGACATCGAGCTCCACCGTCACCCCACCCTCCGCCCCCTGTCGCAGCTCGAAGTGATGGTCGGCGCCGTACAGCTGGCGAAGTCGCTCGCTGGCGTTGCGCAGCCCGATCCCCTCGTGTCCCGATTCCGATCCGCGTTGTCCCTGGCGGAGCCCGACGCCGTTGTCCTCGACCCGCAGCACCAGTCGATCGCCCCGGCGAAGCGCCGTCACCACCACGCGCCCGGGGGCCTGTCGCACCGAGAGCCCGTGCCGGATCGCGTTCTCCACCAGCGGCTGCAGGATCAGGTGCGGGACGAGGGCGCGGCGCAACTCGGCGGGGACATCGATCCCAACCTCGAGCCAGTCGGAAAAGCGGGTACGCTGGATGTCGAAGTACGGCTCCAGCGCCGCCACTTCTTCGCCGAGCGTGACTTCGTCGCGTCCCGATCGCTCCAGCGAGATCGAGAGGAGCGCGTGCAGCCGGCGCAGCATCTGCTCGGCGGCGTTAGGCGACTCGTGGGCGAGCTCCTGGATCGCGTTGAGCGCATTGAAGAGGAAATGCGGCTGCAGCTGCAACTCGAGGAACTGCAGCTGCGCGCGCGCCAGCTGTGCCTCGAGGAGGTGCGCCCGCACCGTGCGATCCACGTAGCGGCGACGGAGCGAGAGTGCGTGCCCCACCACCACCAGCGACGCGTAGACAAAGAGCCAGACGTCGAACCAGTAGAGCAGCGTCGGGAGGTACGGCTCCGGCGTCCAGTTGGCGAAGTACGCCATCACCAGGCGCCGCCACCAGGTCAGGAAGGTGGCACACGCAATGACCGCGACGACGTGCGCCAGCAGGCTGGGCGCCCACCCCACGCGTGACGGAAGGACGCGCCGCGTGAGACGGAAGACCAACGGCGTGAGGAGCGCCCACGCCCATGCCACCGCCAGCGCGGTGGGAAAGGTCCAGCGAAAGGCCTCGGCGGGATACTTCGCCGCCGCCGTCCACACGATCCCGTGCACCACGCCAAACGCCGTCCACGCCACGGCCATGACCACCCACGTAGGGCGCGAGGTATGGGTAGCAGTGTTTGGCGAGGTCGCGACCATTCGAGGCGGGAAGCGCACCGACGACGGCGACCGCAAAGAAGTTGCCGTCGCCTTCGGAGCGTGCTCGAAGGAAGCGTGGGGGGGGCGAGTGTCCAAGTCAGGCGGGACGAGACGATCGAGGGACGACGCGAGCCGAGCGCCGCGCCGCGTACCACCTGCATTGGATACGGGTCGGGGTAGGAAAGGTTTCCCGGGCACCAGGATGCAGTCGCCAGCGACCCTCCCAGAGCTACTGCGGCCGTGGAGGGGGAGCATCGGTTCGCGCCGGCTCACGTGGGCGCGCCGGTACGGGGGCGCCTAACGATCCCGAACGCTCGAACGGCCGGCAGGAGACGGAGCGTCTCCCACCGGCCGAACCGGATCTCTGCGGCGATCGAGGGCCGCGGGGCGGACTACACCGCCAACCCCACCGCCTCCGCCAGCGACAGCGCGACGCGAAGCGCCGGACCAGCGCTCTCCACCTCGCCGTCGCACACCGCCAGCATGCGCGACATCGCGCGCGCCCCCTGCTGCCCGAGCAGGGTAACCGCCAGGCGCAGGTTCTCCTCCGCGAGCTCACGCTCGCGCACGACGTCTGCGCGAGCCTCGGGGGCCTCGAGCGCAGCCTGGAAACGCCCCCACACATCGGCGGGAGCGGTCGCGACCAGCGGGCGTGGCGCCGGGAAGGCGGCTCGCCGGAGGCGAGTCGCGAGCGAACGAGAAAAGCGAATCATGTGGCTCATCCTCCAGTGAAGGGTGATTGGAACTGGGCGATCGGTGGCACCGAGCATCCCGAAGAAAAACGCCCCGCCGGCGCGGGACGCGGGCGGGGCGTTGAGAAGTCAGGATCAACCGGGACATCGTCCCGTGCCTATCCCCCTCCCCCTCCCACGCCGCCTCGCGCCCAAGGTTCGCCGTACCCGCGATCCGTCACGTTCACCACCCCGCCCTCCACGGCGCGCCCGGGCGAACGGAGCCCGGCAGCGACACGCGGTCGAACAAGGGTGATGGTGACGAACGAGCAGAGCACCGACGTACCTCGACGAGTTGGTTACTGGGGAGACCCCGGCGGGGACGCCGCGGTCACACCGAATTCGCACCCCTTCAATCCGCGGTCGATGCTGTGCACTTTGCGACGTCGATGGGCCGTGCACCCTGCGAGACGGCTCCGGTCCGAGGCTCCATTCCCGAGAGGTAGCTCCGCGGCATGTCCGAGTGGTCACCCGATCCAGACGACTCCACCCCCGACGACAGCGGCGCCGACACGCCGTCCGACGACGGCATTGCGCGCATCATGACGATGTTGCCGATCGCGCTGCGCCTCGTGCCTACGCCGCACCCCAAGCAACCCGAGGGTCAGATCGTCTTTCGCGCGCTCGGAGCGCTCGACGGTGAGCTGAGCGACGAGTCCCCAGTGCTGGCGCAGGGAGCGCTCCCCGAGGCGATGTTCGACGCCGTGCAGCAGGTTGGCCTCTTCGACAACCCGGTCCCGCTCCTGCTCACTGCGCAGGCCGACGACGGGGGAATTCGCGCGATTCTAGCCGCAGTGGTCCCGGTCAAGGCGATGGAGCGCGTGGAGCGCGCGAGTCGTGCCGCCGACGAGCCATGGCTCGCCAGCGTCGACCCCGAGCCGGAGGTGCCGAGCTTCGAAGCCGGACAAGAGGCTGAAGAGGTGCCGCACGTCCCCTTCGCCCTCGGTGTGATTCTTCGCTTCCCCGAGGATCGCAAGCACCCCGACAGCATCGACGACGAGGCGCTCGACCTTCTGGCGACGCTCCTCTCCGGCCAGGCGATGGACGCCGACCGCAAGCGCGTGGAGAACCTGCTCAAGTCGCTCTAACCGATCGCAGCGCCGTCCCCCGCTGTACCGCGCTGGCGCGGTGTGTGCGACGTATGCTCCGTGCGTTCCACGTGCGCTCGACCTGCGCGCGCCGCCGACCGGAGGTCGCCGCCGTCCGCGTTACGCGCAGGCAACCGTCGCTTAGAGCTCCCGGCAGCAACGCGCGATCCTCTTCAGCGCCTCGTCGAGTTCCGCCTGCGCCGAGGCGAACGAAATGCGGAGTCGCCCCTCCCCGCGCGCACCGAATGCGGTCCCGGCGATGAGCGCCACGCCATGCTCCTCGAGGAGGCGGTGCGCCAGTTGCGCGGCGGTCGCGCCGCGCGGGGCGAGGAGTGCCGAGAAGTCGGGGAAGACGTAGAACGCGCCGGCGGGAACGGCGCACGTCACGCCATCGATCGCCCGCAGCCCGGCGACCAGCCGGTCGCGCCTCACGCGATACGCCGCCACCTGCTCGCGCACGAACTCCTGCGGCCCGGTGAGCGCCGCGATCCCGGCGCGCTGAATGAACGGTGGAACGCTCGTGTGCCCGTTCATCCCGAGCGTCAGGAGGTGCTCGACGAACTGCGGGGGCGCCATGACGTCACCCAGGCGATACCCCGTCATCGCGAACGACTTGGAGAACCCGTCGACGACGAGCGTGCGGTCGCGCGCGCCATCGAACCCGGCGAGCGACGGGGCGAACGATGCGTCGTAGGTGAGGCGCGTGTAGATGTCGTCGGTGACGGCGGTGAGCCCGTGCTGCTCGACCAACTGCGCGATGCGGGACATCGCCTCCGCGCCTAACGCACCGCCCGTCGGGTTGTTCGGCGAGTTGAGGACGATCGCCCGCGTGCGCGGGGTGATGCGCGCGGCGATGTCGTCGACGTCGGGGGCATTGGTCGCGTCCATCCCGTACGACACCGGCGTCGCGCCGGCGAAGCGCACCATCGACGGGTAGATCGGGAAGCCCGGGTCGGGGATCAGTACCTCGCTCCCCGGCTCGGCCACCACCAGAAGCGAATAGAAAAGCGCTGTCTTGGCGCTCGGCGTCACCATGATTTGGCCAGGGTCCGCCTCGATGCCGCGCCTGCCGAGGTCCGCCGCGATCGCCTCGCACAGCTCGGGGAGACCGGCAATTCCCGTGTAGCGCGCATCGCCGCGCTCGAGGGCGGCGATCGCTGCGCGCGCCACGTGCGGCGGGGCATCGACGTCGGGGGCGCCTAACTCGAGGTGGATGATCGTGCGCCCCTCGCGCTCGAGGGCGAGGGCGCGCCGGAAGACCTGGAGCGCCGTTTCGCCGGCGAGGAGGTCGAGGCGGGAGGAGGGGCGCGCGGGCGCGTCTTGCTGCAAGTCGTTAGTCACGGCGAGGACCGATCGTTCGTCGAGAGGGAGAGCGCGGCCGGGAGTGGTGGGCCGACCGTGCCGGCGAGACGTACGGCGCGGGGCGAGACAGGGCAATGGCCGCCGACGCCACGGTGGCGCAGCAGCCCCCCCGCTCTCCCGCGCGCGACGCCGCAACGGCAAACGCCCGGGCTCTCTCGTGGAGAACCCGGGCGTTGCGGCTGTACGGTGGTTCCTTGAGCCGCTCGAGCGGCAATCCGGCGACGAACCAGAGCGGGCGATGGGGCTCGAACCCACGACATCAAGCTTGGGAAGCTTGCGCTCTACCAACTGAGCTACGCCCGCAGACAGGGGGGACAGTATAAGCGTACGGTTGGGGGGCGCACAAGCGAGGCGGGCGGGAGCGCCGCCATGGCCGCCTGCAGCATCATGCGCGCACTGTCGAGCGCGCGGGTACGCATGACACGCGCGCACCTCCCGGAAATGCGAAGCGCCCGCAGATGCGGGCGCTCTCTCGCTTGTCGGATAGTCGGCAGTCACGCTGCCGGCCAAAGAGAGCCAGCGGTCGGGATTGAACCGACGACCGCCCGATTACGAATCGGGTGCTCT
>CAZWVG010000057.1:0-25898 GCA_964637355.1 uncultured Gemmatimonadaceae bacterium
CGCAAGTCGTATCACCATCCCATTGCCAGGCGTACCATTTCGCTCACCCCCGCAGCTGCTCCAACATCCACTCGTGCAGCACTCCGTTGCTCGCCACGATCGGCATGTGCGTCACCGTCGCGTCGGCTCCCCCGAGATCGGTCACGCGCCCCCCTGCCTCCCGGATGAGCAGCACGCCGGCGGCCAGGTCCCACGGCGCAAGCATCAGCTCCCAGAACGCATCGAGCGATCCGTACGCCACGGATGCCAGGTCGAGCGCCGCTGCGCCAGCTCGACGCACGCCCGAGGTCTGCGCGGTGATCCGCGCCAACTGCGGGAGGTAGGGCTCGAGCTGCCCCGCGTGCTTGAACGGGAATCCCGTCCCGATGAGCGCGCGAATCGGCTCTCCGATCGTCGATACACGCATCGGCACTCCGTCGCACGTCGCGCCGCGCCCGACGACGGCGGAATACGTCACGTCGCGCGGTACGTCGATCACCACGCCCGCCGCCAGCTCCCCGTCCACCAGCGCGCCGATCGATACTGCGTAGACGGGAAAGCCGTGCAGGAAGTTCGTCGTCCCGTCGAGCGGATCGACAACGAAGACGATCCCGTCCATCGAGCCCTCTGCGTCGGGAGCGAGCTCCTCGCCCAGCACGCGCGCCCCTGCTACTCGGTCGCGCAGCACGGCGCTGATACGCTCCTCCGCCCCGACGTCGACCTCGCTCACGAAGTCGGCACGCGACTTCACCTGCCAGTCGATGGTGCCGAGGTCGCGCGTGCGCGAGCGGATGTACGCGGCCCCCTCGCGCGCCGCGGCGAGAGCCCCCTGCAGCAAGGTGTCGTGAAGCGACGCGGTGTCTCGTTGCGACGGCAAAGCGGGCCCCCTTAAGTTGCGTGGATGCCAAGAATCTTTAGCGGGATCCAGCCGTCCGGGGAACTGCACATCGGGAATTTTCTCGGTGCGGTCCGCAATTGGGTCGAACTGCAGCACCAGTTCGAGTCGTTCATCTGCGTCGTGAACTATCACGCGATCACGCAGCCGTTCGAGCCGGCCGAGCTGCGGCGCCGCACGCACGAGATGGCGGCCTCGCTCCTCGCCGCGGGGATCGACCCGAACGTCGCGACACTCTTCGTGCAGTCCGACGTGCGCGAGCACACCGAACTCCAGTGGCTCTTCAACTCGGTCACGCCGATCGGTGAGCTCGAACGGCAGACGCAGTTCAAGGAGAAGTCGGCGCGCCAGGAGAGTGTGGTGGCCGGCATCTTCAACTATCCGATCCTGCAGGCTGCCGACATCCTCCTGTATCACGCCGACATCGTCCCGGTCGGTGAAGATCAGGTGCAACACCTGGAGCTGTCGCGCGAGATCGCGCGCCGCTGGAACGCCCGCTTCGGCGAAGGCTATTTCCCGGAGCCGCAGGTCAAGCTCACGCCCACGCGTCGCATCATGGGGCTCGACGGCAATGCGAAGATGTCGAAGTCTCTTGGCAATACGGTTGCGCTCCTGGAGAGCCCCGAACAGATCTGGGAGAAGTTGCGCCCGGCGGTGACCGATCCGGCGCGCGTGCGCAAGACTGATCCGGGCAATCCCGACGTCTGCAACATCTTCCAGCTGCACAAGGCCTTCTCGCCTGCTGCGACGGTCGATCACGTTGCGGTGCAGTGTCGCTCGGCGGGCTGGGGGTGCATCGAGTGCAAGAAGGTGCTGGCGCAGTCGATGGAGGTGGAGCTCGTCCCGATCCGCGCGCGCGCCGCCGAACTCGCCGCACACCCGGAGCGCGTCACCGAAGCGTTAGGCGACGGCGCCACGCGCGCGCGCACGATCGCCCAGAAGACGATCGCCGAAGCCCGGGAGCGCATGGGGATCTCGTGAGGACGTCGTGAGCGCCCCGCGTCGCCTCCTCGTCGAGGTGAGCGCCCAGGCGCGCAACTGGTCGCTCCCCGTCATCGGTCTCGATCGCCTCATCAGCGAGGCGCCGCCGGGATGGGACGTGGAAGTGCTGGACGAGACGATCCCCTTCGCCCCGGAGGCTGGGCACGTGCTCAGCGCTTCCGCTCTCGCAGCGGCGCCGACGATGGAAGCCTACTTCGGCTGGGGAATCAACCAGTCGCTCTTCCGTGAGGCGCCGCAGCTTCGGTGGGTACACTCCTGCGCTGCCGGCGTTGGCCGTTCGCTCTTTCCAGAGTTGGTTGCCAGCGACGTCGTGTTCACGAATTCGGCGGGGGTGATGGGTGAGACCATCGCCGAGCATGTGTTGGCCGGCGTGCTCCACTTCCTGCGAGGGTTCGACGTCGCCGTGTCGCAGCAGCGGGAGTCGCGCTGGGACAAATCTCCATTCACCGACCCGGACACCCTGGTCCGCGAGATCTGCGAGTGCCGCGTGCTGGTCGTGGGGACGGGCGGCCTGGGAGACGCAATCGGACGCCGCTTCAACGCGCTGGGCGCGAAGCGTGTGACAGGTGTGCGCCGGCGCACACACCTGGGGCCGCCGCCGGGGTTCGATGCGGTGGTCTCCCTCGACGCGATCGACACGATGCTCCCGGAGAGCGACGTGGTGGTGCTGGCAGCGCCGCTCACCGACGAGACTCGGGGGATGTTGACCGCCGCGAGGATGGATTGCCTCCCCCTGGGGGCGATCGTCGTCAACGTGGCGCGCGGCGCGTTACTCGATGAACCGGCGCTCGCGGATCGCCTCTCGACACGTCAGATTCGAGGAGCGGTGCTCGACGTCTTCTCCGAGGAACCGCTCCCGGTCACAAGCGAGCTGTGGAGATTGCCCAACGTGCTGCTCACGCCGCACGTGTCGTACGTCTCTCCTCGCCTGTTCTGGATGCGCGCGCTGGACCTGTTCCTCGATAACTGGTCGCGATATTCGCGCGGGGAGACGCTGCGCAACGTGGTGGACAAACAGGCAGGGTACTGACCCGTGGAAAAGATCATCAAGGCGGCGGTGGATCGGGGCGCGTCGGACCTGCACATCAAGGCCGGCGACGTGTTTCGCGCGCGCATCGACGGCAAGCTGGTCGCCATGACCAAGCAGGCGCTCACCCCTGAGCAGACGCGGGCGATTGCGATGCGGCTGATCGCCAACGAGAAAGTGCGAGAGCGCATCGACTCGCTCCTCGACTACGACTGCTCGTGGGGGGCGCCGGGGATCGGGCGCTTCCGCGTGAACATCCTGCGGCAGCGCTCGAGCTTCATGATCGTGATGCGGGTGATCCCCTTCAAGGTGCCGACGATCGGCGAGCTGGGGCTCCCCGCGGTGATCGAACGCATCGCGCTCACCGAGCGCGGCATGGTGCTGGTGACGGGCGTGACCGGCTCGGGGAAGTCGTCCTCGCTCGCCGGGATGATCTCGCACATCAACACCAACATCGAAAAGCATATCGTCACGCTCGAGGAGCCGATCGAGTTCCTGCACCGCGACGTGCGCAGCTCGATCACGCAGCGCGAGATCGGCGTCGACACCGAGAACTTCCGTCAGGGGCTCAAGGCGGCACTCCGGCAGGACCCCGACGTGATCGTCCTCGGCGAGTTGCGCGACACGGAGACGATCGACACGGCGATGAAGGCCGCCCAGACGGGACACCTGCTCCTCGCGACGGTCCACACGCCCGACGCGCAGTCGACGATCATGCGCATCGTGTCCATGTTTCCGCCGGAGGAGCAGGAGGTCGTGCGGTTGCGCCTGGCGGAGTCGCTCGCCGCCGTCGTGTCGCAGCGCCTCCTCCCGCGTCAGGACGGAAAGGGACGCGCGGTGGCCTGCGAGATCCTCATCAACACGCCGACGATCCGCGACCTCATCCTGCAGAACAACGTTGGGGAGATCCGCGACTACATGGCCGACGGGCGCGACCAGTATGGGATGCAGACCTTCGACCAGCACCTCGCCGAGATGGTGACGCAGGGGGTGGTGACGTTCGAGGTCGCGCTCGCGGCGTCGACACGCCCCGCCGACTTCGAGTTGCAGATGTCGGTCTTCAAGCAGAGTTCCCGTGACCTCAATACGCCGGCCGACAATTTCGGCGGTGACCTCAACCTCGGCTCCAACGGAGGAATGTGGCAGTGACGTCGTCGATCAAGGGAGTTTTCGGTCCGGTCATCACGACCTTCGACCGTCGCGGCGAGCTCGATCTCGACGCCTTCGGTGCCAACATCTCGGCGCACCTCAACGCAGGCCTCGACGGCATCGTGGTCACCGGCTCGACCGGTGAGGCGCCGTTGCTCGAAGAATCGGAGCGGCTGCGCCTCATCGAGATGGCGCGCTCGATCGTGCCCACCTCGCACCACCTGATCGTGGGGACGGGGGCCGAGTCGACCAAGGCGTGCTCGCGCCGCTGCCGCGAGGCGGCTGAGCGCGGGGCGAGCGCCTGTCTCGTCGTGGCGCCGCACTATTACTCGGCAGCGATGAACACCGCGGCGCTGCAGGGACACTACGAGCGCGTTGCCGACGAATCGCCCATCCCGATCCTCCTGTACAACATCCCGAAGTTCATGCACTTCCGCCTCGAGCCCGAGCTCATCGCGCGCCTGGCGGAGCACGACAACATCATCGGGATGAAGGACTCGTCGGGGGATCTCGACACCTTGGCCAAGTACCTCATCGCCCAGTCGCCGACGTTCGGCGTGCTCACCGGACACGCCGGTACCTGGCTCAAAGCGCTCAACATGGGCGTCGTCGGCGGGATCCTCGCCGTTGCGCTCTTCGCGCCGGAACTCACGCTCGAAGTCGCGCGCTATGCGGCAATCCGTCGCGAGCCGGAGGCCTCCGAGGCACAGCGCCGCCTGACGCCGCTGGCGATGGAGATCGTCGCGCGCCTCGGGATCCCCGCGGTGAAGGTGGCGATGCAGCGTGTGGGGCTGCACGGCGGACCGGTGCGCATGCCGCTGCGCGACAGTACGCCGAACGAGATTGCGCAGATCGACGACGTGCTGCGTGAGGCCGCAATCGCGCCCGTGTCGTAAGTGCCCGAAGGAGCGAGGGTGCGCGAATCCCGCGCGCGGCGGATCGCGTAGTCAGGAAGTCTTCTCACGACCAGTCGCCGGTCGCGCCGGCGCCCAGCGCAGGGCGGAGGGCGTCGACTCACGGTGAGATGACCTGTGCGGGCGCGGGGACGCACGTCGATCGACGTCGCGAGTCCGCGCCCCTCTCGTTTCCGGAGAGGTCGACTGCATGGCCGTGATCCTGCTCGGCGCGTCGCTCGTGGCGTGCCTCTTTCTGATCCTGCTCGGCTTTCCCGGGCTCTGGCTGATGCTGGGCGCAGCGCTGGTCTACAACTGGCTTGCCGGTGCGACGTTCGGGACGGCGACGCTGGTGACGGTGGGTGCGCTGGCCCTCATCGCTGAGGTCCTCGAGTTCACCCTCTCGGCGCGCTACACGCGTCGCTACGGAGGGTCGCCGCGCGCTGGGTGGGGGGCGATCGTCGGCGGTTTTCTCGGTGCGATGGCGGGGATCCCCATTCCGATTCTCGGGAGCGTGATCGGCGCGCTGGCGGGTGCGTTCGTCGGTGCCCTGGTACTGGAGTACACGCGTGCCGAGGCGACGCGGGGGAGCGCGACGAGGGTGGCGTGGGGGGCGCTCGTCGGGCGGGTGGCTGCGGCCGGCGCCAAGACGGGGATCGGATGCGCGATCGCGGCGATCCTGCTCGTCGTGGCCGTGGGATCGTAGCCTGGCCAAGCGAGATCGGGGCGAGAAAAATGCGCTGGGTGTAATCGTTCTCTCTTGACGGAAGTGCCGGTATGCATGATTATGCGTCATGCACCGCCGCACCGACCTTAATTCGCGCACGCCGATTTCCCTTTTTGCCAAGGTAAAGGCAGGAGGCGGGGTCGGCTGACGCGCATGCATAAGTAAACAGCGATGTCACCGAAGCCCGCTCGGAACCGAGCGGGCTTTTTCTCGGGCGTCACCTTCTCAAGTGACCCCTCTCTCACGCTTCGGAGCACTCATGGCCGACCACGGGCAGCGGATCCGCTCGGCAGTCTCCCCATCGCCTGCGCACTCGCCTCATCATACGGCCCCGGGCGCCGTCGATACCGACGCGCGTCACGCTCGGCGAGGTTCGCCCGAGGACGAGAGCCTCGGGAGCCCCTGGCGCCCCCACGACGCCTGCGGTGTCGGCTTCATCGCGCGACAGTCCGGGGAGCGTTCGCACGAGGTCACCCGCCTGGCGCTCGAGGCCGTGGCGCGCGTCGCGCACCGAGGCGCGTCGTCGAGCGATGGATCGGGGGATGGGGCAGGGCTCCTGACGCAGCTCCCGCACCGACTCTTCCGGCGCGACGCCGAGCGATTCGGGATGGTGATCGAGCCGGGGGCGCCGTTCGCGGTGGGAATGTTCTTCCTGCCGGTCCCGCCGGCGGCGCGCGCCCGCGCGGTGGCCCATGTGGAAGCGGTGCTTGCAGCTGACGGCATCCCGCTGATCGGGTGGCGCGACGTCCCGGTCGACCCGATGGCGTTAGGCGTGACGGCGAGGCGCTCGAGTCCGCACATCGCCCAGGTCCTGGTCGGGATGCCGTCGTACGTCGCCGACGACAACGCCTTCGAGCGCGCCCTCTTCCTCGCCCGTCGCGAGATGGAGCGCCGCGTGAGCGCCGAGGGGCTCGCCCCGTTCTACTGCAGCTCGTTCTCCTGCCGCACCATCGTCTACAAGGCGATGCTCACCGGCGGGCAGCTCCCCTCGTTCTACACGGACTTCAAGTATCCCGAGTTCGAGACGGCGCTCGCGGTCTTCCACGAGCGCTACGCCACGAACACGAAGCCGAGCTGGGAGCTGACGCAGCCCTTTCGCATGCTGGCCCACAACGGCGAGATCAACACGCTGTGGGGGAATCGCAATGCGATGACCATGCGGCAGCCGATGCTCGCCAATCCGTTGTTTGGGGACAAGGCGGAGCGGGTGCGCGACGTGATCGATCCGCGCGGGAGCGATTCGGCGAGCCTCGACAACGCGATGGAGCTCCTCGTGCGCGCCGATCGCAGCACGGTGCATGCGGCGATGATGCTCGTCCCGGCGGCGTGGGAGAAGTATCCCGACATGGACCCGGACGTGAAGGCGTTTTACGAGTATCACCAGTGCGTGATCGAACCGTGGGACGGGCCGGCGGCGCTCGCCTTCAGCGACGGGATCACCGTGGCGGCGGCGCTCGATCGCAACGGACTGCGCCCGTGCCGCTACAAGATCCGTGCGGACGGGATGGTCGCGTTAGGCTCGGAGGTGGGGCTCGTCGACTTCGACCCGCGCGAGGTGATCGAGTCGGGGAAGCTGGGTTCGGGGGAGACGTTCCTCGTCGACACGCAGCGCAACGTCATCCTCCGCAGCCTCGAGGCCAAGCGCGAGATCGCCACCCGCAAGCCGTACGCGCGCTGGGTCGCACGCTACATGTCGACGCTGCCGCCGAGTGGCGGGAGCGAGCCGCTTGTCACGTCGACGAGTGCACTCCTCCCGGTGCAGGTCGCGTTCGGCTTCGGCTTCGAGGACGTGCGCCTGGGGCTCGAGGCGATGGGGGCGAGCGGGGCGGAACCGGTGTGGAGCATGGGCGACGACACCCCCATCGCGCCGCTCTCGACCTTCCCACACGGGATCTACGGCTACTTCCGCCAGCGCTTCGCACAGGTGACCAACCCGCCGATCGATTCGTTGCGCGAGACGCAGGTGATGTCGCTGCGGATGCACCTGGGGCGACGCGGGTCGCCGCTCGAGGAGCGCCCGTCGCACGCGCGCATGCTGCGTGTGGAACACCCGGTGCTCCTCCCCGAAGAGATGCGGGCGCTGCGCGACTTCGCCCTCTTCGATATACAATCGCTCGACGTCACTTTTGCAGCTGACGAGGGGGAAGGAGCGCTGGCCGCATCGCTCGATCGCCTCGCACACTCCGCCGAGAGCGCGGTACGGCGCGGCGCACGCATCCTGATCCTGAGCGATCGCGCAGCCTCGACGGCGCGTGTTCCCGTCCCGATGCTGCTCGCGCTCGGCGCGGTGCGCCAGCACCTGATCGCGCGCGGGCTGCGCGCGCGGGTGGGGCTCGTGGTGGAGTGCGGCGACGCCTTCGACCCGCATCACATCGCCACGCTCGTGGGCTACGGTGCCGAAGCGGTGCACCCGTGGGTGGCGATGGAGACGGTCGCCGCGATCTATGCCGAGGCGCCCGAACACGGGCGTCGCGACGCCGACACCGAGCGCCCGCTCCCTGCCGACGCCCTCCTGCGCTATCGCTCCGCGGTCGAGAAGGGGTTGCTCAAGATCCTCGCGAAGATGGGAATCGCCACGCTCTCGTCATTCTGCGGGGCGCAGATCTTCGAGGCGTTAGGGCTCGGTGGCGAAGTGATCGATCGCTGCTTCACCGGCACGGTCTCGCCGATCGGCGGGCTGGGCTTCGAAGAGTTGGAGGAAGACGTGCTCGCACGGCATGCAGCGGCGTGGCCTGCCGACGGGTCGGTCCCGCACGCACTCCCCGACCCGGGACGCGTGCGCTTTCGCAAGGATGGCGAGGACCACGGCTGGTCTCCCACCACGGTGGTCGCGCTGCAGCGTGCCACCGGGAGTGCCAAGGCTGGAGGGGGCGAGAGCGAAGTCGCGTATCGCGACTTCATCGCGAAGAACGCCGACCGTCGCGCGGCAGGGCCGCGTGACCTGCTCCGCCTGAAGGCCGCGACTCCAATCCCGATCGAGGAGGTGGAACCGATCGAGTCGATCCGGCATCGCTTCGTGTCGTCGGCGATGTCGCTCGGTGCGCTCTCGCCGGAGGCGCATTCGACGATCACGATCGCGATGAACCGAATCGGAGCTCGCTCCAACTCGGGGGAGGGAGGAGAAGACCCGAAGCACTACGCCCCGCTCCCGAATGGCGACCGCGCCGACAACCGCATCAAGCAGGTGGCATCGGGGCGCTTCGGTGTGACCACCGAGTACCTGACGCGCGCCGAGGAACTGGAGATCAAGATCGTGCAGGGAGCGAAGCCCGGCGAAGGCGGGCAGCTCCCGGCGCACAAGGTGACGGAGCTGATCGCGCGCTTGCGGCACGCCGTTCCTGGTGTGTCGTTGATCTCGCCGCCCCCTCACCACGACATCTACTCGATCGAGGATCTTGCGCAGCTGGTGCACGACCTCAAGACGGTGAACCCGCGCGCGCGCATCGGCGTCAAGCTCGTTGCCGAGGCAGGCGTCGGAACGGTGGCTGCGGGCGTGGCCAAGGCATTCGCCGACTACGTGTTGATTGCCGGGCACAACGGAGGAACCGGTGCGTCGCCGCTCTCGTCGATCAAGCATGCCGGCTCGCCGTGGGAGTTGGGGCTGGCGGAGACGCAGCAGGTGCTGGTGACGAATGGACTTCGCCACCGCATCGAGGTGCGGGTGGACGGCGGCTTCAAGACGGGGCGTGATGTGATAATCGCGGCGATCCTCGGCGCCGAGTCATTCGGCTTCGGCACCGCGCCCCTGGTGGCGATCGGGTGCCTGATGGCCCGACAGTGCCACAGCAATACGTGTCCCACCGGTGTGGCGACGCAGCGCGAAGACCTGCGGGCCAAGTTCCGCGGGACGCCGGAGCAGGTCGTGGCGTACTTCACCTACGTCGCGCAGGAAGTGCGCGAGCTCCTCGCCTCGCTGGGCGCACGTTCCCTGCAGGAGATCATTGGTCGCACCGAGCTCCTGGAGCGTGACGAGCGCCCGGAGCGTCCGCGCGCGGCGCTGCTCGATCTCTCGATGCTCTTCACGCGGGCCACGCGCAGCGGCGAGCCGACCGTGCGCACCGTCGCGCGCAACGTGCGCCCCGAAATTCCGTCGCTCGACACGCAGATCCTGCAGGACTCCGAACCGTTCGTGGCGCACGGACTCCCGTTCTCGGGACACTACACCATTCGGAATCACCATCTCACGCTTGGTGCGCGGGTTGCCGGGACGATCGCCGAGCGGCATGGCGACGCGGGGCTGGCGCCGGACATGATGCATCTTCGCTTTACGGGGAGCGCGGGGCAGAGCTTCGGGGCGTTCGCGCTCCCCGGGATGCACCTCGATCTCGAGGGAGAAGCGAACGACTACGTCGGGAAGGGGCTCTGCGGTGGCGAGCTGACGCTGCGCCCCTTCCGCGAGGCTCATTATGCGCGTGAGAGCCACCAGCATTTGATCCTTGGGAACACGGCGCTCTACGGCGCAACGTCCGGGCGGTTGTTTGCGGCGGGGCAGGTGGGCGATCGGTTCGCGGTGCGCAATTCGGGTGCGGTGGCCGTGGTGGAGGGAGCAGGGGACCACTGCTGCGAATACATGACGGGTGGGATCGTTGCGGTTCTCGGGAAGACCGGTCGCAACTTCGGTGCGGGGATGTCGAACGGCCTGGCGTACGTGCTCGACGAGGCGGGACTTCTCACCGGCCGGGTGAACCACGAGATGGTGATGCTCGGTGAGCCGGACGCGGAGGATCGCGAGCTGCTGCACGCGCTCATTCGCGAGCATCGCGACCGGACGATGAGCCTGCGCGCGCGCACGATCATCGCGAAGTGGGACTGGTATGTGCCGCTCTTCCGGAAAGTCGAGCCACGAGGCGCCGCGCCGCACGCGTCGGCGATTCGCCGGAGTTACCTCGAGCGCTTCGTCAGGGGCGACCGTGGAGTTGCAGAACTGGTGCGACGGTCGGCGTAGCGGAACGACGGGTACGGGCGCTACTTCTTGCAGAAGTGCTGTAGGGCGACGTCGGCGAAGTTGCCGGCGATCGCCGGCCCGAATCCGGGAATCTTGTTGACGGTGCGCTGGAAGACGACGTTCTTCGTTTCGTCGATGTAGGTGGCGTTCTCCTTCGTGGCGAACGTCATCTTGGCGCAATCGAACATGGCGATGGCCCGTGAGGCGGTGAGATCCCCCTTGGGGGTCTTCACCGGCTTCACGTAGGTCACGCGAATCGTCGCGTTGACGATGCCGTCCTTCCCCCTGGTCACCGTGCGCCGCTCGACGAAGACCGGATTTCCGGTCCGCGTCTTCCCGATCTCCTCCCATCGCCCCTGTGCAGCGAGCGGTGACGCCCAGGCGAAGGAACCGAGCGCGCAGGCGCCTATCGCTGTTCCGATCAGGAGTCGCTTGGCGAACGGGAGCGAGAATGTCGAGGACGGGAGAGCGTGCATCGGCGTTGGGGCAGAGTTCGAAGCAGGCAAGGGCGGCGACCGTTGGACGATACGTGGTCGCGCGACCGGGCGTAACGGGAGAGCGCGTTGCGGTTGCCGCGGGCGTCTCCCGATGCGATATACAGTCCCCTGTCCCGCGATTTCACCCAGAATCGACTACCCGCTGGAGCTTCTCGCCATGACTGCGCCGTCGCCCGCTACTCCGCCCGTCTCCCGCAAGATCGTCATCGCCCGGTTTGGCGCGTCGGGGGGCGCCAAGATGGGGCTCGACCAACTGAAGAATGCCGGCACGCGACTGGGGAATGGCGCGGTGATCGAGCGCGAGGCGGACGGGAAGGTCTCGTTCAATGAGACGCAGGATTGGGGCGTGGGGAAGAGCGCCGCAGTCGGCGCGCTCGCCGCGATGATCCTGCCCGGGATCGGTGTCGTCATGGGCGCGCTCGCCGGCGGGCTCGCCGCCTACTTCATCGACGCCGGATTTCCCGACGATCTCCTGCGCCAACTGGGGAGCGGGCTCGATGTCGGGACGTCGATGCTCGTGGTCCTCGTGCGCGAGGAGGACATTTCACACGCCGAGCAGGTGATCGGTGCCGCTGGCGGGATCGTCCTGGGAAGCGGCTTCGAGCCGGATCTTGCCGCCGCCATGGACCGCCTGCGCCCCGGCGGCGCCTAACGCACGCGGCCTGCGTCGCGCGTCCATGATCGAGCGGACGCGCGACCGCGACTCACAGCCAGACGCGAGGCGACTGCTCGCTCGGCGATCGAGCGAATCAGGGCTTGCTCTCGGCGAGCTTGGCCTTCACGCGCGCGGTCACGAGCGACTCGAACGACCCGGTGGAGCCGCAGGCGACCGGGTCGGTCGAGGATCCCGCCACGTCCTGCGCTCCTCCAACCATCGCCAGCCGCAACGTGGTGCTTTCCGGACCGGCGGCATCGACGAAGGCGATTGCTGTCACATACACGCGCCAGTTGTCAGCATTGAGCCCGGTGAGCCCCGTCCCGCAATTGAGGTATCGCGAGATCGGCCCGACGCTGAATGTGCGCATCTTGGGGACGCTCACGACCCCGACGATGCCGCGCGTGGAATCGCGCGTGTCGATCGGCACCTTGAGCTCGGCGAGAACCTGCGCGACGGCATGAAACGTCAGTGCGCGAGGCGCATCGATCGTGACTATCGTCGCGAGCGAGTCGACGGCGACCGGTCCGGGGTGCCCGATGATGCCGATACGCACGCGAGAGGGTTGCGCGTGGAGCGTCGCCGACACGCACAGGGAGAGCGGGAACAAGAGTACAGCGCGCACGACGAGACGCTCCGAAAAAGGTTGGACCAACGCAATCGCGCCCTGGGCCAGCGCGCAAGGGCACGAGCGTGCGCCGCTCGTTCGCGCTATCGCGGTTGGGCCAGGGTAAAGCCCAACTGCTGCAATCGATCCTCGAGTTTCCTGATGCGGGCGATCGTCTCGCGGTCGTTGTCCTGCACTGGATGCGGTTCGCGACCGAGTCGCGGATTCCGGGCATCCTCAGGGGACATGAGCATCATGCGTCGCATGTCGCGGATCGTCGCGTCGAGTTCGAGCAGCACGCCCGGCTCAAGCGAGTCGCCCACTGCGTCGCGCGAGAGTCGCATGGTCAGGCGCACCTCTCCCTCGCCCATCCCGCCCTTGCGCACCACGAACGTCGATGTGATGGGGGTGGTTGTCGCGTCGGGTGAACCGTCGCGCGGCAGCCCTTCACGAGTCAGCGCTTCGCCAACGAGCGCCTGCGCGCTGTCGATCGGGACCGTCGTGATGAAGCGATGCGGCAGGGGCGACGCGTGCACGCGTCCGGCCGTGGCGCACGCGGGAAGACTCGCCGCCAACAGCAGGACAGCAGCAACCCGGCGCGTGCGCACGGTTGTGCGGCGGCTCACCCGTTGGACTCTGCGACCGCGCCGATCGGCATCGCCATGATCCAGTCGTCCTGCACGTCGGTTCCCAGCACGAAGGTCGCCATCCCTACCTGCCGGAAGCCGCAGCGCGAATAGAAGGCCTTGGCGCGATCGTTCATCGAGAAGACGCTGAGCCAGAGCGCCCGCCCGCCTCGCAGTCTCGCAGTCTCGGTCGCCGCGCTCATCAACTGCTGCGCAACGCCCTGCCCATGCCAGGGACGATCGACGTAGAAACGCCACACCTCGATTGCCGGCGCCTCGGCCACGCACTCCGGCGCGTCGGCCGCACGAAGTTGCGCGTAGCCAGCGAGGCGCCCGCCGTCTTCCGCGACCAGCACATCGACCGAGGGATCGACGATGGCATCGCGCTGCTGCTGCGCGGAGTACGTCTTCGTCAGGTGCAACTCCATGTCGTCTGCCGTCGTCGAGTGGGCGAACGTCTCGGCGAACGTGCGCGCCGCGAACCTGGCAAGCGCGTCGGCGTCGGAGGGGAGGGCACGTCGGATGATGAGGGTCATGCCGGGAGGCGGGAGCGAGGTTGGGCGCGAAGGTCGCGAAAGTTACCGCGGCATTCGGTGATCGCGCACGACGCTGTGCACCACGTCTTCGAGCCTTCCGGTGCTCTGACAGGCGATCGGATCGCCGAGCGGGCCGCCGTACGCCTGTGCGCCAGCGGCGACCGCGGTACGCATGCTCGCGCCCCCGGCCGACGATGGAGCGACGGTGACGAGGAGCGCGAGATGCACGCGGTACTGGTTGGCGGTCGGCCCGGTGTGCCCGACGCCGCAGTCGACCCAGTACGACATCGGCTTCCCCGCCATGCGTCGCGTAAGCTGCAGCTCGAGGTTTCCGACGACGCCTGCCGTGGAATCGTGCACCTGCTGCGCGATGCCGAGCGAGTCGAACGCGGCGCGCACCATGCTGAACACCGCGCCCGCCGGCCCGGGGACCGACTCCACTGTCCCCACCGTGTCGAGCTTCACAACCCCGCGAAAGCCGGGGAGTATGACGGTGGCCGGCGTCGCCTGTGCGCGCGCGGTGGCGCTGCCGAGCGCGAGTAAGCCGGCGACGACGACGAGAGCGATCGAGCGCGAGCGGACGAGGGATCGCGTGAGCATCCGATGAGGGGGCGGAAGGGGACCGAGGCGACCGCGGACCGGCGTGATACCCGCGGTTACGGCCGAAGTCCCGCCCCCCATCGCTACTTGAAGCGCATACCGTTCGGCGCGACGAATCCCTTTCCCGGCACGGGCGGCGGAGTCGGCGGCTTCGACGCGCCGCCGCTTCCGCCGCCGCGCCGCTGCTCCCGGCGCCCCTCGTATAGAGGACGGCGATCGTTGTCGCGCCCCGCGCGTTCGGCCGTAGCATGCTCGCCGGTCGGGGCGCGCGACGCCGAGCGCATGGTGAGCGCAATGCGGCCCCGCGCAAGGTCGACCGACTGCACGGTGACCTTGACGCGCTGCCCGACCTTCACGACGTCGTTTGGGTCGCGCACGTACCGGTCGGCCAGTTGACTCACGTGGACGAGTCCGTCCTGGTGCACGCCGATGTCGACAAAGCATCCGAAGGCGACGATGTTCGTCACCACTCCCTCCAGGATCATTCCTTCGAGGAGATCGGACGGCTTCTGAATGTCGTCGCGGAAGGCGGGGGGTTCGAACGCCTCACGCGGATCGCGTCCGGGCTTGCGCAGTTCGTCGACGATGTCGCGAAGCGTCGGGAGCCCTACATCGCCAGAGGCGTAACGGGGGAGGTCGATCGAGGCGAGGAGCGTTTCGTTCCCCACCAGCGTCGCAACGTCGGCGCCGAGGTCGGCGGCGATGCGCTCGACGAGGGCGTAACGCTCCGGATGGACCGCGCTGGCGTCAAGCGGATGCGCCCCGCCGCGCACGCGCAGGAAGCCGGCGGCCTGCTCGAATGCCTTGGCACCGAGCCGGGGTACGTCGTGCAGCTCGTGGCGCGAGCGCAGTCCCCCGCGCTGGTCGCGCAGCGCAACGATCGCCTGCGCCAGCGTCGGCCCGATGCCGGAGACGTAGGCGAGCAGCGGCGCCGACGCGGTGTTCACCTCGACACCGACGCGATTGACGCAACTCGCGACCACTTCGTCGAGGCGCGACTTGAGCTTCGGCTTGTTCACGTCGTGCTGGTACTGTCCCACGCCGATCGACTTTGGGTCGATCTTCACCAGCTCGGCGAGCGGATCTTGCAGCCGGCGGGCGATGGAGACGGCGCCACGGAGCGAGACGTCGAGATCCGGGAACTCGGTGCGCGCGAGGTCCGACGCGGAGTAGACCGAGGCACCCGCCTCGTTGACGACGACGACCTGCGGGCGCGGCGGATCGAGCTCGCGCAGCGCCGCCTTCACCAGCGTCTCGGTCTCGCGGCTCGCGGTCCCGTTCCCGATGGCGATGAGGTCCGGCGTTAGGCGCGCGACGAGCGCGCGGATCGCGCCGGCGAAGCGATCCTCCTGGTGCAGGTAGAGCGTGTCGGTGTGCACGAGGGCGCCGGTCGCGGTGACGACGGCGACCTTGACGCCGGTGCGGATGCCCGGATCGAGCCCGACGACGCGCCGCTCCCCTGCCGGCGGTGCGAGGAGGAGCTGCTCGAGGTTGCGCCCGAAGATCGTGATCGCCTCGTCGTCGGCGCGCGTCTGGAGTTCCATGCGCAGCTCGACCTCGATGGCGACGGCGAGGAGTCGCTTGTAGGCGTCGGCGGCGACGAGCGTGAGTTGCGCGGCTGCACTGCGGCCGTCGAGCAGTTCGCGCGTCAGGCGCGCGACGATCGCCTCGGCCGGCGCCTCGATGCGCCACAGCAGCGCCCCCTCCGCTTCGCCGCGCCGGATCGCCAGCATGCGATGGCTGGGGATCGTGCCTAACGGCTCGTTGTAGTCGAAGTAGTCCTTGAACTTGGAGTCATCGCGCGCCTCGCCGGGCTGGACGGAGCTTCGCACGATTCCCTGCGCGCGCGTCATCTCGCGCACCCAGCCGCGGATGGTCGCGTCCTCCGCGACCTGCTCGGCGAGGATGTCGCGCGCCCCCTGGAGCGCCGCATCGGTGGTCGGAACGTCGCGTGCGGCGTCCACGAACGACGCGGCGGCGTCGGCAATGGCGGCGTCACTGCTCGCGCCACTCCAGATCTGCTCGGCGAGCGGACCGAGGCCGCGTTCGCGGGCGATCATCGCGCGCGTGCGACGCTTGGGCTTGTACGGGAGATAGAGGTCCTCGAGCGCCTGCTTGGTTTCCACGCCTGCGATCTGCGCGCGGAGCGCGTCGTCGAGCTTTCCCTGCTCCTCGATGCTCTTGAGAATCGCGGCGCGCCGCTCCTCGAGTTCGACGAGGTAGTCCGCGCGATCCCGCACGTCGCGCAATTGCACTTCGTCGAGCCCACCCGTCGCCTCCTTTCGATAGCGCGCGATGAAGGGGAGCGTATTCCCTTCGTCGAAGAGCGCGAGGGTGTGCTGGACCTGCGCCTGACCGAGGGAGAGTTCGGTGGCGACGCGGGCGACGATCGAAGCGTGCAGGGCGGGAGCGACAGGCTCTGGCATGCGGAGGCGAACGGTAACGGGGGAGGTGCGGGCGAGCGCGCAAAGTGACGGCGCCACGTGCGCGAGGCAACGGCTTGACTTGGCGTGGGAGCGCGATGCTGCGCGCGGCATCTGACGGTCGTCGCGCGCTGCGTGTTCGCCGCGAGTTCGCCGCGAGTTCGCCGCTCATTCGCCGCGATTGGGGGGACAGTTCGGTACCGGCGGCACCTCAGGCTTGACAGCACGGCCTTGACCTTACAGTTTAACTGCATGGTTAAACCCTCTGGTGCACGATCGCGCGCAACTGCCAAGCGCAGCGCCCCCGCCGAAGCCGACGCTGCCACGCGCGACCGCATCCTCGCCGCGGCGCATCGCGTCTTCCTGCGCCACGGGACCGCCAAGGCTCGCACGCAGGAGATCGCCGACGAGGCCGGGGTGAACAAGGCGCTCGTGCACTACTACTTCGGGACGAAGGACGCGCTCGCCGACGCCGTCTTCGCTGCCGCCGCTGGCCAGCTCATGCCGCGCATCTTCGCGATTCTCGCCGATCCGGAGCTGTCGATCGAGGCGAAGGTGCGCGCCGTCGTGCGCGAGCAGGTCGACTTTCACGTCGCGCGTCCCTACCTCGCCGTCTACGTCGTCACCGAAGCGCACACGCAGCCGGAGCGCGTCAAGGCGATCCTCCGCACGGCGGGGCAACCCCCGATCGGCGCACTCCGCAAGCAACTCGCGGCAGCAGCGGCGGCCGGCGAGATCCGCCGCATTTCCGCCGAGCAGTTCGTCGTGAACCTCATCGGGCTGCTCGTCTTTCCCTTTGTAGTGCGCCCCGTACTCGAGACGCTGCTTGGCCTCGACGCCGAGCGGTTCCCCGCCTTCATCGAGGCGCGCAAGCGCGAGCTCCCCGCCTTCTTCCTCGCCGGGCTGCGACCATGATCCCTCCTCGACTCGCCTGGGGCGTCCTCCTTGCCTCGCTCGCCACCGTCCCGCTCGCGGCGCAGGATACGTTGCAGCTGGGGGCCTTGCAGGCGGCAGCACTTCGCCACGACCCGCGCGCAGCGCAGCGTGACCTCCTGCGCGAGCAGTCGACGCTCCGCGAAACGTCGCTCGACATGGAGCGCCGCCCGCAGCTCTCGCTCAACGGCGTTGCGTCGCACCAGAGCGATGTCACCGCCGTCACCCTGAATCTCCCCGGTGCATCGGTCCCCGCCCCCCCAAAGGACCGCTGGCAAGCGACATTCGATGCGCAGCAGCTGCTCTACGATGGCGGCGCCGTCGCCGCCCGCCGCGATCTCGAGCGCGCGCGACTGGCCGAGTCGTCGGCACAGGTCGATGCGGCGCTCTATCGCGTCCGCGCCGAGGTCAATACGGCCTTCTTCAGCGCCTACCTTCTCGGCGCCCGCACCCGCGAGCTCGATGCACTTCTCTCCGACCTCGACGCACGACTGCGGGTCGCCCGCGCGCGCGTGGTCGCCGGCGCAGCGCTCCCGCGCGATACATCGGCGATCGTCGCCGAACAGCTGCGGTCGTCGCTTGCGCGTGATGAAGCCGAGTCCGCGCGGAATGCGTCCCTCGCAGTGCTCGCCCGCCTAACGGGAGAGCAGGTCGACGCGCGTTCCGTCCTCCTCCTCCCCGATCTCGCGACCGAGGTCATACGCACCCGCGCGGGGGGGAATCCCGCTTCGCTTCGTCTTCGGCCGGAGTTCACGCAGTTCGAGCGTACGCGCGCGCGGCTCGACCAGGAGGCCGCGAACGCGCATCTCGAGAACCGTCCTCGGCTCGTGGCATTCGGGCAGGCGGGATTCGGGCGTCCTGGGCTCAACCAATTCCGCACGGATCCCGACGAGTTCTGGCAGGCCGGGCTTCGCGTCGAGTGGCGCCCCTGGACGTGGCACAGCGCCGACCGCAATGCGGAAGTGATCCACGCGCAGCAGCGCATCATCTCCACCGAAGAGCGTGCGCTCGCTGATCAGCTGGCTCGCGCCGTCGAGAGCGACGTGGCCGAGATGCAGCGCTTGCAGAGTGCATTGGCCACCGATGCGCGGGTGGTCACGCTTCGCGCAGACATCGAACGTCAGGCGTCGGCGCAGTTTGCCGAGAGTGCGATCTCGGCGGCCGAGTATGTGGAGGTTCGCACCGACGTGCTCGAGGCACGCCTCACGCTGGAGCGGCATCGTGCCGAGCTTGCGCAGGCGCAAGCGCGCTATCTCACCACACTCGGCGCCGTCCCGCCAACGACGGGGAGCGCTTCTCCATGAGCTCCGTCAACTCGACGCGGTCGACAACGCAGCCAGTCGAGCGCGCACATGGGGAATCACTGCAGGTCCACCGTATGCAAGTGCACACCATGACACACCTCACGCGCGCGATAGGAGTCGCCACCCTGCTGCTGATCGTCGCCTGCAAGAAGGACGGCGCGGATGCGTACGGCAACTTCGAGGCGACGGAGGTCACCGTCGCCTCTGAGGGAGCCGGCCGCGTATTGCACCTGGCGGCGGAGGAAGGGGCGCGACTGGAGAAGGGGAGCGACGTCGGATTGATCGACACGACGGCGCTGGCGTTACAGCGCGACGAACTCCTTGCGCGCCGCGGCACGGCGCGGGCGCGCATTCGCGAGGTACAGGCGAGTGAGGCGCTCGTCGAGAGCCAGCAGGGGATCGCCGAGCGCGAGCTGGAACGCGTGCGGCGCCTGCTCGCCGCGCAGGCCGCGACCGCGCAGCAGGAAGATCGCGCCGAGCGCGACGTGCGCGTGCTGCGCGAGCAGCTGCAGTCTGCGCGCGCGGCACAGGTCACCGCGACGCGCGACGTCGCCTCGATCGACGCGCAGCTCGCATCACTCGACGAGCGGCTGCGGCGGAGCCACGTGGTCGCCCCGGAAACAGGGACAGTGCTCACGCGCTACGTGGAGCCGGGCGAACTCGTGCAGGTCGGAACCCCGCTCTTCAAGATGGCGTCGCTCGATACGCTGATCCTGCGGGCCTACATCAGCGGTGCGCAACTCGCTCGCGTGTCGCTCGGGCAGTCGCTCACGGTGCGCGTGGACGCGGGTGGCGATTCGCTCCGAACGCTCGAGGGGCGCGTCACCTGGATATCGCCGACGGCCGAGTTCACCCCGACACCGATCCAGACGCGGGAGGAGCGGACGACGCAGGTGTACGCGGTGAAGCTCGCAGTGCCTAACGGCGACGGACGGCTCCGGCTCGGGATGCCGGCCGAGGTGATGCTGGGCGCAGCGCGCGCGGGCTCGTGACCGGGCGCACCGACCGATGACTCCCGGCCCTGCAGGCGATCGCGCGAGCGCGGTGGAGGTTCGCGGCTTCACGAAGCGATTCGGCGACGTCCTGGCCGTCGACGACGTGAGCGTGGAGATAAGGAGCGGCGAGCTGTTCGGCTTCATCGGTCCCGATGGTGCCGGAAAGACGACGCTGTTTCGGACGCTCGTCACCCTGCTCCTGCCGGACAGCGGGAGCGTACACGTGCTCGGCCAGGATGTGGTCGCCGATCTCTGGAAGCTCCGCGCGAGGCTGGGCTACATGCCGGGACGATTCTCGCTGTATCCGGATCTCAGCGCGCTGGAGAACCTGCGCTTCTTCGCGTCGGTCTTCGGCACGACCGTGGATGAGGGGATGGGGATCATCGATCCGATCTGGCGGCAACTGGCGCCGTTCGCCGGCCGCCGGGCGGGGGCGTTGTCCGGGGGGATGAAGCAGAAGCTCGCGTTATGCTGCGCCCTCGTGCACGCCCCCGACATCCTCTTCCTCGACGAACCGACGACCGGGGTTGATGCGGTCTCGCGACGGGAGTTCTGGGACCTGCTCGATCGTCTGCGGGAAGGGGGGCTGACCATTGTGGTGTCGACTCCCTACATGGACGAAGCAAGCCGCTGCGATCGCGTTGCGCTGATGCAGCAGGGGCGGCTCCTCCTGGTCGACACGCCGGCGGCGATCTGTGAGGCGTATCCCCACCCGCTGCTTGCCGTGCGCTCCCCCGATCGCCTCGGACTCCTCGGCGCGCTACGGCGATTCCCGCACGCTGCGTCGGTCTGGCCGTTCGGCGAGTCGGTGCACTACACCGACGCGCGCGACGACGTCCCGGCGGACGACATCGCCCGTGAGCTGCGCGCGTTTGGCGCGTCGTCCGGGGTCCAACTCGCCGATGTGCAGGCGATTCCCGCAGGTATCGAGGACGCCTTCATGTGGCACATGCGCGCGAGCGGACCGGCCGATGCCGGAATGCAGCCACCGCCACCCGAGGCGGCCGCATGAGCGCGCTCGCGATCGACGCGCGCGGGCTCACGCGCCGCTTTGGGGAGTTTGTCGCGGTGAACGACGTGACGTTTCACGTGGCACAAGGCGAAGTCTTTGGATTCCTCGGCGCCAACGGGGCAGGGAAGACGACCGCGATGCGGATGCTCATCGGACTCCTGGCTCCCTCGTCAGGCTCGGCCACCGTCGCCGGGCACGACATCGAGAGCGACGCCGAAGGTGTGCGACGGCGCATCGGCTACATGAGCCAGAAGTTCTCGCTGTACGACGACCTCACCGTGCAGGAGAACATCACGCTCTACGGCGGGATCTACGGGCTCTCCGACGCGCAGATCGCCGAGCGCATGCACGCGCTGCTCGGGCGCATCGGGCTGGAGCACGCGCGGCGCGAGCTCGTGCGCCGCCTCCCGTTAGGGTGGAAGCAGCAGCTCGCGCTCTCAGTGGCACTCCTACATGAGCCGGCCGTTGTCTTCCTCGATGAGCCGACCGGCGGGGTCGATCCCATAACCCGGCGACGCTTCTGGGAGCTGATCTACGAAACGGCGGCAGCGAAGACCGCCGTGCTCGTGACCACGCACTACCTCGACGAAGCAGAGTACTGCGATCGCCTCTCGATCATGGTCGACGGCGCCATCGCCGCCATGGGGACGCCGACGGAAGTGAAGGAGCGATTCGGCGCCGCGTCGCTCGATGAAGTCTTCCTTCGACTCACGCGCCCGGGGGAGACATGAGTGCCTTCACGGGCTTCGTGCGAAAGGAAGCGTACCACATCCTGCGCGACCGGCAGACCTTCTGGGTCCTCCTGCTCATGCCGCTCGTTCAGGTGCTCCTGTTCGGTTACGCGGTGCGCACCGACGTCACCAACATCCG
The DNA here is from genome assembly GCA_964637355.1 of uncultured Gemmatimonadaceae bacterium. Classification (GTDB taxonomy): domain Bacteria; phylum Gemmatimonadota; class Gemmatimonadetes; order Gemmatimonadales; family Gemmatimonadaceae; genus SCN-70-22. Next base: position 21,676 of record CAZWVG010000057.1, read on the forward strand.
CATCGCGATCGTCGACCCGACGCCGAGCCCGGCGACGCGCGCGCTCGCCCAGCGCATCGCGGCGTCGGATCGATTCAAGGTGGTGGACGTCTACCAGACCACGGCGCCCCTCCATGCAGGCTTCCGCTCCGGCGTGCTCCGCCAGGCGATCGTCCTCCCGCGCGACGCCGAGCGAGCGATGGCCGGCCCCGAACCGGTTGCGTTGCAGCTGATCACCGATGCCGCCGATCCCAACACCGGTAGCGTGATGCAGGCGTACGCCTCGGCGATCATCCAACGTTGGTTCGCCGAGTCGACCGCTCGCGCCGGCGGCGTGCGGTTCGACCTGGCCACCCGCATGCGCTACAACCCAACGCTCGAGAGCGTGAACCTCTTCGTCCCGGGACTCATCGCCCTCGTCCTCACGATCATCTCGGCGATGATGACGGCGATCTCGATCACGCGCGAGAAGGAAGTCGGGACGATGGAGATGCTCCTCGTCTCGCCGTTGCATCCGTGGGCGATCGTGGCAGGAAAAGTGGCGCCGTACGTCGTCATGGGATTCGCCAACGTTCTCCTCGTCCTTGGCGCAGCACGCGTCGTCTTCGGAATGCCGCTGCGCGGCAACGTTGTCCTCCTCCTCGCCGAGTGCCTGCTCTATATCCTGACGGCGCTCGCACTGGGGATCGTGATCTCCACGCGCGCCTCGACGCAACGCACGGCGATGATCGCCGCGCTCGCCGGATTGCTCCTCCCCACGCTCATGCTCTCGGGATTCATCTTCCCGCTCGAGTCGCTCCCGACGCCGCTCCGCATCCTCACCAACATCGTCCCGGCGCGCTGGTTCCTCCTGATCGTGCGCGGGATCATGGTGAAGGGTGCGGGGCTGGCGACGCTGTGGCAGGAGAGCCTCATCCTGCTGGGGATCACCATCCTGCTGCTGGTGATTGGAGCGCGGCGCCTCGCCATCCGCCTGGACTAGCCGATGCGGACCATCTTCTTCCTCATGCGGAAGGAATTCCTCCAGGTCTTCCGCGACAAGGCGACCGTCTTCCAGATCTTCTTCATCCCGGTCGTGCAGCTCCTCGTGCTGTCGAACGCGGCGACGTTCGACATCAAGCGCACGGCGCTGGCGGTCGTGGACGAGGATCGCACCACCGTGTCGGCCGGGCTCACGCAGCGCCTCGAAGGGGGCGGGCGCTTTCGCGTGGTGCGCGCGCAACCGACGACCGAGGGGATCGAGCGCGCGCTCCTCGATCGTGAAGTCACCGCCGTGCTGCGCGTCCCGCACGGCTTCGAGGAAGCGCTGGTGCGCGAGCGGCACGCCCCGTTGCAGCTGCAGGTGAATGCCGAGGAGGGAGCGGCCGCCGGCATCGTGCTCTCGGCGGCACAGGCCGTTTTGGGCGACTACGCGCGGGAACTCGGCGCCCTCCCCGGCCAGGTGCAGATGGTGCGTGGACCCGCGCTCGTCCTGGCGACGCGCGGCTGGTTCAATCCGTCGCGCAACTACAAGCACTACATGGTGCCGGCGATCCTGGTCTCGCTCACGACGATCATCGGCCTCCTCCTCACCGCGCAGAACATCGCCCGCGAGAAGGAGCTCGGCACCCTCGACCAGCTCAACGTCACGCCAATCACCAAGGGGCAGTTCATCACCGCGAAGCTCCTCCCGTTCTGGATTCTTTCCCTGATCATCTTCAGCATCGGGATGACCATCGGGAAATTCGTATTCGGCATCCCGACGCGCGGGAGCGTCCCGCTGGTCTTCTTCTCGGCGGCCGTCTACCTGATCGTGGCGCTGGGGATCGGACTCTGGATCTCGACGTTCACGAGTACGCAGCAGCAGACGATGTTCGTCGCCTTCTTCATCATGCTCATCTACCTCCTGATGAGCGGACTCTTCACGCCGGTGGACTCGATGCCGCGCTGGGCGCAGCTGGCCGCCGAGGTGAATCCGGTCAAGCACTTCGTCTTCATCATGCGGGCGGTGCTGGTGAAGGGGGCAGGATGGCGGACCGTCGCGCCCCCGCTGGCGGGGCTCGCAGTGGGTGGCGTAGCCGTCCTCTCCCTCGCGATTCGCCAGTACTCGAAGCAGGTGCACTAGCGGTCACCCCACACGGACTCGTCGGTCGCGCGGGAGGGCGTCGACTACGAGTGAGGTGACTTGTAGCCGTTCGCGCCCGCACGTCTGTTGACTCGCGCCCTGCGCGGCGTAGGTTTCGCCAACGCCCCTGCTTTGCTGCGGGGGCGTTTTTTTGTGTTCCGCGCCGTTCCGCACTCCGACAGGTCGTACCCATGTTCGATTCGAAGACGCGCACCGTGGTCGTCGTCGGCGCCCAGTGGGGCGACGAAGGGAAGGGGAAGCTGGTCGACGTCATCGCCGAGCGCGCCGATTGGGTGGTGCGCTATCAGGGCGGGGCGAACGCCGGGCATACCGTGCACATCGGCGACGACTCGTTCGTCCTGCACCAGATCCCGTCGGGGATCCTCCATCCTGGCGTGCGATGCGCGATCGGGAATGGTGTGGTGCTCGATCCCGAGACGTTGTTCACCGAGATCGACGAACTGGTGAAGGACGGGATCGATGTCGAGGGGCGCCTTTACGTGTCGGATCGCGCCCATCTCGTGATGCCGTACCACAAGCTGGTGGATGGCGAGAGCGCGGCGTCGAAGGCGATCGGGACCACGGGGCGCGGCATCGGTCCGTGCTATGAAGACAAGGCGGGGCGCCGCGGCGTCCGCGTGGTCGACCTCAAGCACGTGGACCGGTTGCGTCCGCTCGTCGAAGCTGGTGTCGAGACGGCGAACATGCGTCTGGCGCGAAACGGTTCGACCAAGCGCGCGTCGGTTGATGAGACCATGGCGCGACTCGAGGTTCTCGCGCCGCGGCTTGCCGCGCTCTCCGAGGACCTCGGGCTCGTCATGCATCGGGCGATCAAGTCGGGAGCGGCGATCCTGCTTGAAGGGGCGCAGGGATCGCTCCTCGACGTCGATCACGGGACGTATCCGTTCGTCACGTCGAGCAACACGACCGTCGGCGGCGCGTCGACCGGCGCGGGCATCGCCCCTACGGCGCTGCACTCGGCGTTAGGCGTGGTGAAGGCCTACACGACGCGCGTCGGCAACGGTCCGCTCCCCACCGAGTTCGACGAGCCGCTCGGCTCGCACGTGCGCCAGCTCGGCAACGAGTTCGGCGCCACGACCGGGCGCCCGCGCCGCTGCGGATGGTTTGACGCCGTCGTCGTGCGGTACGCGGTCCGCGTCAACGGGCTCACCGGGCTCGCCGTCACCAAGCTCGACGTCCTCGACACCCTCGAGACGCTGGGGATCTGCACCGGGTACCGTGTGGGCGACACCGTGCACGAGGAGTTCCCCGCCGACATCTCGCTCCTCGACCAGATCGAGCCGGTCTACGAGTGGTTTCCCGGGTGGAAGCGATCGACGGCCGATGCCCGCTCGCTCGAGGATCTGCCCACCGAAGCGCGCGCCTACCTCGACCGGATCCAGGCGCTCGTCGATGCACCGATCCGCTTCGTATCGGTAGGGACACGGCGCGACCAGATCATCGATACCGCCCCCTCCGCGGGCGACTGATCGATGAGCGTGGACGAACGCTCTCCCGACGTCGTGGTCGTCGGCGCCGGGCCCTGCGGGCTGGCGGCGGCGATCTCGCTCGACCGGGCTGGCTTCCGCACCCTCGTGGTCGACGCCGACTGCGTGGTCAGCTCGATCACACACTACCCGACGTACGCGACGTTCTTCTCGACCGCCGAGAAGCTGTCGCTCGGCGGGCTCCCCTTCGTGATCTCCGAGGCGAAGCCGTCGCGGCGCGACGCGCTCACGTACTACCGCGCGGTGGTGAAGCATTTCGGGATCACCGTGCGCCAGTATGAGCGCGTGGAGGCCATCGAGGGAAGCTCTCCGGAGTTTGTTGTGCGCACACGCCGGCGTGATGGAAGCGAGGGCTCGATCCCATGCCGGGCCGTCGTCGTGGCGACCGGGTACTGGGGGTCGCCAAACCTGCTGAACGTCCCGGGTGAGGATCTCCCGCACGTCACGCATGCGTACCGCGAAGGGCACGTCGCCTTCCAGCAGACCGCGGTGGTCGTCGGTGGTGGCAATTCCGCCGCCGAGGCGGCGCTTGACCTCTGGCGCTCAGGGGCGCAGGTGACGCTCGTGCATTTCGGTCCGGAGTTCGACAAGAAGATCAAGCCCTGGATCCTCCCCGACCTCAACAACCGCAT
>CAZWVG010000058.1:0-4667 GCA_964637355.1 uncultured Gemmatimonadaceae bacterium
CGCCACGCCCACGGCGCGAAGCGCCACCCCCGTCTCCCGTCCCCCGTCTCCCGTCCCGGTCATCTCGTACTCGGCACGACAATGTCCCCCGCAATGATCCGCTGCCGCAACGCTTCCACCGCCGCATGCACCGAATCCGGGATCAGCGCGCGGTTGTGCTCATCGTAGATGTAGTCCACGCCGCGTTCCTTGAGCCCGAGCTGGAAGATTCCGCCGTGAAACGTCCCGTCCTTCACCTGCTGAATCGCATCGAACACTGCGGCATCCACTCCCTTCACCATCGAGGTGAGGATGTACCCCGGCGCCTCGTTGTACTGATCGGCGTCGACGCCGATCGCCAGCTTCCCGCGCCGGCGCGCCGCCTCGAAGACGCCGAGCCCCGTCGAGCCGGACGCGTGGAAGATCACGTTGACGCCGGACTGGTACTGTGAGAGCGCGAGCTCGAGCCCGCGTCCCGGGTTGCGGAACGCTTCGGGGGTGACGCCCGCGTATTGGGCGATCACCTCACAGTCGGGACAGACCGCCTTCACCCCGGCCTTGTAGCCGACCTCGAACTTGTGGATGAGCGGGAAGTCCATCCCGCCCACGAAGCCGACCTTCTTCGACTTCCCAACGAGCGCGGCGAGCGCACCGACGAGAAACGATCCCTGCTCCTCGCGGAACTTGAGGGCGGCGAGGTTGGGTGGCGGCTGGATCGCGTTCCCCGCCGAGTCGAGCGACACGGCGTAGTCGACGCCAGCGAAACGGACGTTCGGATATTCCTTCGCCAGCTGCGTCAGGTCATCCGAAAAGATGAAGCCGACGCCAACGACGAGGTCCATTCCTTCGGCGGCGAGGAGACGGAGGCCGGCCTCGCGATCGGAGTTCTCACCCGGCTCAATGAACCGCACACGGGCGCCGAGCTCCTTCGCGGCACGCTCGGCGCCGAGGTAGGCGCCGTCGTTGAACGACTTGTCGCCGCGTCCACCGAGGTCGAAGACGATCCCGACGTCGAGTCCCGCGCCGGTCTCGAGCTGCTGGGCTCCGGAGGGGTGGACGAGGAGGAGTGCGACGTGCGCCGCGAGGAGTGCGGCGAGGACGAGGTAGAGCTTCCGCATGAGGGGGCGAAAGGTCGGCTGCGAGCCGTCGCGGGGGAAGGGCGGAGCGTGGGAACCGGGAATCGGACGGGAGACGGGGGACGGGGGACGGGAGTGCCGGCGCGCATTGCGCGCCGGCGGGGGCGCGGCGTGGGGCTGCGGAGGCGCACCGGTTCGTCACAGGTACTTCGGCGGGAGGAAGATTCCCCGTCTGCATGAGGCGTCGGGTTTTCAGTCGGAGGCGGTGCGCGCGTACCTGCCAAGAGACGACGACTTCAAACGGAGACGAAATCATGCGACGCTCGAATCGCGCGGTGATGCGCGCTGTGCTGTTGCTCGGAGTGATGTGCGCCTCGCGCGCCGGAGCGCAGGTGGTCCCCTTTCCCGCCTCCTTTCACACGCAGCGCATTGCGACCAACGGGACCACGCTGTTCGTCCGCGTCGGCGGCAAGGGACCGGCCGTCGTCCTGCTGCACGGCTTTGGGGAATCGGGCGACATGTGGGGGGCGCTGGCGGCGAAGCTGGTCAGCGACCACACGGTCATCGTGCCGGATCTCCGCGGGATGGGACTCTCGGATCGCCCGGCGAAGGGGTATGACAAGAAGACGCAGGGGTACGACATCGCCGGTGTGCTCGACGCGCTCAAGATCGGGTCGATCGATCTCGTGACGCACGACATCGGCAACATGGTCGGATACGCATTCGCCGCCGAGCATCGCGACCGGGTGCGGCATCTCGTCGAGATCGATGCCCCGCTTCCCGGAGTTGGACCGTGGGACCAGGTCGCGCACGGGCACGGGACGTGGCACTTCTCATTCTACGGTCCCGACGAGGAGCGACTCGTGGCGGGGCGCGAGCGGATCTATCTCGACCGCTTCTGGAACGAGTTCTCGGTCGATCCGCGCACCTTCACCGAATCGGCGCGCCAGCACTACACCGCGCTCTACGCGCGCCCCGGCGCGATCCACGCGGCGATGGAGCAGTTCAAGGCCTTCGATCAGGATGGCGTCGACAACCGCGCCTTTGTTGCAGCTGGCAAGCTGACGATGCCGGTGCTCGCGCTGGGCGGGGAAGGGTCGTTCGGGACGCTGCAGGCCGACGCGATGCGGGCGGTGGCGACGAACGTGCGCGGCGCGATCATCCCCAAGTCGGGGCACTGGATCATGGAGGAGAATCCGACGGCGACGATCGCGTTGGTGGTGGAGTTTATCGGGAAGTGAGGTGCCTTGCGCGTCCGCCGGCAGGAGGTGGTTAGGGGACGGGAGACGGGGGACGGGAGACGGGGGTGCCGGCGCGCGGGGCGCGCCGGCGATGCTACGGTGTGGGGGTGAGTGCGCGGACCTGCAGTTCCCACTCGTCGTCGATCGCGTTCTTGAGGGGGTCGACGCGGATCACGGCGGGGTGGTGCCAGGTGGGGTCGTAGAGAATGCCAACGCTCGCATTCTTGTCGTCGAGGGCACCCTTCGCCTGCACAAAGACCGAATCGATCGTGAAGTGGCGCGGTGTGAAGCCCGTTGGCGGCGCCGCGCTCACCGGCGCGATGCTCACGAAGGCTCCGTTGGTGACCTTCACGTGCCACCAGATCCCAGCCTGCGCGCAGAAGCACTGCTGGAGGTACTCGAACTCGTACGAGGCGGGCGCGATCTCGCGCCACGCCTTGAGGTGCTCGTCGTATGCGGTCGAGGGTCCGTCAACAGAGCCGCAGGCGAGCACGACCAGCAACGGAAACGATCGAAGTGCGCGGCTGATGGTCAGGGGGAAAGCTCCTTCACGAGAGACGACGCAATCTATGGCGAACAGTTGGCAATGTCCCGTACCGACGAATGCTTGCAAGGTTCACCGGTTCGACACACGCGTCGGCTGCACGCACACCTACCCGCCGTAGAACGCCGTCGTGATGTGCGAGACGATGCGCGCCTCGGTCAGCACCTGATCGTACAGCGCGACCTCCTGCATCTTGCCGATGAACGGATACAGGTTGCGGTTTGCCGGACCGGGGAACGGCGGGACGAGCGAGCGTGAGGCCTGCGTCATCCCGATCGTCATGTCGCCGTTGGTATTCGGGACATACGGCTGCGGGACGAGGCGGTACTTCACGGCATCGATGTCGCGCCCGTCGTTGTAGGCGAAGAGCTGGTACTCCGACCCGTCGCATGTTACGCCGAGGTAGGTCGGTGCGGCCTCGACGAGCGGCCCGGGATTGCTGGGGTCGACCGGGGGTTGTTCGACGAGTTGGCGGAAGTCGGTCCCTGAGCCCACCCACAGCTGCCAGCGGTAGGGCGTCTGGGGGTTCCCGGGGCTCTCGGGGCCGGCATAGATCGCGAATCCCTTCTGCTTCGAATTGGTAGACCCGGTGGGAGGCTTGTCGGTGTTCTCCACCACGGCGTAGTAGCGGCCGAGCACCGAGAGGTCCCACTCCGGCTGCACGAAGACTTCGAAGGTGAACTGCGCGGGATTGATCGCCGCCGAGAAGGGGACGCGCACGCGCGCGGCGCGCACGCGGATCGCCGTCGTCAAGGATTCGGGCGGGAGGAGCGCCGGCGCGATCCCGATCTCTAGCAGCGGCGGGCCGGCGGCAGGCGAGAGCGTCGCCGGGTCGTCCGGGAGTGCATTACCTAACCGTTCGTAGACACCCGGATGATTTCCCCCGGCGAGGTCGACGGCCTCGCCGCCGGGGATGACGGTTCCGGGCGAGCTCTCCTGCAGCCGCAGGTACATCACCGGCGAGTCGGCAAGCACGGTTTCGTCGTAGACCGTGAAGTCGCCGATGTCGACGTCATCGAGCGGGAATACCAGTTGGCAGCCGACAAATCCCAGGAGTGCGATGATGGCGCCGACGGCGAGTGGGGTGAGCCACAAGTACCAGGAGGTCATGTGAGTCCCGTTCGGGCGAGTGAGAACAGGGCGGTGGCGACGCCGGCGACGATGGCGACGTCGGCGACATTGAAGGGAGGCCACCATCCCACGCAGACAAAGTCGGTCATGCAGCGATAGCGCATGCGGTCGAAGACGTTGCTCGCGGCGCCCGCCACCGCGGCGCCGACGCCGGCTTGCGATGCCGCCGTGTCGAAGACGCCGCCGGTCATCGCCGCGGCCGCAAGTATCGTGACCGGCAGCACCAACGCGACCGCCCAGCGCAATGCCGTCCCCGGATTCACCGGAACGCGCACGTGTCGCACGGTCACGCCCGGCGCCAGCGCGACGGACCAGCGACCGGGGGGGCGTGCTCGCACGCGTCGCTTGGTCCAACGATCCAGTGCAACCATGGCCAACGCCGTGCCGAAAACGGTACCGATCATGCGACGCCCTGGTATCAGGTGGGGCGCGTCACTTCTTCCCGCCCTTTTTCGGCGGTTCGCTCTTGAGAAGGATGACCGGGACCTTGAAGGGGTCGGGTTCGGGGCAGGGCTTCGGGCTGCACACCGTCGCTGGGGGCGGGGGCGGGCAGCAGGCCTCGATCTGCTTCTTGAGCGCGAGTTCGCGCTCGCGCACGAGCGCCGCTTCGGCATGCTCGACCGAGTAGAGATCGGCGAGCGTCGTGGTATTGTCGCGGATGGTGGTCTGGAGTCCGGTCTGCTGATGCGACTCGTT
>CAZWVG010000058.1:4677-25845 GCA_964637355.1 uncultured Gemmatimonadaceae bacterium
GCAGGTGTTGTCGGCGATCTGCTTGAGGAGGCAGATGATCGTCTCGTTCTGCCTGATCTGATGAATCAGCGCGTCGCGGATCGTCACCTCCAGCGCCACCGACTGGTCCATCTTCGCCGCCACGTTGTCGACGGCCACGCGGACTTCACCCGTCGACGTAATGAGCGCATCGAGCCGGACGTTGGCTGCCTTGAGCTCATTGAAGAAATCGTTCGCGGACGCCATGGGAACAGACTCCTGTGTGTTGGTGCAGCGTGGGGAGATCTCCCGGGCGCGCGTTCCGCTGCGCGTCGGGTCGGGCGGTAGGCGGACGGGCACAGGGCAACTACATGAGCAGACTCGGCGCTGCGAGAATCCAGAGCGCGATCGCGGCGGCCACCGCCAGCACGCCGGAGATCACGCGATTGATCGTGACGTCGTGCTCGCGTCCGGCGGTTTCGCGAATCGCTTCGAGAAGGAACCGTCCGATGCCGTAGCCGATCGCGCCGGTGAGAAAGAGTGAGCCCGCGAGCTGCAACCTGGCGCGCACGAGGAGGGCCAATGCGAGCAGCAGGACCGCCAGCGCCACTTCGAGAAGTTGGGCCGGGAGACGCCTGGTCCGTTCGCCGCGGTGATCGGCGATGACGACAGCCCACCACGCCGAGGAGCGACGTCCGATGCAGCAACCGTTGAGGTGGCACCCGACCTTGGTGGAGGCCATCCCGATGAGGATCACGATGGTCGCCGCGTCCCAGAATGCGCCGACCGGCAGGCGCAACGCGCGCAGGAGGGGGAACGAGAGTGCGAGCGTCAGCAGGAGCCCGCCGTACAGCGCGAGTCCGCCGCGGTCGGTGCGCCAGATGCTGCGTGGGGCGTCGCGGAACTGCGCCCAGTGCATGAGGACGAAGAGGAGCCTCGACCCGGCGATCGCGGGAACGAGGAGGAGGACGAGCGCGGCGTAGGTGGGCGCAGGGGGGAGGGCGAGCCACGGCGCGAGGCGAGTTGCGGTGACGATCCCGGCCGTCGCGCCGATTGCCAGCATTGTCGGATATGGATGCAGCGCGCGACCGCGCCAGCGGAACGCGCGCGCATGCGTCACTCGAGAGAGCGGGGCGTTCTCTCCCTCGGCGCCGACGATTGCACGGCGAATGGCATCCATGCCTCCCCGCACCTCCGGCTGAAGTGCAAGACGGAGTCCGGGGTGAGTCCCCGGCTGCGCGGGAATATTGTCGCCGATTTCGGCGGGGGGAAGAAAGCACTTTCCCGCCTCCGACGTCTCGATCGACAAGCGGCGGGGCGTAGCGAACCGGCGCGCTGCCGCGCGACTCCCTGCGCGCTGCCGCGCGACTCCCCGCGCGCTGGCGCGTTGCACGTCGCCGCATAGGTTCTGTGCAGGCGGCGGGACGGCGCATGCAGCGGAGGTTCTGACGTGCAGGGTGACGAGTCGAATGTCTCGCACGACGGCGCCGTGGCTCCTCGACCACGGGCGCCGTCGCACCGCCGCGACTCGCTCGACGCCCTCATGCCCGAGGCGTACGAGGAACTCCGGATCATCGCGCGTCACCAGCTGGTCCGGCGCGAGCGCGGCGGGACGCTGTCGACCACGGGACTCGTGCACGAGGCCTACCTCAAGCTTGCCGAACAGTCGCGCAAGGCCTGGCGTGACCGCGGGCACTTCTTCGCGCTCGCCTCCGTCGTCATGCGCCATGTCCTCGTCGATCGCGCCAAGGCTCGCGGTGCGCTCAAGCGGGAGGGAAAGCTCGAGCGCATCTCACTCGACAGCAACGAACTGGCTGCCGACGATCAGGCCGAGGCGTTGCTCCTGCTGAACGACGCGATCGATCGCCTCGCGGACGTCGAGCCGCGGCTGGCGCAGGTGGTCGATTGTCGCTTCTTCGGCGGGCTTACCGACGAGGAGATCGCCGAAGCGTTAGGCGTGACGGTGCGGACGGTGCAGCGCGACTGGGTCAAGGCACGAATGCTCCTCCGTCAGGGACTCTCGGCGTGAGTGGTGATGCGCCCGACGGCGAGGCGGACCCGCTCCTCCCTGACGATTGGGCGTCGCTGGAGCCGCTGCTCGATCAGCTGCTCGACGCGCCGCCCGAGGAACGCCCCGCACTGCTCGAAGTGCTGGGAGGGGGAAACCCGGCGCGACGCGCCGCGCTCGCGCGCATGCTGGCCGAGTGCGAGCGCGACTGGCCACTGCTCGATGCGGTCGCCGCCGAACGCTTCGACACGTTGACCGCAGAGCCGGGCGGCCCGCTCCTCCCCGAACTGGTCGGCGATCGGTATCGACTGGGGCGGGAGCTCGGGCGGGGGGGGATGGCGCGGGTCTACCTCGCGCACGACACCAAGCACGGACGCGACGTCGCGATCAAGGTGATCCGGCCGGAGCTCTCTGTCTCGTTAGGTCACGACCGCTTCCTGCGCGAGATCGAGATCGCCGCCCGGCTGCGCCACCCGAACATCGTCCCGCTGTACGACTCGGGCGAGGTGGCGGGGACGCTGTACTTCGTGATGCCGTTCGAGGATGGACCGTCGCTCCGCGAGCGACTGCGCGTCGACGGTGCCTTCGCCATCCCCGATGCGTTAGGCATCCTGCGCGACGTCGCGCGCGCGCTGGCCCACGCCCACGCCCACGGCGTGGTGCACCGCGACGTGAAGCCGGACAACGTGATGCTGTCCGGGGGCGCGGCCGTCGTCACCGACTTCGGGATCGCCAAGGCCGTGAGTGCCGCGTTGAGCGAGGCGAGCGCGCCCACACTGTCGCAGACCGGGATGGGATTGGGGACCCCGGCGTACATGGCGCCCGAACAGGCGATGGGCGATCCCGCCACCGATCACCGCGCCGACATTTACGCGTTTGGCTGCCTGGCGTTTGAGCTTCTCACCGGAGCGCCGCCGTTCGCCGAACCGTCGGTGCATCAGATAGTCGCGGCACACTTGACCCGGCTCCCGCGCCCGCTGTCCGACGTGCGCCCCGAAGTCCCGGCGTCGATCTCGGAACTCGTCGCGCGCTGCCTCGCCAAGCTCCCCGACGAGCGACCGCAGAACGTGCGTGACGTCCTCGGAGTCCTGGACGGTTCGGCCAACGCCAGTCCCGTGGCCTCCTCGCCGACGGCGCGGATGCAGCCAGTCGTCGCGCCGAGTCGCCGCGCGCTCGTGCTGGGAGTGGCGGCGATCGCCGCGATCCTCATCGGAGTCGCGGGCCTGGCCTACTCTCTCCGCCCCGTCGTCGCCGCGCCGATCTCGCTCGCCGTCCTCCCGTTCGGAAACACGGCAGCCGATTCCTCGATGGAATTCGTGCTGGAATCGCTCTCCGACGAGGTCGCCGCCTCGCTCATGTACGTTCCGGGAATCCAGGTCAAGAGCCGCGCGGGAGCGCGACTCTTTCGTGGCCAACTCGGGGTGGATGTCATCGAGGCCGGGCAGAAGCTCAAGGCCGACTACGTGATGACCGGGGTCGTCCGTCAGGACCGCGGGCGCTGGATTCTCTCCGCAGATCTCGCGCGCGCTTCGGATGGCTCGAGCATCTGGGCCGACGTCTTTCCTTTCACCGCGGAGCAGCAGGCCGGCGCCGTCGACCTGATCGACCGCAGCCTGTTGTCGACGCTTAGGTCCCTCTTTCCCGGTGCCATCGGTTCGGCGACGGCAGCGGCATCGGAGGGGACGACGTCGAACAGTGAAGCGTATCGGTTCTACCTGCGCGGGATGGTCGGGCTGAACCGGCGGGGGCTCAGCGTGAAGCAGAGCGCCGAGATGTTCCGCCTGGCGATTCGCGAGGATTCCTCGTTCGCTCGCGCATGGTCGGGGCTCAGCATGGCGCTCGCCCTGTTCCCGTACTTCGAAAACGTGCCGGCGCGCGGCGTGATCGACGAGGTAACCCGCACGGCACAGCGCGCGCTCTCGCTCGCGCCCTCCCTCGCGCAGCCGCACATCGCGCTGGCGATTGCCCACCAGTACGCCTTCCAATGGGACAGCGCCGAGGTGGAGCTGCGCGCGGCCATTGCGCGCGATGCGCGCGATGTGGAGGCGCGTGTCCAGTATGCGAGATTCTTCCGCCTGTTTGGCCGGCATGCCGAAGCGCTGGAGCAGCTCCGCCTGGCCCGGTTCGAAGATCCGGCGTCGGCGCTGGTGCTCAGCCAACTCGCCTACGAACTATACCTCGACGGGCAGGTGGACAGCGCACTCGCCGAGTCGCGGCGCTCGATCGAGAACGACTCGACCAACCTGACCAGCATCGCGCTCAGCGCCGACATTCTCGTGCAGAACGGAAGAATGGCCGAGGCCGAGCGCCTTATTCGGAAACTGCCATACCGCATGGTCGTCCGCCCCTTCCTGCTCTCGCGCATCGGCCAGGGGGCGACCGTACAGCAGGAACTCGATGCGCTCGACGAGAAGTCGTCGCGCGAGTTCCAGGCGACGAAATGGCGCGCGTACGCGTACCTCGGACTCGGCGATACCACCAGATCGATCGACGCGTTCGAACGAGTGGCGGCGGACGACGAGCTCTGGCCGATCATGCACAGCTTCGACGATCCGCTCTTCGCGCCGCTCCTGCGCTATCCCCGGTATGCCGCAATCCTCGAACGCGCAGGCCTCTCCGCTCTGGTTGCCAAGGGGCGACAGCAGCGATGACATCTGGGGGCGTGCGCCCGGGTTTTAGTCGCGCTTGATTCCGATCAGCTCGAGGCCCGCGTCCAGTATCTCCGTGCTGACCGGACCCGACACCACCTGCCGGATGACTCCGGCCCTATCGATGAAGACCGTCGTGGGAAGTCCGATCAATCGATACGCGCGGCGCGAACGGCCGCGCGTATCGAGGACGATAGGAAATGTCGCCGCCAACTCGGTGACGAAGCGCTGCACCTCGCCGGTGCTCACTTCCTGGTCGCGCTGGTTCACGCCGACCACTTCCAGACCGCCCTGGTGGAACTCTCGATACAGCGAGGCCAATTCGGGAAACTCCTTCCGGCACGGCGGGCACCAGGTGCCCCAGAACGTCATGACGACCGGGCGACCCCTAAGCGAGGAAAGCTGAAATCGCTCGCCGCCGATGGTCCGGAGGTCCACTTCCGGTGCCACGGTGCCGGCGACGACCTGGGCGCGCGCGGTCTGAGCGCCGAGCGCCAGCGCGCTGGCGAGTAGCACAACCGGGCCGACGAAGCGTTGCATGATCCCTCCTACAGCCGGCGCGAGTAGCTGAAGAACAACAGGTACTTGGCGAAGCCGCCGGCGTTGGGGAGTGCCCCCGGCTTCTGCTCGGCGAGGCTCTTGAGGCGATTCACCTTGAGGCGCCACGGTACGCTGAGCGTGACGATGTCCTTTCCCCGCGCGTACGACAGGCCGGGTTCGGCGTAGTAGATGCGCGACGTGCGCTTGATCGTGTCGTCGTCGCCCCCTCCGATCAGGTCGTGCACCGGGATGCCATCGAGGCGCGCGCCGAGACTCATCGAGAGCCCCTGGTCCGGAAGGACGTTGAGCACGGCGCCGCTGCGTACCGAGTAGACGTCGGGGACCGACCAATACAATCCTGAATTAGGGGCCGGGACGGGCGCCCCGCGCACCTCGGTGCGGTCCTTCGGGCTCACCATGTACGAGCCGAATCCATAGACCGTCGTCCGCTCGCCGAGCTGCCGGAATGCTTGCAGCTGCGACAGGATCGCCCACCCGCCGTCGCCGGGCTGGATGGTCTGGTCCGCCGGAAAGGCGACAGGGCCGGATCCCAGGTAGAACGTGCTCGCCTTCGTGTGGCTTCCGGTCGGGGCCTTGAGGCCGAGTCCCAGCGACACGTTCCCGTTCGAGTGGGTGCGCGGTTCGAAGAGCCACGTTTCCCCCTGCACGCTGATGTCGCCGATCCCGCGCGCCGTCTGTTCGTGCCGCTTGCCGTCACTCCAGGTGCGCGCGAACGAGCCGTCGGAAATGGGGACGCTCAGGCGCGCACGCACGCGATCGTTGAAGGCGTACGCCACGTCGACCACCGCCGTGTGGATGTTGAAGATCGGCGGCGATCCCCCGGGCGCCTTCGTTCCGCTCTCCTCGCTCCCGATGAACCACTCGTTTGAGTGGAGGCGACGGTAGGCGAGCGTCAGGCGCCACTCGTGTCCTGGCTGATACGCCTGCCCCTCGCCTCCCAGGTTGACGGGCGCCGTGAAGCGAATGGGTTCACACCCCTGCGCGGCGAGCGACGACGACGCAAGTGCAAGCCCGCCAGCACCGAACAGGAGAGCGACCGCCTGACGTGATACGAACGAGTGCATGTTTCCAGGCTCCGAAAGAAGGAAGGGGAGGGGCGAGCTGCGACGTGTTAGGTTTCGGTCAGCCGGCGCGGAGGTAGGAACACCCGTGTTCCTGCGCCAGCGTCGCGGCGAGAACGCCTGACGGTTGCAGGATCACTCCGGGAACTAGCGCGGCGATGCTGCGCCGGCGAGCTTCGTCCGGCGCGACCCGGTCGCGGTCGCGTACCTCATCGATCCATCGCTGCAGCGCCATGTTGCAGGCGAGCACGGTTGCGCCGCGCGAGAGTTGTGGCAGCAGCGCAGCGTTGGCCAGCGGTGCCGGAAGTCCGTCTCGCGCCTCCAGCAGGGCCGGGTTCCGCTCGGTGTCGCGCCCCGTGACCGGGTGCGTCACCCGCAGCGCCCGCCCGACGTCGTACCGATCCCAAAATGTCTGCTGCAGGGCGAGCGCCAGCGCATGCCCGCGCAGGACGATGACGGTCGATACCTCAGTGGACGCGGCGCCAAGGATATCGATGCACTGCGATGCCCAGGTCGCGGCGCGGAAGACGCCAAATCCGCTCTCGACCTCGGCGACATCGAAGACCCCGCGATGCTTCCCCGCGATCCGCGACGTCCAACCGAAGTCCCAATCGCCGGCCGTACGATCGCGCGGCGTCACGGCTTCGACGCCCAGGAGCGAGAACGCAGCCAGTCTGGACGAAGCGTCGTGAAGGAATGCACGCCTTCCGCGCATGAGATGCTCCTGCAGGTCGGGGTGTGTTCACTCGGCGCGTGCGGCGGGAGCCACGGATGCTTGTCCCGCGGAAGCCGCGCCCTCCTGACCGGACACACGAGAATTCGAGGCGAATCACGACATGCGCGGCGAAACTGGTCGCGCGCCGACGCGCGATGCGCCGATTTGTCGCATCTGACGGACTTTCGTCGTGACTCTCTCCACGGAGGGCCTGGTCGCCCTTCACCCCTTGTCGAACAGGAGAGACTCATGAGAGCAGCAGCGGCACTTCTCGGTATCACTCTGTGCACCCTGGCCGCGTGCACCGACGCGCCAACCGTCGTGCGGTCGGGCGGCTCCACGCCGGAGCCCGCGCTCACCGCCGGCGTCAACGCGTCCAACTACGTCACCTCGAGTTCGCGTTGGAACCGGAAGTCGATCGAGTACTTCCGGCTGCGCAACTCGAACGCGGGTCGGATCAATGCATACCTGTCATTGGCGCAGTACCGGGCCGTTCTCGCGGCGAAGAACGCGAGGCACGGAAACACCCGTCCTTCGCTCGCTGGAGCGGCCGCCGGTGCGTCGGTCGTCGTGCTTTCCGCGTACTATCCGCTCGATGTCGCCGACATCGACGCCGAGCTCGCGAAGCAACGCGCTGAGCCGCCGCTCGACGAGGAGCGAAACCTCGACTTCGGTGAGGGAGAATCCATCGGGCGAAGCATTGGCGCAGCGGTGCTCCAATTCGCGCTCGGTGACAACTTCGGCGCGACGGACCCGGGGGCCCCTCCGGTGGGGACCGGCTATTGGTACAGCAGCGGCGCTCCCATTGTCCGTGGCGGATTCGGCGCGAGACCGTTCTTCCTAACGTCGCAGAGCGAGCTACGCGCGCCGCCGCCTCCCGCCTTCGGATCCGCGGCCTATCTCGCCGGCCTGGCCGAGGTGCGCGCGATTTCCGACACGCGTACGCCGGAGCAGCTGGCGATCGCGCGAAAGTGGGCCCCGTTCTCTGGCGTCCTGTTCAACGGCATGGCCACCGATCTGATCGATCGTTACCACCGTTCGGAGCTGGAAGCGGCGCGCATTCTCGCCTACGAGAACACGGCAGCGTTCGACGCAATCATCGCGTGCTTCGACACGAAGTTCGCCTACTGGTTCATTCGTCCGCCGCAGGTCGATCCGCTCATCACCACCCCGGTCGGCCTTCCGAATCATCCCTCGTACCCCTCCGCACATTCGTGCGAGACCGGTGCACACGCGGGCGTGCTCGATGAGGCGTTCCCGAGCGAGCGCGCTTCGATCGACAGTGTGGCCCAGGAGGCGAGCATCTCGCGCGTATACGCCGGCATCCACTATCGCTTCGACGGCGAGGCCGGGCTGACGATCGGGCGTTCAGCCGCGCGACTTGCGCTCAAACGGCGCGGGATCGAGTGATTGCGGTGTGACATTCACACCGGGAGTCGTGGCGCCAACAGCGATGGCGACTCCCGGTGCGGCCGAGCTGCAATCCTCAATCGACATCGCGAGCGCGCGCCCTCACGGCGAGGCGGATCGCGGCGGAGCGACCGACCGCACCCTCTCCTCGAGAAACACCCGCTCCACCGGATTCTCCACGAGTGCAAGCGCTCGTTCGTACGCCGCGCGCGATTCGTCGACCCGCCCAACCCGCCGCAGCAAGTCCCCGCGGATCGCGTGGTACAGGTAGTAGCCGTCGAGCGGCAACCCATCCACCGCCGCCAGCGCAGCCGGCGCCCCCTCCACCTCGCCTAACGCCACCGCCCGGTTGAGCGCCACGATCGGTCCTGGTGCGACAATCATCAGCTGGTCGTACAGCTGCAACACCTGCTTCCAGTCGGTGGCATCGGCGGTGCGCGCATCGCTGTGCACCGCGTTGATCGCCGCCTGGATCTGGTACGGCCCTGGCCGATTGATGCGCAGGCACTCGCGCACCATCGACTGCCCCTCCTCGATCATCGCCCTATCCCACGACGAGCGATCCTGATCGGCGAGGAGCACCATCGCCCCAGCTGCGTCGGTGCGCGCGGCTCGCCGCGCGTCGACGAGGAGCATCAGCGCGAGCAGCCCGCGCACCTCGGGCTCGTCGGGCATCAATTCGAGCAGAAGTCTCCCGAGCCGGATCGCCTCGTCGCACAGGTCGGCGCGCACGAGCTGGTCGCCGCTCGTCGCCGTGTGCCCTTGCGTGAAGATCAGGTACACGACGCTGAGGACGGGGCGCAGTCGCGTCGGCAAGTCGGCGCGATCGGGGACACGATACGGGATGCGCGCGTCGCGGATCTTCCCCTTGGCTCGCACGATGCGTTGCGCCATCGTGGCCTCGGGGACGAGAAAGGCGCGGGCGATCTCCGGCGTCTGCAACCCGGCGATCACGCGGAGCGTGAGCGCGACCTGCGCCGCCTCGCCGAGTGATGGGTGACAACAGGTGAAGAGCAGGCGGAGCCGGTCGTCGCCCACGGAATCCTCCTTGATCGTGTCGGGCGCTTCCATGTGAGACGGCGACGCGAGCATCATCGCCGCCGCCTGCAAGTCGCCCTGGCGTCGCTCGCGCCGCGCCTCGTCGATCGCACGGTTGCGCGCCGTGGTGATGATCCATCCGGCCGGGCTGGGCGGCACACCGCTGGTAGGCCAACGCTCCGCCGCCACGGTGAAAGCGTGCTGCACCGCTTCCTCCGCCGAATCGAGGTCGCCGAGCTGACGCATCAGGACGGCGACCGCACGCGCGTACTCCTCGCGGAAGACGCGCGCGACGGCCGCCTGTGCGTTGGTCAGCTCGCCCGCTTCCTGCACGCCGCTTCTAGCCGTGGCTGGCGAAGGGACGTACTTCGATGGGGAGCGGGATCACGCGCGCCATCTTGCGCCCCCACTCGAGCGCGGCGTCGAGATCCGGCGCCTTGATGATGGTGAAGCCCCCCAGGTGCTCCTTCCCCTCGACGTACGGCCCGTCGGTCATCTGGATCTCCCCGCCGTTGTTGCGCAGCACCGTCGCGGTGCTCGGCGCGTGCAGCCCGTCGGAGAAGACCCACGCGCCCGCTGCCTTCATTTCCTCGCGCAGGGCAAAGACCCCCTTCATGATGGGCTCGAGCTGCTCGGGGGGAGGCGGTGGGCCGTCGGGCTGGTAGATGCTCAGCAAGTATGTGGTCATCATCGGTTCTCCGTTTGAGTTTGGACGGCCTCGCGCCGCCCTTCAGCATCTATACGAACGAGATTCGTGGGATTCGACAGGGACAGAGAATCCGGCGCCCCAACCTCTCGTCTTCTCGTCTTCTCGTCTTCTTGTCTTCTCCGAGCTAGAATACGCCCCCCGATCGTCCGATCGACTGGCGTGTACTTCACCTGGTAGGGCGAACGAGACGGGGCGTGCGCCGCCGGCGCCAGACCTCCACGCCGACTCCTGCAATCGCAGTCGCCCCGCGCTCCTCGTCGCCCCTGGATCGGACTCCTCCTCAGTCATCGCGCGATGCTCGTCAGGGCTTCAACCTTCTTCGTCTTCGTGGCGTGCGCGGCCGCACGATTTGCGCAGGCGCAGCCTCCGGCCGAGGCGTCGTACAGCGGCGTGGCGAGGATCGTTGCCGTTGGCGACGTCCACGGAGACTACCAGCAGTTCGTGACCGTATTGCGGCAGGCCGGGCTGATCGACGGCAAGAACACCTGGAGCGGCGGGCGCACACACCTCGTGCAGTTGGGCGACGTGCTCGATCGCGGCCCCGACTCGCGCAAGGTGATGGAACTCCTGATGGCGCTCGAGTCGCAGGCGGCGAAGGCGGGGGGAATGGTGCACGCGCTCATCGGCAATCACGAGGCGATGAACATCCTCGGCGACTTGCGCTACGTCTCGCCGGCGGAGTTCGCGGCCTTCCGCTCGTCCAAGTCGAAGCAGCTGCAAGACCGCGCGTGGAGGCTCCTGTCCGATTCGATGCGTCGGAAGGATCCCGTCTATCACGGGCAGTGGCTGGTGGAGCATCCTTTGGGGTGGGTCGAGCAACGGCTCGCATTCGAGGGGAACGGGCGCTTCGGGACGTGGATCCGCGGGCACGACGCGGTGCTCCGCATCAACGACTGGCTCTTCCTGCACGGGGGGATTGGACCCAAGTACGTCGATTCGTCGCTGGCGTCGCTCAACGCGGGGGTGCGCAAGGCACTCGATCCCGCAGCGCCTGCACCTGAGGGGAACATCGCCGAGGATCCGGAGGGGCCGCTCTGGTACCGCGGCCTGGCGAACGGCGATGAAACGGCGCTCACGCCACTGGTCGATTCGGTCCTCACGTCCTTCGGCGTCCGTCACGTCGCGATCGGGCACACGGTGACGGCGGGAACGATCTGGCCGCGCTTCGACGGCAAGGTGGTGGCGGCCGATGTGGGCTTGTCGTCGGTGTATGGCGGCCCGCCGGCGTCCCTGATCATCGAGGACGGGAAGGCGTTCACGATGCATCGGGGGACCAAGCTTGCGCTCCCGTTAGGCGGCGACATCTTCCCGTACCTCGAGGCCGCCGCGGCGCTCGACCCGCCGGGCTCGCGTCTTCGGGCGTACCTCGCCGAAACGAAGGCGGCCAGGTAGCGCGGCGCCGTCTTGCCGCGAGCCGGGCGGCGCGGCGCGGGGGTCGACGCGAATCGCCGGCGGCGATAACGTCTCCGCATGACGACCTACTGCGAAGTGGCCCGCGGGCACGAGTTCCACGGGCCGTATCACGACAGCGAGTACGGCTTCCCGGTTCGTGACGATGACCGGCTGTTCGAGCGCCTCATGCTCGAGGTCAACCAGGCCGGGCTCTCGTGGCTCACCATCCTCAAGAAGCGCGAGCACTTCTTCCAGGCATACGACGGCTTCGAGATCGATCGCGTGGCTCGCTACGGCGCGCGCGACGAAGCGCGGCTCCTGGGCGACGCGGGCATCATCCGCAACCGGCTCAAGGTGAAGGCGGCGATCGAGAACGCGAAGCGTATCCAGGCGATCCAGCGCGAGTACGGCGCCTTTTCGGTCTGGCTCGATGCGCACCATCCGCTCGACCGCGCCGACTGGCAGAAGCTCTTCAAGACGACGTTCGTCTTCACCGGCGGGGAGATCGTCAACGAATTCCTGTTGAGTACGGGCTATCTCCCCGGCGCGCATGTGGAGAGCTGCCCCGTGTACGCGAAGGTGATGGACGCGCGGCCGGCGTGGGCCTCATGAGCCGCACGGTGCGCCCGGGCGATCGACTCCAACGAGGCGCAGCGCCCGCGCGCACCCTGTGCGCGGCCGTGGTGACGTGCGTAGCGCTGGTGTGCGTCGTGCCCGTGTGCGGCGCGCAGGCGGTTCGCGCACCGGGCGGCGCGTCACGCCAGCTCAACTCGCTCCTCACGACCGTCGAGCGCTGCAATTCGTCCGCGAGTTTCGAGCGATTGATCACCGCCGGTCGTGCACCCGATCGACTCCCGCAGGTCTCGCGCGCGTCCTGGGAGCGCGACGCCGCCTGCTGGCGCGCGATCTCGTCGGGCGCGGCGAAGGTGCAGCTGACGGGGCTCGACCAGGAGCAACGCCTGACACTCGGCGTGCTTCGCTGGGAGTCGAAGCTGCAGGGCGCGCGCGCCCCGCACTGGTGGGTCGATTTCTCCAGCATCACCCCGTACTCATCGCCGCTCGGCTACCTCGCGCGGTCGATCGGTGCACTGTCGCTGAAGGACGCGAGCGACACCACGCTCGTGCTCCGCCTCCTGGGGCAGGTGCCGGCGCTGGTCGACAGCATCACCGCGGGAATCGAGCAGCGTCGCACCCGCCACATCCTCCTCGCACGTGACGCGCTACCGGCAAGCGTCGCGCTCCTGCGCACTTTCGCCGCGACCGGGGCCGGCAATCCGTTCGCGGTGGCACCGGCGCGCCTTACGTCGCTCGATGACGCCACCCGCACGGCCGTGGAAGTGTCGGCAGCACGCGTCGTCGACCGCGGGATTGCGCCAGCAGTCGATCGTTTGCTCGATCTCCTGAACGGATCCTACGCCACCGAGGCCGAGCCCAAGGTCGGGCTTGCGATGTATCCCGGCGGACGCGAGTACTATCGCTGGCTGGTACGCTGGCACACCACCCTCGACGTTGCGCCTGACGAGGTGCATCGCATCGGTCTCGCGGAGGTCGCGCGCATCGATGCGGAGATGGCCGCGATCCGCAAGGAACTCGGCTTCACCGGAAGCAAGCGCGAGTTTCACGAGATGCTGGCCAGCGATCCGCGCTTCTTCGCGAAGACGCCGGAGGAATTCGGCGCGAAGCTCATGTCGTACGCGACGCGACTCGATCCGCTCCTCGATCGCGCCTTCTCCCGGCGCCCTCGCGCCAAAGGCGACGTGCAGCGGCTTCCGCCGGCGCTCGAGCCGGCGGTGACGTTCGGCTTCTACCAGGCGCCCACCCCCGCGGATTCGATGGGGCACTACCTCTACAACGGGACGCAGCTGTCGGAACGCACCATGCTCACCGCGGCGGCGTTGATCTCCCACGAGCTCTGGCCCGGGCATCACTTCCAGATCAACCTGCAACGCGAGAACGCCGCGCTTCCGCCGTATCGGCAAGGGTACTACACGGCGTTCACCGAGGGGTGGGGCGACTACGCGTCGATAGTCGCCGGTCAGCTCGGGCTCTACGACAATCCGTGGGATCGCTACGGTCGGCTGGCGATGGACATGTTCATCTCGTGCCGACTCGTGGTCGACACCGGGATGAACGAGTTAGGGTGGAGCCGCGAGCGCGCGATGGCGTACATGCGCGATCACCTCCTCGAGTCGGACACGCAGATTCGCACCGAGTCGCTGCGCTACAGCACCGACCTCCCCGGTCAGGCGCTCGCCTACAAGATGGGGAGCCGAGAGTTCCAGCGGCTGCGGCAGCACGCCGAGCAAGTGCTCGGCTCCCGTTTCGAGCTTCGCGCCTTTCATGAACAGGTGCTGGAGAGCGGGGCGCTCCCGATGAGCGTGCTCGGGGCGAAGATCGAGGGGTGGGTGACGTCGGCAAAGTGAGCGCGATGACCGGCGCGCCGCCCCCTCACGGCACCAGCTTCACCTCCCGCATCGGGCGATCGGGCGAGACGTACGCGCTCACCAGGCTCTCGTTCCCGTCCGCCCCCACCGCGGCGACGCCGAACACGTAGTCGTCGATCGAGACGTTCGGGAAGGCGAACTGCGTCACCGCCCCCACGTCCTGCACATGCTCCCAATCGTTGGTCCACGCGTGGCGCCAGTAGACGCGATAGCCGGCGGCTCCCGGCGAGGCGCCCCACTGGAGCGTCGCATCGTACCCGCTCGCCCCACGGGCGAGGCGGGGCTGCCCGCGGTCGGTCATCACGTTAGGCGCCGGCGGGGCGAAGGCAACCGACGCGGCGCCGGCGACGTTCACCCGCGCATTCTGCGCGAGGTAGTTGAAGTCGACGCCCTCGACCTTGTCCTCCGACGAGTGCTGCCGGAAGTAGTTCTCGTTGGCCTCGCGGAACACGGCCGCCGGATAGCCGTTCGCCGTGAACGACGAGTGATCGCTCCCGCGCCCGAAGCGATCCTCGCGCGCCATGAGGCGGATGGTGTGCGACGGAACGTAGACGGCCGCGACGCGGGCGATGTATCGCGCCAGCGAACGCGAAGGCGAGTCCTCGGGGCCGAGCGAGTAGACGCGCACGCTCTCGCCGTCGATCACGCCGTTGCCACCCATGATGTTCCCGACGATGTCGTTGTTGAAGTTCGCCTCGACGACGACCTTGTCGGCTGCCAGTCGTTGGGCGTGGGCCATCGACCCGATCAGCCCCTGTTCCTCACCCGCCCAGGTGATGAACACGAGCGTCGCATCGAACGTCTCACCGCTCTCGGCGAACACGCGCGCCAGCTCCATGGTGAGTGCGGTCCCGCTCCCGTCGTCATTCGCCCCTGGCGCATCGGGGTCCGTATTCGAGCCGCCGCGCAGGTTCACGGTGTCGTAGTGTCCGCTGATGTACACTCGGCGCGCCGAGCGCCCAGGGAGAACCGCCATGACGTTCACGACGTCGACATCGCGGGTGATCCGCCCCTGCTGCGCCACGTGATGGCGATCGAACGAGACCTGCAGCCTGGGGCTGGTGCGCTTGAACTCGTCGTATATCCATCGGCGCGCCGCCCCAACGCCGCGCGTGGCCGAGATCGTATCGGAAAGCGTCCATCGCGTCCCGAAGGAGGCGAGCTTCGTGTCCAGCATGCGCAGGCGATCGGGGGAGACCGACCTGACCATCGCCTCGATGCGCGGGTCGGCGCTGGCGCGCATGAGACCCTGTGCCGCCGCTCCCGTCAGCGGCAACGCGAGTGGCAGCGAGGCAAGGGCGATACGCACGAGACGGTAGCGCGACATGAATCGATTCTCAGCTTTGGGGGGAAATCGCAACAGACGTACGGGGGCGCCTGTATTGCGCGGCGCGTGACGCCTTTGTTGAATAACGAAGGTAGGCGCGCGCGCGTTGCACACATGCCGTGCTCCGCGCGCTGTGTGACTGGGACAAGGGAGCCGTGTCGATGGCGGAGCTGAGTCGGATGGCCAAGGAGGGGCGCGAGAAGGGGGGCGCACGTCCCGCACGCCGCCTGTCACCCACGGCGAAGGTGCGCCGGAAGCCCACGAGCTTCGCGGAATACCTGGACGCCCTAGCCCCCGACAAGCGGGCCGCGGTCGAGCACCTTCGGGCGTCGATCCGAAAGGTGGCGCCGAATGCGGAGGAGTGCATCAGCTACGATCTTCCCGCCTTTCGCCTCGATGGAAAGATCATCGCGTGGATCGGCGCCGCCGCCGCGCACATCGCGATGTACGGCGTCACTGGGCTGACCGCCGAGGAACTCGCGAAATACGATACCAGTGGCAAGGGGACGATGCGGTTTCCCGTGAATGACCGCCCCCCGCTTGCCTTGATCCGCCGCATCGTCCAGGCCCGCATCGCCAGGAACAAGGGGCAGCGTTAGGCTGCGCGCGCGGCGGGCGCGACCACACTCCGGAGACTCCCACATGCACCGCATTCGCCAGGAGGAGCTTCCCTTCGCCGGAAGCTCGCACCATTTCGTCGGCGCCGACCAGGGTAACGTCGATATCTCCGTCTTCCTCCTGTCGGCTGCGCCAGGCAAGGGGCCGGGCCCGCATCGCCACCCCTACGATGAGGTGCAGTTCATTCGCGAAGGGCGCGGGAGCTACGTGGTCGACGGGGTCGCGTTCGAGGCCACGGCCGGAGACATCCTCGTGATCAAGGCAGGTGAAGTGCACAGCTTCACCAACTCCGGCGACACGCCGCTGGTCCAGGTCGACGTGCACCTCAGCCCGCGCTTCATCCAGGAGAATCTCTAGGGCGCTCGCGCTCGCGCCCGCGACGCGCGCGCCCGCGACGCGCGCTCCAAGCCGCCGTGACCTACCTCGTGACTGCCGACAGGCGAAGGAGTCCGCCGAGCATGTCGGTGGCGTACACCCAACTGCCATCGTACTGCACCCCCCAGACAAAGATCGGGTTGGCTGCGTCGACCGGGGTGGACGCAAGTACGCGTCCCATCAAGTGCAGGTCGCATCGCCCGTCCTCTCCCTTCTGCAGGATCGTGCAGCGCGAGAGGTCGCCGCTCACGTCGAGTGCCTGCACTCCTGCATTGTAGTACGCCGCGTAGAGGATCCCGCGCGCCTCGTCCATCGAGAAATTGTGCACGCCGGCGCCGGGAATGTTGAGAAACGCGACTTCGACGGGGTGGGCCGGATCGGCGATGTCCACGACGTGGAGATCGCCCGACGACGACGTGAACAGCGACGCCGCCCCTTCTTCGCCCACGAAGACAAAGCGCTTGCTGCCGGTGGCGGGATCGTGGAACCACCAGGCGTTGTGCGTACGCCCGTTCTTGGGGATCACCCGTCCGATCTCCACCGGGTTGGCGAGCGTCCCTCCCTTCGCGCCGCCTCCGATGTCCCACAGCACGAGGCCGTCGTCCCACAGCGCAGTGAAGAGGATCCCGTCACGCACGAACACGTCGTGAATGAACGGGTTCCCCATGTCGCGATGCATCACCTCCACCGGGTGCGCCGGATCGCCGAGGTCGACGATCATGAGGCGCGAGGACTGCCCGCTCGCATTGTTGACCGAGAGGAAGGCGTGGAGGCGCCCCCCGATGCGCTGGAGCTTGGCGGTGTGCACGCCGCGCGTGATGAAGGGCGACGTGAAGCGCGCGAGTGAGACCGGGCGCGCCGGATTCGACAGGCTGTAGATCTCGAGCGAACCCGGGGCGTACTCGGTGGGGACGACGAGGAGCGCCCCGTCGTCGCTCACCTGCACGTCCCCCGTCTGGCGGATCGCTACGCCATCCTGCAGTCGCGGAACGATGATCGAGTCGACCAACTGCGGTGTGCTGGTGACGCGCCAGATGTAGATCGCGTCGCCGTTCGCCCCGGAGGCTCCCCCGCGCTGCCCCCACGTCGTCGTGTACGCATAGTCGCCGCGCTTGGCCACTTCGGCGCTGTATCGGCCGAGGATCGTCCCGCGCCCGCTGATCGCCAGCGTCTTGGGGATCGTGGGCTCGGGAGTCGTGTCGACCGGCGGTGACTCGGTCGACGAGCTGCACGATGATATTGCGCCAACTCCAATGATCGAGAGCAGAACGCGAAGGGTGTGTCGATGGCCAGGCGCGCGTCGAGAATGCACGGGATGGGACGGAAGGCGTGGAAAGGCTTCGGACGATCGGTGATTGCGAGGCATCGCGCGAATGGTCGGCCGAAGTGCGAGCGCACTGCGCCGGCCGACGGGCGACGATTACTCGTGAGCTGACCGCTCCCGCACCTGCGACATCTGCATCGACGAACGGCGAGCCGGGGGAGAAACCGCGGCGACCCCGTAGCGTCCGAACCTCGGGCGCATCGCTCCTCCCTCTACCCGCACTCCCAGCGACCAGGTCCAGAGCGCTCGTGCATCGTAGAACGCTTGCGGGTCGAAGGCGGCGGGATGCGCGAGCGCACGCGGGCGCAGCCACGCCCCCTCCACAAACGGCACCGCCGCGAGCCAGCGACGGCGCAGCGGGGGCGCCGCAAGCGACAGCGTGACGATCTCCCAGCGTGTGCGCCCCAACACGTTGAAGTCGAGGAGCGGGCGTATCGAGCGATACGGATCGTCGAGTCGGTCTTCCTCGGGGCGCTCGCTTCGTTCGAATCGCGCGGCCAGTTGTGCGCGCGCGAGTGCAATGCTCCCTTCGGCCAGCACCGTGGAGAAGGTGAAGGGCGTGCGACCATCACGCTCGGTCTCGCGCGTGCGCCCCCACTCCACGAGCGCGTATCGCCAGACGCCCGTGTCGCGCGCGAGGCGAAGCGAGGCGCTCTCCTTCTTCTGGTCGAGACCCTGACCGCTGGCGAACTCCGGAGACTTGACGTCGGCCCGACTCACCGACGGCTCCACCCCGAAGGGCGCGCGAAGCGTGAGCCGCACCGAGCGCGAGTCGAGCGAACGACCGGGATTGGGCGTGTCGGACGGTCCTTCGGGCTCATCGCCGTTGAATCGCGCGAACTCGAGCGCCGCTGCACCGACGCGCGCGGCACCGACGACCATCACCCGCTCCATGACCTGGGCGAGGTGATGATTGACGGGATACTTCACGAACGGACGCGTCATGGGGTCGTCGGTCCCGAAGGGGACGAAACCCTTTCCAATAAAGAGCGAAAGCCGGATCGGGCCCTCGGGGGTTGCCCCCCCGAGCATCGCCTCGTGCAGGTAGGTATGTGGGTGGCGCCGGTCGATGTACCCCTCGCCGTAGATCCCCGGATTGATCTCACCGCGCCGAAGCGTGAGCCCTTCGAGGTTCAGGACCGCGAAGGCCTGGAGCGCTTCGCCCGCCAGCTGCACATCACCCACGATCATCGGTTGGGTGAGCGCTCCCTCCCTCACGGTGCGACCGTGCGCGCCGGGGTCGGCGCGCGTCGCGACGCCGATCGCCATCGCACCCACGCGCCAGCTCCGCGCCGAATCGGCGTGACTGGCCGAGTCGATTCGGCTCGTCCCTGCGTGTGCGTGCTGCGCTTCGATTCGTGCGCTCCCGACGAGGAGCGCCGCGAGTGACGCGAGTGCGTGCCTGACGAGTCGCGGGTCGGATCGTGCGACGCGTGCCAGCATCGGCACCGCTCCGGCGATCGCGCTAGTAGACGCGTGCCTTTCCAGGTCGCGGCGGTGCCACAGCCGCAGGAATCTTCGGCGGCGGCTCGACCGCGCTGGCCATCGTATCGGCCGATGACGCTGCCCCCCCGTCGCCATCCACGAGGCGCGCCGTGCGGATGAAGTCGAGCTTTGGGAATTCACGTTCGAGGTATGCGTTCCCCTCGCTCATGATGCGCATCTGGTCCGGGCCGAAGCCGGCGGGTGCCCCTTCGCCGTAGCCGGCGTAGAGCGAGTCGATCACCGCCATGCCCTCGATCACTTCGCCCACCGGCGAAAAGCCCATCGGGTCGAGCGAGGCGTTGTCGACGAGATTGATGAAGACCTGGGTGGTGCGCGTCGCCGGCCCGCTCGTAGCAAACGACATCGTGCCGCGTGCGTTCGTGTGCGCCACCGAATCGTCGGGGATCGGGAGCTTTTCCCACGCCGCGTTCACGGCGGGTTCGCCGTGGATCCCGAACTGTACCATGAAGCCGGTGAGCGCGCGGAAGAACCGCGTGTTGTCGAAGAATCGCGACTGCACGAGCTGGTACAGGCGGTCCACGCCGCGCGGCGACCAGGCGCGATGCGCCTCGAGCACGAACACTCCCTTGCTGGTCTCGAAGCGCACCTTGAAGTTGGCCGGCGCCTCGCTCGTCGATGCGACCGGGAGGCCGACGTCGCTCGATGCAGACGACGCCTTTCGCTCACCGCCGCCGCAGGCAGCGACGACGAAGCACGCGGCAAGCGTCGACAACCTGGCGACGTGCGTCGCGACCGAGCGCGGCGCGACCGAGCGCGGCGTGGCGAAGCGCGGCGCGACGGAGCGCGGCGTGGCAAAGTGCGGCGCGTCGAAGCGTGACGCGACAGAGCGCGGGACGGCGGAGCGGGAGACGAAGGGCTGCATAACGAGTCCGGACACGTGCGGGAGAGTATGCGGCACGCCGAAGCGTCGCCGCGAACGGAGCGTACGGGAAGGACGGCGAGCGATCGCTACGCCAGCGTGCGGCGGTGCGCCAACAGGTAACGCAGCGCCGCACGCGGCGATGCGCCGATGGGTCAGCGCATCGCGTTCGCGTCGAAGCGCGCGAGCCGCCCGCCGCTCCCCGACGCGTAGAAGATACCATCGCGCGACGCGCGCACGGCGTGGAACCCGGTCGCATCGAACGCCGACCAGTACGTCCCGCCATCACGCGAGATGTCGCTCCCCCCGGGCCCGACCGCCACGCCGACGACGGCGTCACCGACCTTCGCGAAGGCGACCCCCGACCGATAGCCGCGCGGCCCTTCGCCGCCGATGAGCGTCCAGTTCACGCCGTCGCGCGACGAGACGGCGTTCGCGCGCGTCGAATCGTTCTGCGTGTACTCGCCACCCACGGCAACGAAGCCGCCACCGGGGAGCGCGGCGAGCGAGAAGATCCCTTCGGCAGATCCCCCCTGTCGCATGGGCGTGGCGTACGCGACCCACGACGTTCCGCGCTGCACACTCCGATGGACGCGCGCAGCGCCACCACCAGTTCCGATCCACGCCACCATCGAGTCGGCAGCACCCTGCAGCAGGAGCGAGCTTCCGCTTGCGGCGAAGGCCGCCTCCCCCTTCTCCGCGACCGGGCGTTGGTCGAGCGGAGGCTCGTGCCAGGTGTCGCCGCCGTCGTGGGTGACGAGAAGGAAGAAGCGCCCGCTCATCGGGTCGCCTAACGCCATGCCATTCCGGTCGTCCCAGAAGTCGATGGCATCGAGGAAGACGCTCGTATCGCTCGCCTGATACTCGAGCATCCATGAGGCGCCGCCATTGTTGGTGCGATAGATCCGCCCATTGGTCGACGCGACCACGGCGTCACGTGCACTCCGCGCGTGGATCGAACGAAGATCGAGCGTCTCGGCGCCGGCGACCGCGCGTACTTCCCAGGTGGCGCCACCATCGGTCGTTCGCACGACGGTCCCTTTCGTTCCGCTCGCCCACACGGTTCGCCCGTCCACGACGCTCAACCCGCGGAGCGACGCCGTGGTGCCGCTCGACATCGCGGTCCACTGCGCCTGCGCCGATGTGTTCACCAACGCGACCCACGCGACGCACATCGCCACGGCCGCCCGATCGACCGCAGCGCGCGCCGATCAG
>CAZWVG010000059.1:0-25785 GCA_964637355.1 uncultured Gemmatimonadaceae bacterium
CGATGTTCGGCATCGGCTCGGTGACCAAGCAGTTCACCTGCAGCGCGGCGCTCCTCCTCCAGCAGGATGGCAAGCTCTCGATGCAGGACAAGGTGGCGAAGTACGTCCCCACCGCGACGCGGGCGAATGACATTACGCTCCTCGATCTCGGGCAGCACGTCTCGGGGTATCGCGACTACTACCCGCTCGATTTCGTCGTGCGCGAGATGGCCAAGCCCGAGCCGACCGACACGGTCATCGCTCGTTATGCAACGCGCCCGCTCGACTTCGAACCCGGCTCGCGCTGGTCGTACAGCAACACGAACTTCCTCATCCTCGGCAAGGCGATCGAGCAGGCATCGGGGAAGGACGTGGCGACGGTCTTCAAGGAGCGCATCTTCGGGCCGGTGGGGATGACGCGCACCGCCTTCGATCGCGTCCCGGGGGACACGAACACGGCGAGTGGCTACACATCGTATGCGCTTGCCGCACCGTCGCCCGCTGCGCCCGAAGGGCAAGGGTGGATCGGAGCAGCGGGGGCGATCTGGTCGACGCCGACCGATCTCCTCGCCTGGGACCTCGCGCTCATCGACGGCAAGGTGCTCTCGCCGGCCTCATTCGCCACGCTCACCACACCGCGCCTCCTCACCGACGGACGCGAGACGACGTACGGCTGCGGCCTTGGCGTGCAGCGCACCGGCGAGTCGCTCATTTACTCGCACGGCGGCGGGATCGCCGGGATCGTCACGCAGAACATCGTGATCCCGTCGACGCGATCGGCGATCGTCACGCTGGCCAACGCCGACTTCGCTGCCACGGGCGATCTCCTCCCGACGCTGGTGCAGAAACTCACACCGCACGCCGACGTCCCGAAGATCGAGGGACTCTCGGCGGTCGATGCCGCGAAGCAATTCCTGGCATCGGTCGAGCGCGGGAACGTCGATCGCGCGACGCTCGGCGACGACTTCAACGCGCTCCTCACCGACGAACACCTGGCGAAGGACCGCGCCGCGCTCGCCGCGCAGGGAAAGATCTCCGACGTGACAGTGACACGCACCTCGGAACGCGGCGGGATGGAGGTCGCGCAGGTGCTCTTCATGGTCGGCAAGACGCCGGCGCGCTCGGCGATGTATCGCTCGCCCGACGGGAAGATCCAGCAGTTCCTCATCAATCGGCGGTAGAGACTTCTCCGACAGCGCACGAGAGGGGACGATGAATACCGTGTTGTGGGTGCTGCAGGCGCTCGCCGCGCTCGTCTACGGCGCGTCGGGTGTGATGAAGGTCTTCATGTTCGACAAGGTCAGCCACGACGTTCCATCGTTCGGGGCGCTCCCGCGCCGCGTCTGGACGCTCCTCGGCATCATCGAACTCGTCGCGGTCGTGCTGCTCATCGTCCCCGGCGCACTGCATTGGCACCCGGGGCTCACGACGGTTGCGGCGATCGTGCTGGCGCTGGAGAGCCTGATCTTCATCGGCGTGCACGTGAAGTATCGCGAAGTCCCGCCGATCATCATGAGCGGCGTGCTCGGGCTCCTGATGGCGTTCATTGCCTACGGCCGCGACGTCTTGCAGCCGCTCGTTTGAGTCACTGTCGCATTCCTCACTGCTGAACGTCGTGGTCGATCTTCGCGAACTGTACGTCCGCTACCAGCAAGTCATTCGCCCGGTCCTGCGCTTCGGTCCCATTCTCGGGGGCGTCGTGCTGCTCGCATGGCGCGTGCGTGAGACGCGCGTTCCCGTCACCAAGAAGGCGATCATCATTCCGCCCGTGGCGATGAGCAGTGCCTTCTTCATGTTCCTCTCGCCACTCACCCGCATTCCCTGGTCGTGGGCGATCGTGTCGCTCCTCCTCGGATGGTTGGTGCTGTCGTATCCCCTGGTGCGTTCCACGCGCCTCGAGGTGCGGGGCGGGGTGATCTACATGACGCGCTCGCGCGCCTTCCTCGCGATCCTCCTCGGGCTCCTCGCTGTGCGCCTTTTGCTGCACGACTACATCGGCCACCTGATCTCGCCGCTGCAGACCGCGTCGGTCTTCTACCTGATGGCGTTCGGGATGATCGTGCGCTGGCGATCGCTGATGTACCGGCAGTTCGTCGAGATCACCGAGCGTCAACCGGCCGCCAGCCGCAACGCAGGGGGAGGCGCGAGCGACCTGCACCCTCCCGTCGACTCGCACGGCACCGCCCAATCCTGACACCGACCACCGGAGTCCTCATGCACATCGCGCGCTCCCGTACGCTCGCCCTCCTCGTCGCGTCCCTTCCGCTCCTTGCCGCCTGCGAATCGAAACCGGCGGCGTCGGGCGACAGCGCGGCGGTGTCGCCACCTGCCGCACCGGCGGCCGCCGCCATCGACTACACCGGCGACTTCAAGGGGCCGCTCGGCGTTCAGCTCTGGAGTTTTAGGGAGTCGGCGGAGAACGATCCGGTGGCGATGCTGGCGATGACGCGCGGGCTCGGCATCACCCACGTGGAGACCGCCGGGACGTACGGCAAGCCGGCCGACACGCTCGCCACCTGGCTGCGCAACGCCGGCCTCAAGGCCACCTCGATGCACGTTCCCTACGAGATGTTCCGAGACTCCGCCGACAAGGTCATCGCCGACGCCAAGGCGCTGGGGGTGACCTACGTCGGGACGGCGTGGTATCCGCACGACGGCGCCTTCACCGAGGCGACGGCGCGCAAGGCGATCGCCGACTTCAATGCGTTCGGGAAGAAGCTGAAGGACGCCGGATTCCGCTTCTTCTACCACAACCACGGCTACGAACCCGAGCGTTACAAGGACGGGACGCTCCTCGATCTCATCATCCGCGAAACCGACCCGACGCTCGTGTACTTCGAGGAAGACGTGCTCTGGACGTATCTCCCGGGCGTCGATCCGGCGGCACTCATCAGGAAGTACCCGGGGCGCTTCAAGCTCATGCACATCAAGGACATGAAGCCGGGCGTCGCGCGCGGCTCGCTCTCCGGCGGGCTCCCCGCCGAGCAGCAGGCAGTGATTGGCGAGGGACAGGTGAATTGGGCGGAGCTGCTCAAGACCGCCACGGCGGATGGTGTTGAGCAGTTCTACCTCGAGGACGAGACCCCAGCGCCGCTCACCAACGTTCCGTTGAGTATCAAGTACCTTGCGCAGCTCAAGTACTGAGCCCAATCGCTGTCACGCCACGCAGGAGCTCTCCGCATGATCACGCTCAAGGTGAACGGTTCCAGTCGGGAGGTCGACGTTCCCGCCGACATGCCGTTGCTCTACGTCCTTCGCAACGACCTTGAACTCGTCGGCCCGCAATTCGGCTGCGGACTCGCGCAGTGCGGCGCCTGCTCGGTCCTCCTCGACGGGAAGGAAGTGCGCTCGTGCGTCACCCCGGTCTCGCAGGTCGGCGACAAGGAGGTCACCACGCTGGAGGGACTCCCGGCGCGCTGGGCGAAGCAGCAGGGGCTCTCGGCGATCGAGGCGAGTGGAACGCTGCACCCGGTGCAGCAGGCGTGGATCGACGAACAGACCCCGCAGTGCGGCTTTTGTCAGAGCGGGATGATGATCAAGGCGACGGAACTGCTGGAGAGCAACCCGTCCCCCAGCGCGAGCGAAATCACCGCGGCATTCACCACCTCGGGCCCGTCGCCGCACCTTTGTCGCTGCGGGACGTACGTCGCGATTCGTGAAGCGGTCGAGCGCGCTGCCACCATCATGACCAAGGGGGCGTGACCATGTCATCCGATCGCGAAGGATCAGGGAACGTCTTCGGTGCCACGCTCTCGCGGCGCACCTTCGTCGTGACCGGTGGCGCCCTCGTCGTGGGAGCCGCAATCGTCGGCCCGCGACTCCTGCGAAAAGGCGCGGCAAAGGGTGCAGCAGGGGCGAGCGGGAAGAACTCGCTCGATCCGTCGCTCGCCAGCTCGTGGATCGAGATTCACGCCGACAACACGATCCTCATCCGTACCGGCAAGAACGACTTTGGGCAGGGGACGACCTTTACGGCCTACCCGCAGATCGTCGCCGACGAGTTGCGCGTCCCGTTCGAGGCGATCACCTCCGTGGTGCAAGGCGACACGCACCAGACGCCCGATGGGAGCGGCGCGTTCGACTTTCTTGGTGTAGGGACGCCCAACATCCGCAAGGCGGCCGCCTACACGTATCAGGCGCTGCTCGCGCTCGCGGCGACAACGCTCGGCGTGCCGAAGGATTCGCTTTCGGTGACCGACGGCGTGGTGAGCGGGGGCGGAAAGAGCATCTCGTATGGCGACCTCGTGAAGGACCAGCAACTCGCACTCACCATCCCGGTGAGCGGCGACCTGCACGGCATCATGGGGCTGCGCATCGAAGGCGATCCGCCGATGCGCCCCGCGAGCGAGTACACGGTGATCGGGAAGTCTTTCGCGAATCCGGTCATTCGCGAGAAGGTCTCGGCGAAGAAGACGTGGGTGACCGACGTGCGCCTTCCGGGGATGTTGCACGGGCGCGTGATCCATCCGGCGACGCTCGGTTCCACGCTCGTTGCGGCTGGCGAGGTGGACAAGGCGAAGTTCCCCGATGCGCAGGTGATCGTGAAGGGAAACCTCGTCGGCGTCGTGGCGCCTACCGAGTGGGGAGCGATCCAGGCGGCGAACCAGGTGGCGCAGTCGACCAAATGGTCGGAGTGGGGCGGCCTTCCCGCTCAGGACGCGCTGTACCAGCACCTGCGCGAGAAGGCCGACTGGAAGACGACCGCCGTCGCGAAGGGCGGGGCAAACGCGGGCGACGTGACAAGCGCCATGGCATCGGCAAACAAACGGTTGTCGGCAAGCTACGAAATGCCGTATATGAAGCACGCCCCCATCGGTCCGACGATGGCTGTCGCCGACGTCAAGGACGACGGGACCGTGCACCTCTACGTCCACAACCAGAACCCGCAGCAGCTGCGCGGCGAGATCGCCATGATGCTCGGCACCTCGCCCGATCACGTGATCGTGCACGCCTACCCCGGCGCCGGACACTACGGGCGGTCCAACGGCGGCAATTCGGGCGCCGAGGACGAGGCGGTGATCCTGTCGAAAGCGGTGGGGAAGCCGGTGCGCGTGCAATGGATGCGCGCCGACGACATGCAGTGGTCGACGCAGTCGCCGGCGGCCTTCAGCGACGTGGAGATCGCGCTCGACGCCAGCGGACGCATCGCCGCGTATCGCATCGCCCACCACATGCCGGCGATGCAGGACGATCGTCCGGTGGGCGCGGTGCTGGCCGGGATGCCGACGATGCCCGCGCCGAGTGCCAAGGGAGAGTTCATCGGCTCGACGGTGAACAACCTGTCCGATCCGTGGCTCTATGCCGCCGTGCCTAACGTCGAGGAGCTCGGGCACGGGACCATGCAGCTCGGGCAGGAGGCGTCGCCGATCGCGGTGGGGCTTCGCGACCATAGCATGCGCACTCCGGGGCAGTACCAGCAGAACTTCCCGCGTGAGCTGGCAATCACCGAGGCGGCAGCGCTCGCCGGCAAGGATCCGCTGCAGTTCCGCATCGATCACGCGAGCGAACCGCGCGTGAAGGGGGTGCTCGAGGCGGTGCGCGATGCGTCGGGATGGGAGTCGCGCGCAACCACGCCGCGGTCGGGCGCGGCGTCGCTCCGCGGGCGTGGCGTCTCGCTCATGTTCCGCAGCGGGACGTACTGGGCGTGTGTCTGTGACGTCGCAGTCGTGCGGGATAGCGGCGCCGTTACGGTCGAGCGCTGCACCGTCGCTGTAGACCCGGGGATCGTGATCAACCCGCAGCAGCTCAAGCGCCAGGTCGAAGGCGGGGCGGCGATGGGGATCAGCCATGCGCTCTTCGAGGAGATGGGGTTCGACGAGCGCGGCGTCACGGCGACGAGCTGGGCCAACTATCGCATCGCGACGATGGCCGACATCCCGCCGATCAAGGTCGTGCTGATCAACAATCCTGAGGTTGGGAGCTACGGCGGCGGGAGCGAGGCCGCCAACGCGCTCGCCGCGTCGGCCATCGCCTCGGCGGTACACGATGCGACGGGAAAAGTCGTGCGGCGCCTCCCGCTCAAGCCGGAGCATGTGAAGCAGGCGATGCAGGCGTAGGGCGCGCGCTCAGTGCGGGGAATGCAGGAGGGCCAGTCGATCGTGGGATCGGCTGGCCCTCGGCGCGTATACGGAGATCAGTTGGTCGCCGCCTCGCACCCTCTCGTGACGCTCATCGCGGGCGATCCGGTTCTCGCCTTGCTCGTCACCCGCTGTCCGCCGACCTGTGCGTATGTCGCGCCAACGGGCGCATCGAGCAGGACACGCTGGGTCCCTGGGAGTACCGTTCCAAGGAAGCGAGCGTTGCCGCCGTCGGGTGGATATCCGTAGAGGTCGAACGCCGTCTCGAGGGAGTTGTGTACCTCGAGATACCGCGTGCCAGAGCAGGGCGCAGACGCAGTGTCCGGCGGCCGCTGGAACCAGCTCCCGCACGCGCCGAGGGAGATCAATCCCGCGATCGCCGCCGCGGAGCGAAGGGCGAAGCGTCTGGAGTGCAGCATGATCCCTCCTCGAATCGTGAGTGCGTTCGTGTCTACGCGCGGGACGCGGACTTCCGGTGCGACGACTGCTACACCAGTCGGGTAATGCCGGTCCCTACTTCTTTCCGCTGCCAGCGCGCGGCGGCAACCGCGAGATAGTAGCCGATGATCGGTGATACGCCATAGCCGAGGTAGGGGACGGGGAAGTTGCCGAGCATGGGAGCGAGCGCGGTGATGGCGATGTAGGTGGCGAGCACCGCGCCCTGCTGGCGATCGCTGGAGGCCCGCCAGGCCAGGGGTGGGATAGCGAGGCCCAGCATTGCCAGCACGCCCCACCCGAATCCCAGGTGCGTTGCCATCCCCACGATCCCCTCCACGTGCGCAACGGGCGGAAGCGGGTCCGGCCGAAGGGCGGTGGCGACGGCGAGGAGCAACGCGATCCCCACGGGGACGAGCGCGGCGCGTCCGCGCGCGCCCCACTCGCCGACGCTCCACGCCGCAGCGAAGGCCGCCGCCTGCGCCGCATCGGGCTGCAGCCAAAGGATGCAGAGCGTCACTAGGGCTGCGACCTGCGACGCCGCCCGCCCTGCCGCGAGGAGGAGCAGGAGAATCGGAGGAAGGACGATCGCCGCCGCGTGCAGTTGCACCGGACCGGCCGCGACCCAGCGCCGAACACCGTCCACGCCGCCGTGCAGCAGCGTTGCGGCGAGAAGCGCGATCCCCGTTGCCACAACCGCGAACATCGTCGCAAGTGACGGCGCCCCTCGATGTTCGCGACGCGTCGCCAGTAGCAACGCGGTAGAGAGCGCGGTGACGGCGACATCCTGTCCCCACGCTCGCGCGGGCACACCGCCGCCGATCATCACGATCACGCCGACGACGATCGCCGGTACTGGGGCAAGGAGGAGGTGCAACGTCATCGAGGGATGAACCGGTGATCGCCGATGCTGGAATGGTTGGGACGCCATCTGCGTTGGGAAGGCCTCAGAAAACCGAGAAGATGCAGCCGGCTGAAAAGATTCACCGCACGAAAATGCGATTAATTGCGTATCCAATGACCAGTGGTCATCCTGACTGAGTCGATCTGGACTGGCTCGCTGCTGGGTTCGCACTCGGCGCACGATGCGATTGTGCCCGACGGCGATCCTGGAAGCCTCCGGCGGCCCGCCCCGCCTGCGCGGGCCTTATCACCATCCCACCGACCAAGGGGAGGAATTGACGTCATGAATGTGTCTCGTCGAACGCGTTGCGGCCGCGAGGCCTGGCGCATTACCAGGATGCTGTCGACATCGCGCGGAGCCTCGCGGCTCGTCGCGCGAGTGCTGGCGCTCTCGGTGCTGGCAGTGCCACTACACACACTCCCCTTGCTCGCGCAGGGGACCGGCACCATCACCGGGACGGTGCGCGACCGCGCCGCCGATCGTCCGCTCGACGGTGCTCGCGTGACCGTCGTCGGGACTCGACTCGGCGATATGGTCAACGAGCAGGGCTCGTTCACGATTCGCGAGGTCACGGCTGGCCAGGTCACCGTGCGCGCGCAGTTCCTCGGCTTCGAGCCGATGGAGCAGTCGGTAACGGTCCCTGCCTCGGGGAGCGTCACGGTCAACTTCACGCTGCAGCGCGCCGCGGTCGCCTTGTCGGGGGTCGTGATCACCGCAACCGGCGCCGAGCAGCGACGCTCGGTCGGTACTGCGATGGCCACGCTCGACACAGCCGACATCGCGCGGAATGCCGCCGTCAATACGCAGCAGCTCCTCGCCGGCTCGACCCCGGGCGTGACGGTTCTGGCAAACTCGGGACAGCCGGGGACGGGCGGGAGTATCCGCCTGCGCGGGGTGAACAGCGTGAGCCAGGGGAACAACCCGCTCATCTACGTGGATGGCGTTCGTGTCTTCAACGGGCGCACCCCGACCAACGTCGGCGGGCGCCAGTACTCCTCTCCGCTCAACGACATCGCCGCCGAAGATATCGACCACATCGAGATCGTCCGCGGCCCGGCGGCCACCACGCTCTACGGGACCGAGGCGTCGGGAGGGGTCGTCCAGATCTTCACCAAGCAGGGGGCCAACGCGGCGCCGTCGTGGCAGGTCGGCTACACCGGCGGGATCAACAACATGGGGCACGTCGGCCCCAAGTCCGATCCCACGGGGCTCTTCTTCAACGAGTGTCGCGGCGACAACCTCAAGAACGGGCTCGGCGTGGTGTTCGAGGATCCGACCTGCCCGAGCAGCGGGTCGTGGCTCAGCAACGGGCAGATCTCGCGCATCAACCTGAGCGTGCGCGGCGGGGCGCCTAACGGGGTGACGTACTTCGTCGCCGGCAACGCCGACAACGAGCGCGGCGTCCTCCCCACCGGCGCCGCCTACGGGCGCGGGCTGCGGGCGAACATCTCGTTCAAGCCGGCGGGCGCCTTCAAGGTCGACGTCAATTCGTCGGTCTCCTCGAACAAGCTGGTCGGGTTCCCGGACGGGAACAGCTCGAGCGGGGCGATGCTCAACATCTCGCGCGGCCCCAACGGCAACTACAAGGGTGGTGGCTGCACCAACACGAGCGCCACCTGCGTCCTCAACGACTCGCTCTTCAACAACGACGTCACCAACGCCACGACGCACTACATCACCGGTGCGACGCTCACCTGGGACCCGACGACGACGTGGTCCAACCGCTTCGCCCTCGGCTACGACTACAACAACGCCGAGATCAACTACATCTCGCCGTTCGGTGACCTGCGCGTGCCGCTCGGCCAGTACTTCCAGACGCTCTGGACGCGCCAGTTCCTCTCGGCCGATTTCGCCAGCACGTATCGCCGCCCGCTGGGCACCAAGTGGACGACGAGCACGTCGGTTGGCGCGCAGATGTTCGATTCGCGCGTCTACTCGACCGACCTGCAGGCGAACAACTTCGCCGGACCGGGCTCACCGACGCTCGTCTCCGGCTCGTTGCGGCAGATCACCGACGTGAACCAGCAGCGCGTGATCAACGCCGGCTTCTTCGGGCAGGAGCAGATCGGTTGGCGCGACGTCCTCTTCGCGACGGTGGGCGTGCGCGTCGACGGCAACAGCGCCTTCGGCAAGAGCTTCGGCCTGCAGACGTATCCCAAGGTGAGCGCCTCGTACGTGATCTCCGACGAGGCGTTCTGGCCGAAGAACTTCATCGAGTCGCTCAAGTTGCGCGGCGCGGTTGGTGACGCCGGCAAGGCGCCGGGCGCCTTCGACGCCGTGCGCACCTGGGTGCCGGTGGCCGCCGAGAATGGGCAACCTGCCTTCGAGCCGTCGCAGGTCGGCAATCCCGATTTGGGGCCGGAGCGCACGCGTGAGGTCGAGATGGGCTTCGATGCCGGCGCACTCGATGGGCGCATCGGCATGCAGTACACCTACTACAACCAGAAGACGCTCGAGGCCCTGATTCCCGTCGCGCAGGCGCCGTCACTCGGCTTCGCGGGAACGCAGCTGATAAACGCCGGCGAGCTGCGCAACCAGGGGCACGAGATTCAGCTGACGGTCGAGCCGGTGCGCACGCGCAACGTGAATGTCTCCGCACGCGTCGGGCTCACGATGCTCAAGAGCGAGGCGGGGAACGTGGGCGGCGAGACGCTCACCATCTTCGCGTTAGGGCGCACCTTCGTGCGCGAAGGATATCCGGTCCCGTCGTACATCGGGCTCAAGGTCACCAACCCGGCGGAAATCGCCGACCCGGTGATCGAGCAGGACACGTACCTCGGCTCCGTCTATCCGACGCGCATCTGGACGCCTGCACTCACGGTGCGCCTGTGGGATCGCCTCACCTTCGATGCGCTCGGCGAGTGGCAGCTCGGCGGACACAACATGAACGCCGTCGGCTACCAGAACGCCAACCTCAAGGTCTGGCAGCCGTGCTACGCCATCCAGGCCAAGCTGACGGCGGCGGCCGCCGGCGATGCGAGCGCGCTGAACGACGTCACCGCGTGGCAGCGGGCGCAGTGCACCATCGTCTCCTCGACGCGTGACTACTCGTTCTGGGTGGAACGGAGCGACTTCTTCAAGCTGCGCAGCGTCTCCCTCACGTATGCACTCCCGAAGTCGGTGCTCCACGGCATTGCACGCAACGGATCGTTGGTGCTGATGGGACGCAACCTGCTCACGCGCACCAGCTACGGCGGCACCGATCCCGAGGTCTCGGACCAGCGCGACGATACCTTCGCGCGCCGCGACTACTACGTCTTCCCGACGTCGCGCTCGTTCACCGCCAGCCTTCGCCTGACTTTCTGACGATGACGACTTCACGATTCCATTCAGCCTTCGCTGCCGGCGCTGTCGCGCTCTTCTGCGCCGCCTGCAGCCTCTCCGTGACCAATCCCGGACCTCTGCAGGACTCGCAGCTCGACACGCCTGCCGCCATTCCCGCGCTGGTCAACGGGATGTCGGGCGACCTCTCGTTCGCCCTCGGCAACTACATCGACCGTGGTGCGCTCGCCTCGGGTGAGCTCACCGAGGCGGGCAACTTCGCCGCTGAGCAGCAATTCTACAACGGCATCATCCGTCCCGAAGACGTGAATCCCGACTGGGCCAACATGCAGACGGCGCGTTGGGTCGCCGAGAGCGGGTTGCGCCGCATGCAGGAAGTGTTAGGCGCCGGATTCGAGACGAACGCGGACACGCCGCGCGCCTATCTCTACGGCGGCTTCGCCAATCGCCTCCTCGGCGAGAACGTCTGCACGGGCATCATCGATGGCGGCGCCCCACAGAGCGACAGCGTGTACTTCCAGCGTGCCGAGAGCCTCTTCACGCGTGCGAATACCATCGCGACCGCGCTGAACAACACCAAGGTTGCCACTGCAGCGCTCGCGGGACGCGCGTCGGTACGGGCGTGGCTCGGCAACTGGGCTGGCGCGATGACCGATGCGGCGGCGGTTCCCGCGTCGTTCCGCTTCGATGCGATCTTCTCGACGAACACCGCTCGGGAGAACAACGACCTCGCCGTGCAGACGATCTCGCGCCGCGAAACGACGGTGTACGGGACCGTCTACGCGCAGATCTTCAAGGATCCCCGCACCCCGTGGGACACGATCAAGACGAGCGGCAACAAGGTCCAGACGGGGCAGGACGGACGGACCCCCTTCTTCCGCCAGACGAAGTACACGACACTTGGAAGTCCGGTCGCGTTGGCGAAGGGGACCGAGATGCTCCTGCTGCGCGCCGAAGGGGCACTCCGCAATGGCGACATCTCCGGCATGACCACGCTCATCAACCAGGAGCGGGCGCAGTATGCGCTCACGCCAGTTGCAACGCCGGCGAGCGAAGCCGACGCGTGGACGCTCCTCATGGCCGAGCGTGGCTCCGTCACGTGGCTCGAAGGGCGTCGCCTGTGGGACCTGCGGCGTTGGCTCGTCGCGGGAAAGAACAACTTCCTCCAGGATCGCAGCACCTGCATCCCGCCGAGCGCCAACGAAGTCGCATCGAACCCCAACCTCTGACCGAAAACCTGGCGCCCCCGCGAGGAGCAACACGCTTCTCGCGGGGGCGTCGTCATGTCGGGGTCAGCGGCCAGCCATGTCGTAGTCCGGGAGTTCGATATCGTCTCGCATCGCGCGCCCGATCGCGAAGTCGGCAACGATGGGAACATCCATGACGCGCGTGACAAAGTTGCGAAAGATGATTCCCGCGGCGGTGTCGGGCGCGAAGGACGAGGCGAACTTCTTCGCCGACTCCTGCTTGCGCCGGAGGAACGCCTTGAGTCGCCCCTCATAGCGAGCAAAGGCGCTCGCAAAGTCGCCGTCGGCGGCATGCAGCTCGCCCGCCAACACGTATGCCTCGGTGATTGCGAGCCCAGTGCCTTCTCCTCCCATCAGCGAGACGCACGCGGCCGCATCGCCGATGAGGGCGACGCGCCCCTTCGTCCAGTGATCCATGCGGATCTGGCTGACCGTGTCGTAGTACAGGTCGGGTGCGCGCTCCAATTCGCTGGCAATCTGCGGCCACTCCCACCCCGCGTCGCTGAAGACCCGCTTCAGCACATCGATGGGATCTTCCTCGCCCTGCAGAAATCGGTCGGCGAAGATGAAGAGGAAGAGCGTGCGGTCGTCGCGCATCGCGAAGCGCGAGATCTGCCGCCCGGGAAGTCCGTGGCTCACGTAGATCAATTCGTCGCGCGGGCGATACCCTTCGGCTTCGAAGGCCGCGACGTGGTAGCCAAGCGGCGTGTCGAACTGCGATTCCGGACCAAAGACGATCTGCCGGACGCGCGAGTGCAACCCGTCGGCACCGATGACCAGATCGGCATCGCGCGACGGGGCATGGTCGAACGACACGTGCACGCCGTTGTCGCGCTCCTCGATGGCCGACACCGAGTCGCCGAAGATGGTCTCGACCTTCCCCTCGATCGCCCGGTAGATCGTCGCCGAGATGTCCGACCGCCTAACGCTGGTGAAACGGTCGTGCGTCATGCGCCGAAAGACGTCGACGCCGAATCCCCCGTTGGTCGCTCCGCTGCGGTCGACGAACCGGACCTCCTGCATCTGGTAGCCGAGCGAGCAGACTTCCTCGATCAGCCCCATCCGCTCGACGATGTCGTAGCCGAGTCCCCAGAAGTCGATCACGTAGCCCGCAGAGCGGAGCTTGGGGGCCGACTCGACCAGGGTGACGTCGTGACCGTGTTGCTGCAGCCAAAAGGCGAGCGCCGGGCCGGCGACGCCGATTCCGTTGATGATGACTCGCATGGTCTTTCGCAATGCTCGAGTGGGGACACCCCGCGAGATGCGCGCACCGTGGTGCACGACATTCGCACATTGCATCTATGCGGCGACCACCTCGTCGAACGACCCATTTGGGCGTGAGGATCTCGCGAAGAAATCCCACACAAGAGCCCGACGCCCGTGTACGGACGTCGTCGTCAGAGACTGTATCCCGGGCGATACTCTCGCGTGAGGTAGGCGTTCGCCTCGGGGGCGTTGAGCACCCGCATCGCCGCGCCGTCGTAGTGAATCTTGCGCCCCTGGCCGGCGCGCAGCGCCACCAACCCGAGCAGCATCGTCTCAGTCAGTCGCGCGGAGTACTCGAACGGCGCGCTCGACTTCCCCGTCCCCTTGCACGCGTCGAACCAGTTCTGCTCGTGCGACGTGGTGATGCGCGGGATCGACTGCGGGACGCGATCCGCTGCAGCGCGTGTTTGGTCGGGAAAGATGCGCGGATTGGTGCCGTACGTGTCGTAGACGAGGAGCCCCTTCGTTCCGACGAAGATCCCGCCGCCATCGCCGTTGAGCACCACGTCGTCGGGGAGCATGGCCGGGCGCGG
Organism: uncultured Gemmatimonadaceae bacterium; assembly: GCA_964637355.1. Taxonomy (GTDB): domain Bacteria; phylum Gemmatimonadota; class Gemmatimonadetes; order Gemmatimonadales; family Gemmatimonadaceae; genus SCN-70-22. The sequence goes on from CAZWVG010000059.1 coordinate 13,724, forward strand.
GGGGAGGAGGCCACCGTCGTACCAGCGCAACTCCACCGGGCCACGCGACCCGCGGGCGGCGAAGTCGTACTGCACGGTCGACGCGAGCGGATACGAGGCGGGGTTCTTCGCATCTCCTCCCCACTGCGTCGACGACGCGGTGATCCCGGTCGGGAGGTCGAGGTCGAGTGCCCAGAACGGCTGGTCGAGGAGGTGTGCCCCCATGTCGCCCAGCGCGCTCACGCCGAAGTCGACCCACCCGCGCCACGCAAACGGGTGGTAGGCCGGATCGTACTGGATCTGCGGTACGGCACCGAGGAAGAGATCCCAGTGGAGGCGATCGGGGATTGCAGGTGCAACGGCGGGCGTGGGACGCGGGACGCCCTGCGGCCACCACCCGTGCGGTCGGTCGGTCCAGACGTGCACCACTTCGATGTCGCCCAGAACGCCGCTGGCGATGATCTCGCGAATACGGGCGGTTCCCTCCGACGAATGCCCCTGATTCCCCATCTGGGTCACGACCTTCGTCTCGCGTGCGGTCCTGGCCATCGCGCGCGCTTCCATCACCGACCAGGTGAGCGGCTTCTGTACGTACGCATGCTTCCCCGCCTGCATCGCCCGCAGCGCGATCATCGCGTGCATGTGATCGGGCGTTGCCACGACGACGGCATCGATGTCCTTCTGCTTGTCGATCATCTCGCGATAGTCCGCGTACTTCGGCGCCTTCGCGTAGATGTCCTTCATCTTTTGGGCGTTCTGGTAGCGCTCCTGCGCCTCGGCGGTGCGCTTGGCGACCCACGCCGGCGCGTCGGCGGCGCTGACGTTGGGGGGTGCCTTGATCGTGCCGGGGGGCTTGAGCTGCTCGCCCAGCGACTTCTCCACGTAGGCGAAGTCGACATCGCAGAGCGCCACCGTATTCTGGCTGAGCATCGCCCGCCAGTTCTCCATCCCCATCCCGCCCACGCCGATGAACGCGATGTTGAGCGTGTCGCTCGGCGCCTGGTACCCGCGCCCGAGGATGTGGCGCTCCACGATCATTGGTGCACCGGCGAACGCGCCGAGCATGAGGGACGCACTGCCCGCGACGAAGTCGCGACGGGAGACGGCGTTGGAATCCATGGGCATCGAGCGCTGGGGTCGCGGGAGCGCGCCACCGCGACTCGGTGCGCGCGTGCGGGAAGCTACGGGAACGGAGTCGCTGCTGCCATCGACCGCGCGCGCATCCGACGCGCGGGAGCTACGTCGACTCGTGGTCATCGCACGAATGGTCGCCGATTGCGTCGACAACCGGCGTTGGCCGGAGGGCGTCGACTATCATCCGAGCGATGACTGCTACTTACCGGTCGTGACTCGATCGCTCAGCAGCTCCAGGATGGAGCGCGAGGCTGCCTCGTCGCGCCCCGTCACAGCTCCCATGAGCGCCTGCCGCAACGGACTTGGTTTCTTGGCCGTGGCGTCGAGGATATGCGCGCACTCGGGCGAGAGGGAGAGCGAGAGTCGCTCGCCCGTGCCGACCGTGTGGAGCAGTTCGTGTCGCGTCAGCAGCGAGGCGGCGCGCTGCTGCGACGACCAATCGGGGGTCGTCTGTCGGTCGAGCTCCAGCCGCGGCTGTGCCCGCGAGGCGTGTTGAACCGCCTGCACGAGCAGCATCGCCAAGCTGAGGCAGTCCGCGTCGGCTGGGAATCTCACAAGGGAGGGAGCGAGGGGGGACTGAGGAGGCGCGCGGCCCGCAATGCGAACGGTCGCGGCACGTCGCGCGAGTTCCTCAAGTGTACCACCCGACGCGCGGCTCGGAGTGAGAATGGTCACCGCGCGTGTCGAATTCTCGCGGGGATACTCCCGGTCGCTCCGCCATCGCCCCGCTGGCGCCCTTCCGATGCGTGAGGCGCCCGGCGGGGAGGCGACACATCCGGTGAGCGTTGCTTTCCGTCGTACCCCCCGGCAGAATCAGCGCGCGACGATTGCCATATCACTCGACTCAGGACTCGATGTGCCGCGCCGAACAGCACGCCGCCGCATTCCACGACTTCCTGTAGTCGGGCTCTCCGCCGTTTTCGCACTCTGCGCGCTCGGAGCGTGCCGCTCAGCGCCCGAGGCGACGCGTGTCGCCATCACCCACGTGAGCGTGATCGACGGCCGCGACTCGGTGGCGCGCGGCGACCAGACGGTGATCGTGCGCGGTACGCGCATCGCGACGGTCGCCCCGTCGGCGCAGGTATCGATCCCGCCAGGTGCAACAGTGGTCGATGGACGCGGCAAGTATCTCGTCCCGGGCTTCTGGGACATGCACGTGCACACGGCGATCTCCGGCATCCCCGAGACGCGCACGCTGCTCGGACTCTACATCGCGAATGGCGTGACCGGCGTGCGCGACATGGCAGGGGCGTGGGACACGCTGACCACCTGGCGCCGCGCGATTGCCCGCGGCGACCTCGCGGGGCCGCGCATCGTCGCTTCGGGGCCCTATCTCGAAGGGGGTGACGTTCCGGTACCGCACATCCTCACCCGCAACGCCGCCGAAGGGCGGGCCGGGGTGGATTCGCTCGTCGCACTCGGCGTCGATTTCGTGAAGGTGCATTCGCAGCTGACCGCCGAGGCGTACTTCGCGATCGCGCGGCGCGCGCGAGAGCGCGGGATCGCCTTCGCGGGACACGTGCCGCGTGTGGTCGGGAGCGAGGCTGCGTCGGACTCAGGGCAGAAGAGCATCGAGCACCTGCTGGCGATTCCCGTCCCATGTTCGCCCGCGGACTCGGTCGCGCTGCGGCCACGATATGCCGTGCAGGGGGCGCTCGGCCGCTGCTCATCGGAGGACCTCGCGCCGCTCTACGCGAAGTTCGTGCGCAACGGGACGTTTGTCACACCGACGTTCACGGCGCAGGTCGAGGTGGCGACCTGGCCGCAACACGACGTTCCGGGAGACACGCTGGCGCATTACCTCCCGCGCTCGCTGCGCGACTACGTCGCGCAGCTCTTTCCCATGCCCGACAGCATTCCTCCGGACGCGGATTCGGTGGGAACGGCGATTCTCGAGCGGCGATTGCAGCAGGTTGCGACGATGCGGCGCGCGGGCGTGCACATCCTCACGGGAACCGATGCACCGCTTCGCAACAGCCCGCCCGGCTTTGGGCTACACGAGGAGATGGCGCTGCTCGCCCGCGGCGGGATGACGCCGTGGGAGGTGCTGCGCGCCGCGACGTACGAGCCGGCCGAATACCTCGGCATGCTCGACTCGGCGGGGACGATCGCAACCGGGCGCGTGGCGGACCTGGTGCTCCTCGAGGCGAACCCGCTGGCCGATATCGGCAACACGCGGCGCATCGCGGCGGTGATCGCCAACGGGCGATTGATTTCGGGAGAGGAGCGGCGGCGCTTGCTGGGGGCGCCAAGCGGCGGCACGCGTTAGGCGGAGGTTCGATCCGTCGCCCTGGGAGTGTCCGCGGGCGCCACCCCTCGCGCCAGCCGCTCCAGCACGTCGAGCCTCTCGCCGGGTGCATCCGGGAGTTTGGGAATCAGCTCGGCCCTCCCGTCGACCACGAGGAGCGCCCGCTCGGCCAGCGTCACGAACGGCTCCAGCTCGTGCGTGGCGATCACGATCACGCGTCCTTCGGCGGCCATCGTCGCGACCCAGGCGACGATCGTCTCCTGCATCCCGCGATCCATCCCTTCGAGCGGCTCGTCGAGGAGCACGCACTCCGGACGCCCCACGAAGGCCATCGCCAGGAGCGCGCGCCGGCGCTGTCCCATGGACAGCTCCCGCACCGTACGATCGCCGAGCTGCGCCAGGCCGGCCCGGGCGAGCGCGTCTTGACCGACGGAGAGCGGCTCGCCGCGCAGGGCGCAGACGAGGCGCACGACGTCGGCAATCGTTGCGTAGGGGGAAAGGTCGGGCTGCTCGGGGACGTACGCGAGAAGTCGACGCGCGGCGACTTCGTCGACCCAGAGGTCGTGTTCCCCGACGAGGACGCGCCCGCTGCGCGGGCGCTCGACCCCGGCCGCGAGCTTGAGGAGCGAGCTCTTTCCGGCGCCGTTGGGGCCGAGGAGGAGCGTCACACCGGGGGCGACCTCCAGGTCGGTGGGGAGGAGGGCAGGGCGTCCCGCCCCGTAGTCGAAGCTGGCCTGCTCGAAGCGAATCATGCGTGCGATCTCATCGTCCGGTCCAGGCGAGTGCGTCGCCCGCGGTGCTGTGGTGACGCTCGTTCCATTGCGTCGCCGAGAGGGCGCGCTCGCGACGTGCCGCCAGGTGCAACGCGGCGGGGGTCAGTGCCAAGACGGCCAGCGTGGTCCACCACGAAATTCCGACGGCGACGACGATCACTGTCCCAAGCGCCCAGACCTCACCCTGCGTCCCCGTGATGCGCGAACTCGACCGACGCATCGCGGAAGCGGCCAGGAGTGCGACGAGCGGAGACACGCTCATCACGGCGATCCCCGCGAGCGGGTGCACGAGCGCCACTGCCACCCAGACCGGCGCGAGCGGAGCCAGTAATGCGAGCGCGTCCTGGCGCACGCGCTCCGACGCCGAGGAAGGGAGGCTGCGCGCCCACGCCCACGCCGGGCGTCGCAGCTGCAACACGCTCGCCAGGCTCGCGAGCGCCAGGACCACGCCGATCGTCCCCGCCGTGCGCATGACCGTCGCGGATTCCTCCCCCGTCATCCCGTTGTTGTCGCACATGAGCCACGCGAAGCCGACGGGGAGCGCTGCGGGGACGAGCGCGGCGAGCGCCTGCCACCCGATCGCGCGCCACGCGATGCGATACGGGAGCAGCGTTGCAGCTGACACGCGAGGCGCACGATGGCGGCGTGTCGCCGCCGGTGCCGCATCGCCCATGCGATCGGCGACGAAGAGAAGGAAAAGCGCTCCCACGCCCCCGAATGCGTTGCCGGTCGTCGCGGCCGCAACTGCCAGGAGCGACACGAGGGACGACGCCCTGCCACGGTTCGCGGGGACGGCGTGCATCGCTGCGCCGAGCATGATGAGCAGCGATGCAGTGAGTTTCGTGAAGGAAAGGTGCCACGCCGGCGCGAGGAGCACGACGCCGCACGCACAAACGAGAAAGACCATCAGTGGCGCCTGAGCGAGTACCAATGCCCCGGCGAGCGCGCGTCGATGCGTCGCACGCGTCGTGGCGAGGCTCCGTAGCCACCCGGCATGCCCCGCCGCGAGTTGCGGCGCCGCCTGACGAGCGAGTGCGATCCCCACGATCGCCACGATCGCCAGCGACCACGGCGACGACTCGGCGCCAGCCACGCCGAGGGCGAGCGGGCGAAAGAGTCCCGGGGGGCGCGGCGCCGATCCCATCACGAAGACCGCCCCCATCGTCCCCAGCACGCTGTTCCGAAGGGCAACACGAGTACCCGCCGCGGCGTGAAAGCGCAGCATAGCGCGGAGCGCCGCGCCGCTCGCCATCGGTTCCGGTGCGTCGCCTAGTCGACGCATCGCTCGGCAGTTTCTCGATAGTCGTTCACTCGCACGGGAAGGTCCTCGACCCCGTCCACGAATCCCTTGAGGGCGAAGATGCCGATGAATGCCGGCTCGAAGTCGAACTCGCGCGCAGCGATTTCCTTGAAGGCGGCATTCCCGAGCGGCCCGGCGGAGTAGAGGAGTCGCACACCGTGCCGACGTCGTTCGATGCGTACCGCAGCACTCGCGAGGTTGTCGGCAACGGCGCGTTCCTGACCTGGCTCGATCGTGAACAGGCGCTGGTGCACCAGCTCCTCCGGCTTGTTGAATGACTGCCCGAGCGAGGCCACACCCTGCGCGATGATCTCCCGAGCGCCGGGAAAGCCGGCGCTGAAGTCGTTGTAGCCGATGCTGAGTCGCACGCTCCGGCCGACGAAGGCGGTGTCCTCGAGGATGAGAAGCCCGGCCTGCTGCCAGTTCTGCGTCGGAACAAACGACGTGAAGCGCACTTCGGCGATGAAGCACCCGGGCGGTGACCGCCGAAGGACGAGATTCGCGATGCGGGGCGGTGTTCCAGGCTGCGGCCAATTGTCGCCAGCGAGCGTGAACAGGGTGAGCGTTCCCGCCTCGGCGGCTCGTCTGCTCCAATGCGCGCTATCCACCGCTTGCACCCACCATCCGCGCGCCGCCAATGCATCGTCGCCGACGTCCTGGAATTCGTCGACAAACGTTCGACCGCCCTCGCTCGATCGACGACCGCGCATGATGGCGGTCGCGACGAGCGCGAGCCCGATGAGTACGAGGAGCGCCACTCCCCCAGCGGGGAGGCGCGCTCGCGCCGGGTGCTGTCGCGACGACGAGGTGGCGTTCGGGAGCGAGACCGGCGGCTCACCGCGTGATGCGGGAGGCGCGCCCTCCGTCGGCAGAGCGGGATCGGTCAGCGTGGGCGACGGTGCTTCGCCCTCGGTCCGTCGAAGCGCCTCCTGGAAGCGGAACCAGTACGGATAGTGCCGCTCTCCCTTCGCGCGCACCGAATCATCTTCGCCCGAGACCCCCGCCGCGTAGCGCGCGAGCGTTTCGAGCGTGGCGGCCGACGGATTCTCGCGGCGCGCCAACGATGGGTCGAAGACGAACTGCGAATAGTTCTTGAGACTCTTCCAGCCGATCTCCCGCCCGGTCGACTCGGCGATCTCGACACTCAGGTGATGGCACTCCGTCTCGGTGAGCGGCACGCGCTGCGCCCGAGCGAAACACTTCTCACAGACCTCCTCGAAGAGCCTCGCGAAGGCATGCACATCCAATTCGGCCACGGCACGATCCGTTTCCTGAAGAATTCCGCGCGAGTTCCGCCCGGCTGGTGGCTCAGGCAGCACTCCTCCCGAATGATGGCGCGTGACGCGGCCGAGGGAATCCCCGGGCGCGCGCTCCGGCGATCGTCGACGACGCTCGTCGCCGCTCAAATCCACGCATGGGAGTCATCGCGCCATGACGCGACGCGCTATCGGAATGCTGGCGTTCACCGTGGGAGTTTCATTCGTCCCCGGTCGAGCAACGGGTCAGGAGTTGCAACTCCACTACGACGTACGGCACGCCCTCGATCCCAGCAACAATCCCCGCAACTTTCCGTCGATCGTCTTCAAGCACTTCAAGCCGCTCTCCTTCGGTTCCTTCCTTATCAAGCTCGAAGGCGACCTCGCGGGTGAACGGGAGAACCTGTCCAAGGTGTACGTGGAGCTGTCGCAATCGGTACGCGTCGGCTCAACGCCCTTCTACACGCACGTCGGGTACTCCGGCGGGCTCGGTCTCTTCGACGGAGGGAGCGGTGGGTACACGCTCGACAATGCGTATCTCCTCGGCGCGGTGCGCCCGTTCCGGTTGAAGGGAGGGTGGGGAAGCGCCTACATCGCTTACAAGCGCACAAACTTCGCGAAGGCGAGTCACGATCCGCAGCTCTCGCTGTACTGGGGGCGCGCGCTCGGTACGCATTGGTCGTTCGCGTCGACCGCGGTCGGGTGGACGCAGAACCGGAATCACGGCGACTCGTACACGGCTCCGCTCTCGGGGAAGCGCTCGGCGCTCCTGATGGAGAACGAGGTCTGGTATCGCGTCGGCGCGTTGTTCTCGGTCGGCTCGGAGGTGCGAGTGTCTCGCAACGTCTACGCGACCGACGGGAGATTGCTCGTGTATCCCACGCTTGGGGCGCGATATGCATTCTGACTGACCGGCGCGACTCACGGCGCAATCGCGCAGGATCATGCATAGTTTGGGAACGACGCGTGGTGATAACCGCAGACCAGTGAGCTGCAACGCCCGGGGGAGAATTGGCCGCACTGCACCGGATCGGCGTGACGTTGGTGAGCGTTGTACTCCTGACCGCGTTCGTCGCGCCAATGCCGGCGCGTGATGCGCAGTCGCACCCTCCCGCCTTCCGCGTCCTCGCCTTCTTCACGGCGCAGCGCGACCAGGCCCACATCAGCTTCGTGCGCGAGGCCGTGCGGTGGTTTCCAGAAGTCGCCGCGCGCCAGGGATTCGCCTTCGACACCACGTCCAACTGGGCGCGCCTCGCCGACGACTCGCTAGGCAACGTCGACGTCGTCGTCTTCCTCGACACCCGTCCCGAGGATCCGGCGCAGCGCGCCGCGTTCGAGCGATACATGAAGAACGGCGGCGCGTGGATGGGCTTTCACTTCTCGGCGTTCGCGCTCTCCCCTTCCGACTATCCCGCGAACTGGCCCTGGTACCACGACACCTTCCTCGGGAGTGGACAGTACGTCAGCAACACCTGGCGTCCCACGTCGGCGGTACTGCGCGTGGAAGATCGCACGCACCCCGTGACGCGCGCCCTCCCTGCGACATTCGCGTCGTCCCCTAACGAGTGGTACCGCTGGGAGCACGACCTTCGCACCAATCCCGATATCGACATCCTCCTCTCGATCGACCCGGCGAGCTTTCCCCTCGGCACCGGCCCGAAGCCGCACGAGATCTGGCACGACGGCTACTACCCGGTGGCGTGGACCAACCGGCGCTATCGCATGGTCTACTTCAACATGGGGCACAACGACATCGACTACGAACACAAGGTCGACACGACGAACCGCACGCTCTCGCACACCTTCGGCAATGCGGTGCAGGATGGGATGGTGCTCGATGCCTTGCTCTGGCTGGGAGGGGAGAAACGCACATCGCCCGGCGCGAGGCCAGGCGATGTGAGACGTTAGGCATCCGGCTCGGCGACCTGTCATCGATCGCCAAGCCGCGAAGGCGTCGCTACACCTCCCACCCCGCACGATACTCGCGCGTGAGGTACTGGTTCCAGTCGTTGTCCCCGGTGCCGGCGTTGGTGATCCGCATGTTGGCGCCGTCGTAGAGGATCTTGCGCCCCTGGCCGGCGCGCAGCGCCACCACGCCCAGGAGCATCGTCTCCGTCAGCTGCGCGGCATACTCGAGCGGCGAACTGGTCTTCGCCTCGCCCTTGATCGCCCGCACCCAGTTGAACTCGTGCGTCCCCTCGATGCGCGCCATCGACTTCGGCACACGCTTCGCCGCCTGCATCAGCGAATCCGGATAGATGCGGGGGTTCGATCCGTAGGTGTCGTGCATCAGCACCCCCTTCTCCCCCTTGAAGATCACCCCGCCCTCGCTCTTGAGGACGGCGTCGGTCGGGGAGTTGTCGGGGATCACGTCGGGGCGCGGCGGGAAGAGTCCGCCGTCGTACCAGAACATCTTGACCGGGGGCTGGTTCCCTCGCGCTGCGAACTGGTAGTGCACCGTCGAAGCGAGCGGATACGAGACCGGGCGCATCTTCGGGCGCGGCGACGTGTCGCCCGGGACCACCATCATCCCGAACGGTGACGATGTCGCCTCGATGCTGGTGGGATAGGTGAGGCCCAGCGCCCAGAAGGGGTGGTCGATCAGGTGCGCCCCCATGTCGCCTAACGCGCCCATGCCGAAATCGGTCCACCCGCGCCAGTTGAAGGGATGGTAGATCGGGTGATAGGGGATGTCTTCCTTCACCGGGCCGAGGTACAGATCCCAGCGCAGCCCCTCGGGCATGGTGTTGTCCTCCATCGCCCGCGCCAGCGTCGCGTTGATGGTCGACTGTCCCCACGGCGTCCCGAAGCCGTTGAGCGTCCCCTTGGGAGGGAGCGGAAGCGTGTCGCCCGGGCGCGGCACGCCCTGCGGCCAGTAGCCAGCCGGGCGATTGGTCCACACATGCACCTCGTGCACCGGTCCGATCACGCCAGCTGCAATCCACTCGTTGATCAGCCGCGCCCCTTCGCTCGAGTGTCCCTGGTTCCCCATCTGCGTCATGAGCTTGGGGTTCTTGAGCGCGGTCTCGCGCAGCACGCGCGCCTCGTGCACCGACCAGGTGAGCGGCTTCTGCACGTAGACGTGCTTTCCCATGTCCATCGAGCGCTTGGCAACGACGGCGTGCAGGTGGTCGGGCGTGGCGACCACGACGCCGTCGATGTCCTTCTGCTTCTCCAGCATCTCGCGGAAGTCGGTGTACTTCGCGGCCGCCGCATACTGCTCCTTGAGCCGCTGCTGCGCCGGCGTGAGCGCGGCATTTCCTCGCGGTGTGGTGCGACCATCCACACTCTTCTGCGAATACGCGAGATCGGCGTCGCAGACCGCGACGAGCTTCTCGGTGGCAGAGAGGGCCATCGCGTTGGAGCCACCCATGCCGCCGAACCCGACCACGGCATAGTTCACCGTGTCGCTCGGGGCCTGAAAGCCTCGCCCGAGCACGTGGCGCGGGACGATCATGGGAAAATCCGAGGGCAGAAACGCGGCGCCCAACGCCACCTTGCCGGCGCCCGCGACGAAGTCGCGTCGGCTGAGATCCTTCTTCGACATCACGCTCTCCTTCCGGGGGATGAGGGGTCTGGTATCTGGGTGATCTATCACGCGAGGAGTGGTGACGGTAGGGCGCGCCTGCGGACGTTTCGAACTCCTCACGCTGCGTCGCGCGGCGAATGCGTGGCGCGCCAGGGCGCCGGTACGAACCGTGACCTACTCTCCGCTGTCAGAGCGAGCGTGGAGCACGCGCTCCCGCTGCGTGCTCCCGCTGCGCGTCCACGCTGCGTGCTCACGCTGCGCGCTCACGCTCCGCATTCCCGGCGCGGCTCGATCGGCCCAATCCCCCGAGGCCTCCCAGCATGCAATCGGCTCATTCGCAGGACGCGCTCTCGACCTCCGGCGGTTCGCTCTTCGCGACCGCTTGGCAGGACCTCAAGCACGGCGCCCGGCTCCTCCGCCGCTCGCCCGGATTTGCGGTCGTCGCGGTGCTGACGATCGGGCTCGGGATCGGCGCCAACAGCGCGATCTTCTCGGTGGTGAACAGCGTCGTGCGCAAGCCGCTCGCCTACCCGGCCCCCGACCGGCTGATGTTCATCACGAGCCAGTTCCCCACGCTCGGCTTCGACAAGTTCTGGGTCTCGCCGCCCGAGTACTTCGATTTCGTCGATCATACGCGGGCCTTTTCGGGAGTGGCGGCGTATCGCATGGGTGCGGTGAACCTGAGCGGGAGCGACCGTCCCGAGCGCGTGAATGTCGCGTCGGTCACCGCCAACATGTTCACGATCCTTGGTGCGCACGCCGAGCATGGCCGCGTCTTCACCGCCGAGCAGGACGTGCCGAACGGAGAGCCCGTCGTGGTCCTCGCCCACGAGCTCTGGCAGCGCACCTTTGGAGCCGACCTCGCCATCATCGGGAAGCGCGTCCAGGTGAATGGCGTCCCCACCACCGTGCTCGGGGTGATGCCGGCGGGCTTCGACCTGCACGATGCCAAGGCGCAGCTGTGGGTGCCGCTCGGACTCGATCCGGCCAACCGGGAGAATCGCGGGTCGCACTATCTCTACCTCGTCGGACGCCTGGCGCCCGGCGCCACCGAAGCGCAAGCCACCGCGGAACTCGGCGGAATGCTGCGCAGCTGGCGGGAGTGGGTCGGAAACGGCCACGTCCCAAACGATTCCACGCATCGCATGCAGATGGCGCCGCTGCAGGATGAAGTGGTCGGCAACGTGCGACGCGCGCTATGGGTGCTGCAGGGGGCGGTCGCCCTCGTCCTCCTCATCGCCTGTGCCAACGTCGCCAACGTCCTCCTCGCCCGCGCCGAGTCGCGGCACAAGGAGTTCGCGCTGCGTACCGCGTTAGGCGCCGGGCGCGGGCGCGTGTTGCGGCAGTTCATCGCCGAGGGAACGGTGGTCTCGCTGCTCGGTGCGGCGCTGGGTCTCGCGGTGGCGTACGCCGGCCTCAAGGCGCTCCTCGCCGCGAACCCGGAGAGCATCCCGCGCGCGACCGAGATCACGCTCGACCCGGTGGTGCTCCTCGTGACCGTCGCGGTCGCGATCGGGACCGGCATAATATTCGGACTGGCCCCGCTCCTCCATCTCGGCGAAGCCAGCATCACGTCGGCGCTCAAGGAGGGAGGGGCGCGCACCACGGTGAGCCTCGGGCGGAGCCGCATGCGGAGCGGGCTGGTGGTGGGAGAGATCGCCCTCGCCGTGATGCTGGTGATCGGGGCCGGTCTCCTGATCCGCACCTTCCGCAACCTCACCAGCGTCGACGCAGGCTTCGACGCCGAGGGGCGGATGACCTTCGGCATCGTGCTGCCTAACGCGACCTATCCCGACTCGCAGCGCGCGGCGCAGACGATCGTCGACCTCACGCAGAAGCTCGC